>VBHO01000181.1:0-12393 GCA_005882045.1 Chloroflexota bacterium | reverse complement strand
CGCTCCCGCCCGGCCTCACGCGAGCTGACCAGCAGCGTATCGGCGCCGTCGAGCGCGTCGCGGAAGTCGGGCGGCAGCACGCACGTCAGAATAGGCCGGTGACCCGCGCGGTAATGCTCGGCCTGGACGGCTTCCCCCATCGGGCGATCAGTCCGGAGCTGACGCCTCGACTCTGGGACCTGGCCCGGGGAGGCGGGCGAGCGCCGGACGGCGGCGTCACGGATCTCCCATCTTCGACCGACCCCGGTTTCTGCTCCCTGCTCACCGGCTGCAAGCCGGCCACCCACGGAGTCCTGACCACCTCGTGGCGGTTTGCGCGGCTGCCCGACTGGGCCGGCGTCGAGACGCCGCGGGTAGCGAGCATCTTTGATGCCTGCCACGCGACTGGGGTTCGTACCGCCGCCATCGTTGCCGACGATCGCGGCCTCCTCTGCACCGGCTCGGCCGACCGGCGATGGCCGCCGGATGGCGTCATTCCACCCGGGACGGACCTCGACGCGCATGGCTACCCAGTGAATGCTGCCGTCCTACCCCATTCGAGTCTTGGGTTTGTCTTCGGCCACGTGAATGAAGCCGACACGATCGGACACGACTACGGCCCTGAAAGCGAGGCCGCCCGAGCCTGCTACCGGGCAACCGATCAGGTCGTCGGCGTGGTGCTCGATGCGCTGGCGAGTAACTGGGCTGACACCGTGATCGTGGTCGTTTCGGATCACGACATGCAGCCGCGGGACTCTTCGCCGCCGGTCGACCCCATGGCCAATGGCACCGACGGAGGGTGGGACGCCTACATCCCGGATGGTGGTTCCGCGCTCATCCACCTCAAGCCCGGAGTCGATCCACACCGTGCCGGCAAGGCGCTGTTGCGCATCGACGGGGTCGAGACCTGGGTGCGATCGAATGACTCGGTCATGGTCGCGGGCTTGAAACCGGGTCGCATCGTCGCGGCGCCCAGGTATTCCAGCGGTGGCTTCCACGGTGCACCGATCACGGCCCGGACCGTCGCGCTGGTCGGTGGCGGCGACCCCGCGGTCGGCAGGATCGCTAGCGCGATCGCGGCGCGGCGACCTCATCTCGCCGACTGGGCCCCGACGCTCGCTCCGCTGCTCGGGGTCGACCTTGGCCTGGTCGACGGCCGAAATATGCTGCGCTAGGACTGGCCGGTCGCGTGCGCCGGCACCAGCCGGCGGTGCGTCAGGAATACGAGCACCCGCTGGTCCGCACCTGCAAGGATGGACGTCCCATGGCCGAAGTAGGCCTGCTCGAAGCGCAACCCTTCGAGCCGCTGTGGCGCCAGCCGGGCCCGCCGGTGCGAATGGTTGACGGTCCAGGGTGGCGTACGGATCCCACGCTCGTTGTTCAGCACGTCGCCGAGAAAGAGGGCGGACTGCGACTCGGAGTAGAGACAGATGCTGCCCGGGGTGTGACCTGGGCCGTGCACGACCCTCAGCCCGGCGATGACGTCGCCATCCTCGAGGAGCCGCGGCTCACCGGGGGCGGTGCTGACGACATAGCTCGCGAGCCGCGCCGGCAGCCGCTCCGCCATACCCCACAAGGTCATTCGGTTGCGCGGGCGGCCACGCTGCAAGTACGGCGCATCGTCGCGATGCACCGCCAGCCGCGCGCCGGTCGCCTGACAGAGCGCGAACGCCGCCCCCGCATGGTCGATGTGGTGGTGCGTCAGGATCACCCAGTCGATCTGACCCAGGGTGTCCTCTTCGACGAATCGAAGCACCGCCCGAAAGCTGCTCGTGTAGCCGGGATCGATGATGGCGATCCCTTCGTCGCTGCTGTGCACGAACGCGTGTGCGCCGCGAACGCCAGGAATCGGCCGGATCACACCCTCATTATTGGCCTTGCGGCCGGGATGGAGGCCCTGCTCGGGCAGGGCCTCCGGTCAGCGGGGCTCTCAGGCCAAGCTGTGGGTCATCGCGCAACCGTAATCGTGCCGTTCATGTGGTCGTGAATCCGGCATTGGTAGGAATAGGTTCCCACGTTGGGGAACGAGAAGCTGTACCGATCCGGCAGCCCCCCGAAGGTCGCGATGACCCCTGAGCTCGCCCGGGTGGTGGAGTCGGTGATCTGCGTCGGGCCCTGAGGGAACAGATCGAGTGCAAATTCCACCGGGCTGCCCCCGCAGCCAAACCCGGGTGGTGGGCCGGTTGCCGGCGTGTCGCCAGCGGCTCCCTCGCATACCGGTTGGATCGGATCCTGCGGGCTGAAGCTTTCTTGCAGGTCAGGGAAGCTGACCGTGTGCGGATCCTTTTGTGTCAACGTGACCCACTTCACCGTGTCGCCCGGGTGAATGGTCACGTTCCAGGGCAGCATCTCCGCGACTTCGACGAAGGGCGTGGCGGTGCCCGCCGTCATCGTGACGGTGTTCGTGCCGTCTCCGTTCGGGTTGGTTGCGGTGGTGTTCACCTGGCTCTCAGCGGCGAACGCACCAGCGGTATCGGTCGCCCACTGGCTGCCGGCATTGGAGGCAAAGGCGGCGGGACTTGAGCCGGTGCCAGGCACCACCTTGAGGTTGCCTTGCATCCCAGGATGTATCAGGCAGACGTAGTGCACTGTGGCTGGTTGCGACGTGGGCAGACTGATCTTGACGAAGAAGTCTGCGCTGGGCGTAAACGCCGGCAGCGCCCCAGAGTTGACTTCGGCGGCGCCGGTGTAGAGGCAGGGGTTGGCGGCGTCCCCACAGTTCGCGGGGTTCTGGAAGAGCACGCTTGAGTTGAGGATAAGGTTGGGTGGCGGCGCTGATTCTTGCTCGTCTCCTGTTACCAGGGGCTGCTGCTGCCATGCCTGGCCGGGCGTCACGCCAAACGGCAGAAGTGTTGCCGTGTGCAGGCCGTCAAGCGACCCGAAATTGTAGCGGAAGTCGAGGACGGCCCCGTTGCCTACCACCGCCTGGGGATCGGTCGCTAGCACCTGGCCACGAGGGAAAAAGTCGACGTACTCGAAGTTATGGCCGGTCGGGCCCGCGGCATCGACACCGATGAGGTACGTCCCTGGGCCGGAGCTCGCCCCGGCCGAGAGTGCTCCCACGAATATGTTGGCGACGAGCGACGAGAGCGCGAGGGCAGGCAATATCAGGCGGCGGCTTCTCATCTCCTCTCCTGGGTCCTTAAAGGCCCGAATGAGCCCGATTGGGATTCGATGAGAGTTTCCGCGACGGCGAGGGCGACGTCAAGTGAAATCGCTGCCCTTTCGGGCAAAGATTGCGACCCTCCGCGGCAACCGAGGCTAGCTGCCGGGCGCTTGCGGCTGGTTGACCCCAGGTTCCGGAACTTCGACCGGCGCTGGGGGCGGTTCCTGGATCTCCGGCTCCGGCAGCCCAGGCGCAAGCTCCGGCGGCTGCGCACCCGGCACCTCGGGCTGACCGGGGTTCGGAATCACCGGGTCGTTCGAGGCTTCGGAACGACGAATGTGCTCCATGATTGGCAGTTTAGCCGACATACCCACTATAATGTTTACAGCCTAGTATCGATCTGCGGCGCTCAAGGAAGGAAGGAGGGCGTTATGGATTCTGTTCCCCGGGCTTCGGCCACGGATTCGGCGAACGCGACCAACGGTCACGGCCGTCGTGGCCTGATCGATCTTGCCCGGGTGGCTGTCGAGGACACAGTACGTCTCGTCCAGCAGGAAATTCAGCTCGCCAAGATCGAGATCAAGGAGATGCTCGCGAGCAATCTAAAAGCGGCGGTGTTCCTCGGGATCGCGGCCTTTTGCGGCCTGCTCTTCTTTATCATGCTGCTGGTTACGATCGCGCTGGTCATTCCGGCTCACGCGCTGGTCGCCGGGATCGAAACGGTGCTGTTCCTGATCCTTGCCGTCATTCTCGGGCTGATAGGTAAGGGCATGCTGAAGATCGGAGCGCCGCCCAAGACGATGACCACGCTAAAGGAGGATGCCGAGTGGGCCAAAACAGTACTGAAGCGAAACGGGAAGTAGAGCAGACCCGCGCCCACCTCGGGCAAACCCTGGAAGCGCTGCAGTTGCGCGCGAAGCGCAACCTTGATCTCAAGACCCAACTTCAGACCAACCGCGCCCTTCAGTTCGCAATCGGTGCGGCGATCCTGGCCGCCACCGGCTTTGCCGTGTTCGGCTATCGCACACGACGTCGTCGGTCACCCGCCGAGCAGCTCGTTCGCAAACTCAAATTGAATGACCTGCGCGAGCGGTTGGACGATTTCCGCAATGACGCGCAGGCCTGGGCCTCCGCTCAGAAGCGCATCGTGAAGGCGGATGGCAAAAAGAAGCTCGAAGTCCAATCCAAGGAGGGCATCGGGCGGCGCCTGCTGGTCAGCGCCGCCGAGGCCGCGCTCACCGCGCTGGCGGCCGGCTACGCACGCCGGCTGGTCAGCGGCGCGAGCACCCCGCCCGAGCGCGGGCACGCGGCCGTCTCGAAGAAGCGATAGAGACCCGCAAGCCGACTCCACCGAAGGGCGGGCCCGTCACCGGCCCGCGCCCGCCGATGCCTGAGGATCCGTCCCCCTCACTGACGCCGCGCAGGCGCGCCTCGGCCGCACGGTCGCGCGGCTGGTTGCAGGATCGGCTCGACTGGCTCAAGGTCCGGCGGCACTGGATGACGCTGGTCGGCATCGTCGCGGCCCTGATCCTGTTGTTGGTCCTCGGCACCTTCGCGTATGCCTTCGCCACCCTCCCCGATCCGAGCCGGCTGGACCTGGCGGGCGGCGACATCCAGATCGTCGACCGCCATGGCACTCTGATCGAGCAGCGCAACGCGGAGGGCGTCCGCGTGATCCCGGTCAAGTTGAACGAAATCAGTCCCAATCTCCGCAACGCGACGATCGCCGTGGAGGACAGGCACTTCTTCCAGCACCATGGCGTCGACTGGGGCCGCGTCATCAAGGCCGGCGTCGTCGATGTCATCACCCGCCGCCCGCAGCAAGGCGCCAGCACCATCACCGAGCAACTGGCCAAGATCGCGATCCTGCAATCGCCCAAGAAGACGATCCTGCGCAAGCTGCGCGAGGCCATGGTGGCGACCGCCCTGGAATCGAAGTACAGCAAGGACGAGATCTTGAGGCTGTACCTGAACAGCATCTATTACGGGCACCGGGCGACCGGCGTCGAGGCCGCCGCCGAGGTCTATTTCGGGAAGCATGCCAAGGATCTGACCCTCGGGGAGGCCGCCCTGCTCGCCGGCCTGCCGAACGGCCCCACCTATTTCGACCCGGCGCTCCACAAGGACCGGGCGCTCGCCCGGCAGGCGGTCGTGCTCGATGCCATGGTGAACAACGACATGATCAGCGCCGCCCAGGCCGAGCAGGCGAAGAACGAACCACTCAAGCTGGTCTTCAAGGAGAACCGGAGCAGCCAGGCGCCGCACTTCGTCGACTACGTGTTCGAGCAGCTGGAGAGCACCTATGGCCCGTCCGCAGTAAACAAGGGCGGCTTCTCGGTGAAGACTACGCTCGACCTCAACCTGCAGAAGGCCGCCGAGCAGGCGGTGGCCGTCGGCCAGCAGAAGTTGGGGCCGCTGGGTGCCGACAATGGTGACTTCCTGGCGATGGATCCGAAAACGGGCGAGATCCTGGCGATGGTCGGCTCCGCCGATTTCCTCAACGACAACATCAAAGGCCAGTTCAACGTCGTGACCGGCCTGCGCCAACCGGGCTCATCCTTCAAGCCGTACGCGTACGAGCAGGCGTTCCGGTCGCACAAGCTCACGATGGGCAACATGCTCGACGATACGTCGCGTCATTTCGCCGGCGGCCAGTTCCATGACTTCGACTTCCGTGACATGGGCATGATCACGGCGCACCAGGCGCTGCTGCTGTCACGGAACATCCCGGCGCTGGAAACGATGCAGACCGCCGGCGTCGACAACGTCGTCAATTTCGCGCACGACATGGGCATCACCACCCAGCTCAAGAGCGAGGTGACGACCGCGATCGGATCCAGCGAAGTCCGCATGCTCGACCATGCGGTCGGGTATGGCGTCTTCGCGACTGGTGGAGTGCGCCACGACCCGGTATCCGTCCTCGAAGTCAAGGACAAAGACGGCAACACGCTGGATAAGCCGAGTGCGCCCGGAGGCAAGCAGGTCATCAGCGCCCAGGAGGCGTACCTGATCACCTACATCCTCAAGGACTACTCGAGCCAATGGAACCTGGGCTGGAAGAAGCCGTTCGCCGGCAAGTCGGGAACCACGAACAACTACCGCGACGCCTGGATGATGGCGTACGCGCCCAACCTGGTGATCGGCGCCTGGGTTGGACACACCGGTCCTGGCAACCAGGACATGAACGGGGTCTACGGCACCATGGTCGGAAGTTCCGTGCTCAAGGATTTCATCAACAACGGCTTGACCCAGGCACACTTCAACGTTGAGACGTTCAAGCGTCCCGATGGCCTGATCGATGGGCCGCCGTGCGCGAGCAACGCCAACGTAACGCCGTCATCCTCACCCTCACCCTCACCGTCCTCGGGCTCGAGCACCAGTGCCGAGAAGGATCTCTACCTGCCAGGCACCGAATGCAAGCCAGCCCCGACCCCCTCCCCCAGCCCAACGCCTTCCCCCAGCGACCTGCTCTCGCCATTGCCATCGATTGTGCCCAGCGGGATTACGCCGAGCCCCAGTCCCACCCCGGTCCCGAGCAGTTCGCCAACGCCGTCCGGTTCGCCGGCGGGCTCGCCCAAGCCATCCTAGAATTGGCCTGATGGCCAAGAAGGCGGCCCCAAAGAAATCAAAATCACCCTCCCCCTCTGGGGGAGTGAAGGGTGGGGGTTCCAAGAAACCCCATCACGAGAATGCCATCCAACGCATCGGCGAGGAGCTCGAGGCCCGTTTCTTCGAGGGCGCGGAGCTGGCCACCGAGACCTCGTCCTCGGAAACGAATATCGCGTTGGCGGCCCTAGGCGCCATTGAGGGTCCACGGGACGTCAAGCAACCAGCCACGCCAAAGGCCACCCACGGCAAGCGCAAGAGTCCTCGGCCCAAAAAGCGCTAATCCGTTTCCGGCCTATGACCGCGAGATCCGGCGGCTTCGGGCGCACCTGCGCGGTCTGGACGAGCGCGGATGGTCGGCACGCAGCCACTGCCGAGGCTGGAGCGTCAAGGATGTCGTCGCCCATCTGAGCACCGACGAGGTCTACGACCAGGCCTGCCTCGACGAGACCCTGGACCGTCTGCCAGCGGCGAGCGGTGGGCTCACGGGTTGGAACGCTCGGGGCGTTCGCGTCCGGCGGGCGATGCCTCCGCTGGAGGTCCTGCAGGAATGGGAGGCCCGCCAGGAACGGGTTCGCCGGGCTTGGGGCGCCCTCGGACTTAACGCCCGGATCCAGACCAGCGTCGGCCCCTATCCACTCCGCCTCGAGATCTGGCACCTGGCGCGCGAGTACGCCATCCATGCCGATGACATCGAGGTCCCGATGACGGCCCGCGAGCGCCAGGCCCAGTTGCGCTGGCGCGTCGCCTTCGGGCTCTTCGCCGCGCACGAGGAGGGCGAGGCGATCGACGCCGAGGTCGAACACGACCGGGTCCGGTTGCGGCATGACGGGCGGCAGTACGACCTCGACTTCGAGACCTTCATCGCCTACCTGACCAACCGGCCCCAGCAACTCAAGGATCCCGCCGGGCGCCGGCTGTTGCGCCAACTCGGCGCAACGGGTTAGACCGCCATGCCCAAGCAAGAGTTCATCTGCACCCACTGCGGGCGCCGCGTCTTCGCCGAGCGCGGGCCGCTGACGGTCCTCAAGCTCTGCCGATCCTGCTTCGAGAAGGCGAGGGCAGCCCAGCGGCCCGGGCCGGACCCTAAGGAGAGCCCACCGCGTGACGCCTCGTGAACCGATTAAGCTGAGCGCAGATTCCTTAGGGAGAGAAAGGAGTGAGAGGTTGATGAGAAGCGCGGCTCGGGGGATTACGATCGCGTTGGCACTGGCACTGGCGGCCTGCGGGGGCACGACGTCGACCGGTGGCGGCACCGCCTCGTACCAGGGAAAAACCATCCAGCTCGGCGCCATCCTCTCGCTGACCGGCGCCGGCGGTGTCTACGGTCCGAGCTCCAAGAAGGGCGCAGACCTGGCCGTCGAGACGATCAACAACTCGGGCGGCGTCAACGGCGCGAAGCTCGCGCTCGACACCCGCGATGATGGGTCGGACAAGGCCCAGTCCGCACAGGTGGCCCAGACCCTCATTCAGCAGGGAAACTTGCTCGCGCTCCTTGGCCCGACCCTCTCGAACTCGGCCGTGGCCGTGCACCCGCTGGCGGAAAGCTTCAAGATCCCGATCCTCGCGGTAAGCACCACGGGCATCCACATCGTGCCCGACTGTAACTTCCCCAAGACCGATCCGTGCAGGTACGTCTTCCGCGATAGCCTCGGCGAAGAGACGGCCATCCCCACCAACATCAAGATCTACGCCGCTAAGGCACATCCGAAGACCGGTGTCCTGATGGTCGCGAACGACGACAAGTTTTCGAAGGACGGCGGCACCATCGTGACGAAGACCGTCGATCAGTACGGGATCACCCTGTTGGACACGATTCAGTTCAGCAAGACGACCGCGGATTTCGCAACGCCGGTCACGCAGGCGCTCTCGAAGAAGCCTGAGGTGATCTTCATTACCAGCCTCGGCGGAATTCCGGCCAAGATCATGATCGAGGCTCGCAAGCAAGGCTTCACCGGTCAGTTCCTCGGCGGCAACGGTTTCAATACCGCGGTCGTCTCGAAGCAAGCCGGAACAGCGGGACAGGGCGCCGAGAGCGGCAGCGCCTGGTACCTGGATAACACCTTCCCATCGAACGCGGAGTTCGTGAAGGCCTACCGGGCCAAATACAGCAGCGACCCGGATCAATTCGCCGCGCAGGGCTATGCGGCCATCCTGATCCTGGCCGACGCGGCCAAACGGGCCAACCTGACCTTCAGCGATGTCGCGGGCGACCGCAGCAAGCTCCGCGACGCGATGGAGACGGTCAACATCCAGACACCGCTCGGCCCATTCCAGTTCACCAGCGCGCACGACGTCAAGCAGACCGTCTGGGTGATCCTGATGGATGGAAAAGGTGGGTTCAACCTGCTGGCATCAGTAAACCCTAGCTAGACCGCGTTGACCCAACAGGTCCTCAACGCGATCTTTATTGGGTCGATCTACGCGCTCTTCGCCGTCGGTTACACGCTCGTCTTCGGCGTGCTCGACGTGCTCAACCTCGCGCATTCTGCGGTGTTCATGTTGGGCGCGGTCATCACCTACTCGCTCGTTGCGCTGCACGGAATGCCGTTTCTACCCGCGGCCGTCATCGCCATCCTCGTCTGCGGGCTGCTCGGCCTGCTGATCGAGTTCGTCGCCCTTCGCCCACTGCGTCGGCGGAATGCGCCCCCGATTTCGGCCCTGATCTCCACCATCGGGCTGGCGTTGATCTTCGTCGCCATCGTCGAGCAAGCAACGCCGGGCACGCTCTTTAGCTGGCTCTGGCAGGACGGGGCCAACTCAGTGCGATTCCCCGCCGGAACCGTTCCCAACCCGACCTACCATCTCGCAGGCCTCACCATCGAGGGCACCAAGCTCGGCATTCTCGTCACCTCCGTGGTGCTGATGCTGGTGCTCGGCTACGTGATCCGTTTCACCCAGATCGGCCGCGCCCTGCGCGCCGTGGCCGAGAACCGGCGCGCGGCGACTTTGCTGGGCATCAACGTCGACCGCATCTTCGCCTCGACCCTCTTCCTTTCCTCGGCGCTTGGCGGCCTCGCCGGGCTTCTCTTCGGGCTGGCCATCTCTGACATCGGGCCCTACATCGGGCGCGACCAGGTCGAGCTGAAGGGCCTCGCGGTCATCGTGCTCGGCGGCATGGGCAGCATCCCCGGCGCCGTCCTGGGCGGTTACCTGCTGGGGTTGATCGAGGTGCTCGCCTTCGTGCGTTTTGGCAGCAACGTCGAGGCCGGAGTGGCCTTTGCCGCACTCTTCCTGGTGCTCGTACTGCGGCCGCAGGGGCTTTTCGGCGCCAGGTTGCGAGAGCGGCTCTAGTGGCGCACTAGGTCGCCATGGATTTCTTCGTTGAACTCTTCACCAACCCGGTCGGCTTCTACAACCAGCACGAGCTGCTGATTGCCCAGATCGGTATCAACGCCATCCTCGCCATCGCGATCTTCGTGACCTTCTACTCCGGCCAGCTGACGCTGGCCAACGCCGGTTTCATGGCGATTGGCGCCTACACCACCGTCATCATGAGCCTGTATCTACCCACACCCCTCCCGCTGAACATGCTCGTCGGCGCCCTGTTGGCCGGCATGGTCAGCGTTGTGGTTGGCCTGCCTGTGCTGCGGTTGCGCGGCGTCTTCCTGGCGATCGCCACCATCGGCTTCGTTGAAGCGCTGCGCCTGGGCGTCATCCTCAATGTGCCGATCACCGGCGAGGGCCAGGGCCTTAAGAATCCGAGCGCTGACCCACTGGGCGGCATCGTGCCGATCCTGATCTCCCTGCCGATCCTCGCCTACATCGTGTGGCGGCTCACCCGCACCCGGCTCGGACAGGCATGGTCCGCGATCCGCGAGGACGAGCTGGCCGCCTCGAGCAATGGGATCAACGTGCCGCTCTACAAGATGATCGCGTTCATCATCAGCGCCGTGCTCGCCGGTTACGCGGGCGCGCTGGAAACCCACATCAATTTCTTCGTCGACCCCACGGAGTACGGCATCACCCGCACCATCCAGATCCTCACCTTCGCCGTCGTCGGCGGGACGACCAACGTGTTCGGCCCGATCGTGGGAGCGGTTTTCCTCACGGCACTGCCCGAGATCGTGCGCCAGTTTGCCGCCTATCGCGACGTCGTCAACGGCATCATCCTGATTCTCGTCATCATCTTCCGGCCGCAGGGCATCGTCGGTCGCGGCGGCCTCGCCATCATCCGGCCGCGCTGGTGGACCCGCTGGAGAGCGCGTGAGCGCCCTGCTACAGCTCACTGACGTTCGGCGTCACTTCGGCGGCGTACATGCCGTCGATGGTGTTTCGCTAGAGATCGAAGAAGGCACCATCTTCGGCCTGATCGGGCCCAACGGCGCGGGCAAGACGACGCTCGTCAACCTGGTGACCGGCTATATCCGATCGCAGAGCGGCAGCATGCGGCTCACATCCCCTGGGGGCGCGGCTGAGCTGGCAAGACGTCCGCCGCACGCGATCGCAGGCCTCGGCATCGCCCGGACCTTCCAGACCCTTCGCCTCTATCGCAACCTAACCGCTGCTGAAAACGTTCTGATCGGGATGCACACGCGCCGGCGCGATGACACGTTGCAGCAACTGCTCCCGCTGCGGCCGTTGATGCGCCTTGATGATCGGCGTCTCGATGAGGCCCGTGCGCTGCTGCAGACGGTTGGCCTCAATCCGGACCTACTCGGCGATCGGCGAGCGTCGACACTTTCGTACGGCGATCAGCGCCGCCTGGAAGTCGCGCGGGCGCTCGCCCTCAAGCCGAAGCTCCTCATCCTCGACGAACCGGCCGCCGGCATGAACCCTGCCGAGAAAGACCGGGTGCGAGAGCTGATCCAGCAACTCAACGCGGACGGTTTGACCGTGCTGTTGATCGACCACGACATGCGCCTGGTGATGGGCGTGTGCCAGCGGATCGTGGTGCTCAACTTCGGTCGGAAGATCGCCGACGGACCGCCCGCGACCGTATCCAATGACCCCGCCGTGGTAACCGCGTACCTCGGGACTCACGCGCCCAAGGGCGCAACCCACGTCCCGGGGTCGGAAGAGATGGACATCGCCGCCAGCCCGAAGCCGGCGGCCTCAGCCGAGCTGGCCTCTCCCCTTCTCGAAGTGCGGGACCTCGAAGTTGCGTACGGCGCGATCAAAGCCGTCCGCGGTGTCTCCTTCGGTGTGGGGAAGGGCGAAATTGTCGCACTCATCGGTGCGAACGGCGCCGGAAAGTCCACCATCCTCAACACGCTTTCGGGCGTGCTCCGGCCACACGCCGGGACCGCGCAGTTCGGAGACCTCGATCTCACAACCGCGGCGCCAGACAAGATCGTTCGCGCTGGCTTGGCTCAGGTCCCGGAGGGGCGCGAGATCTTGGCCCGGCTCACCGTGCGCGAGAACATGGAATTGGGCGCCTGGGCGCGGCACGACCGGGCCAGGGCACATCGCGAAATCGCCGATTTGATGAAGCAGTTTCCGATCCTTGGTCAGCGGCACAACCTTCCCGCCGGACAGCTGTCCGGCGGCGAGCAGCAGATCCTGGCGATCGCCCGCGGCCTGCTGGCTCGGCCACGACTCTTGCTCCTCGATGAACCGTCACTCGGGCTCGCGCCGCAAATGGTGGACACCGTCTTCGATGTCATCCAGCGGATCCACAACGAGGGCGTCACCATCCTGCTGGTCGAGCAGAACGCGCTCCGCGCGCTCGAGCTCGCGGACCGCGCCTATGTCGTTGAGAC
>VBHO01000180.1 GCA_005882045.1 Chloroflexota bacterium | reverse complement strand
AGCGCCGCCTGGAAGTCGCGCGTGCGCTCGCCCTCAAGCCGAAGCTTCTCATCCTCGACGAACCGGCCGCGGGCATGAACCCTGCCGAGAAAGACCGGGTGCGAGAGTTGATCCAGCAACTCAATGCGGATGGCTTGACCGTTCTATTGATCGATCACGATATGCGGCTGGTTATGGGCGTTTGCCAGCGGATCGTGGTGCTCAACTTCGGCCGGAAAATCGCCGACGGAGCTCCCGGGACCGTCTCCAATGACCCCGCCGTGGTAACCGCGTACCTCGGGACTCACGCGCCCAAGGGTGCAACCCACGTCCCGGGTTCGGAAGAGATGGACATCGCCGCCACCCCGAAGCCGGCGGCCTCGGCCGAGCCTGCCTCTCCCCTGCTCGACGTGCGGGACCTCGAAGTTTCCTACGGCGCGATCAAAGCCGTCCGCGGTGTTTCCTTCGGTGTGGGGAAGGGCGAAATTGTCGCCCTCATCGGTGCGAACGGCGCCGGAAAGTCCACCATCCTCAACACGCTTTCGGGCGTACTCCGGCCACACGCCGGGACCGCGCGGTTCGGCGACCTCGATCTCACCACTGCGGCGCCCGACAAGATCGTCCGAGCCGGGTTGGCACAGGTGCCCGAAGGCCGCGAAATCCTTGCCCGGCTCACCGTGCGCGAGAACATGGAATTGGGCGCCTGGGCTCGGCGCGACCGGGCCAGGGCGCATCGCGAAATAGACGACCTGATGAAGCAGTTCCCGATCCTGGGTCAAAGGCATAACCTTCCGGCCGGACAGCTATCCGGAGGTGAGCAGCAGATCCTAGCGATCGCGCGCGGCCTGCTGGCGCACCCGAGGCTGTTGCTCCTGGACGAACCGTCTTTGGGGCTGGCGCCGCAAATGGTCGACACCGTCTTCGAGGTTATCCAGCGGATCCACAACGAGGGCGTCACCATCCTGCTGGTGGAGCAGAACGCGCTACGCGCGCTCGAGATCGCGGACCGAGCCTACGTTGTCGAGACCGGCCGGATCCTGCTCAGCGGCACCGGCGCAACGCTACGCCGCAACCCAGAGGTGCAGAAGGCCTACCTCGGCGGCTAATCCAAGTTCCCCACATTCCTTCCCGACCTCCATTCATGCCGTGACCGCGCTCTTGTGTGTTTGTGAATACACCTTAGTTAGAGACATTAGGTAGCAAAACTATTGACAGATCACTCAGTGTCGCGCAGGCTGAGGCCTCTGGCCTAAATAGCGGCCCCCTTTCACCTTCCTTCTGGAGGTCGGGACTACTTGTTCCACTAGAGAAAGGAAGGATCATCATGCGCACTCCTGTTGTCAGCGTCTGGAATTTGGCCTTGATCGTACCTGCCCTGGCAGTCGCCCTTGTGTTCCTAGCGGGGGACGATTCGACCGGCGCTGCTGCAGGAGCGAGCTTCGGTGTCGTGATCTTGTTCGTGATCCTAGGGGCGCTTTACTTTCTGCCGACCATCATCGCGGCATTGCGCCATCACCACAATACGGCCATGATCGCCATTCTCAACTTCTTCTTGGGTTGGACATTCATCGGCTGGGTCATTTTCCTGGCCATGTCGTTTGGAAACCCCAGCCCACAACAGACCATCATCCATAACGTGTATGGCGGTCCGGTGGCCCCTCCGGCACCGACCGCGGCTACGCCAAGTCGCACGACGCCAATCGCCTAGCGCCAAAACGCAAGCGGCGGCTAAACCGAGGCCGTCTTAGGGGGACGCTTATGAACGGAATTAATCGCGTGCTTCGCGTCGCTTTCCCGATTGCATTCGCGGCCGTCCTTCTTGCCGCTTGTGATTCCGGTTCTGGTAGCCAAGCGAGTGCGCCTGTCGCCCCAATTAGTGGATCCCCTGTCGCTGCGACCTCAGCGACCGCGCATCCCACCGCGACTCCGGCTCCGACTCTAGCGCCCACCCCGAAACCAAAGCAGGCGCCGGTCGCCGTAGTTGTCGCTGCAAAGCCGGCGCCTCCACCCCCGCCCCCACCTCCTGCCCCTGCGTTCAACTATTGCGGGGCACCTGCCAATCTATGGCACTACAACTTCTGTGCTGGAAACGTGATTAATTCCCCACCATCATCCTTTTGCAGCTACTTTCCGTGCATTCCATCGTTCTGGAAGTCAACAAACGGCTACGCAGAGGAGTGCGTTGACGGAAAGTACAGCCACTCTGGTGGGCGACCGGGTGCGTGTTCTTACCACGGCGGGGAGATGCGACCGTTATTGCAATAGGGACTTGGCGGCCTAATCCCGTATAACTCGCCAGCTCGACTGGTAGATTCGGTCATGCATCTCGGCGGTGGCGATCGCCCAGAGGACCGGACGATGCTGCTCAGCGTCCTCGGGTGACGTTACCTGCATCGGCCATGCGTTCAGCGACTCGGCACGCGGATTGACGGGTCCGCCAGCGACGAGGTGCGGATGTGTGAAGCCAGCCGGAAAGACGGCGCTGATGGTCACCGGGTGGAGTCTCTCCCCCGTGAATCGACTCGTCGACGTCGACAGCTCCGGCCACGTCAGCAACCATGACCCGATCGAGCCGCCAGCGCGGTCCGGTCCAGGTGCCCGCACCGACACATCGCCGGTTCCGCGTAGTAGCGATGCATTTACCTGTCGCAGAACATCGAGCGCGACGGGTGTGAGCAGCTCGAAGGCCGCGACGTAGAGCGCGTGCCGATCAGCGCCCGATGCCCCTTCGTACGCGTTCTCCTTCAGATCCTCGAGATGGCGCTCGATCCCGTCGATCCAGACCGATGTCTGCTCGCGTTTCATGCCCCCACCCTACCCTCCCCCAGAGGGGGAGGGCAAGCCTCACTGGAAGAGGTGCACAAGCCGCTCGCGCTGATCCGCGTCGAACCACGGCGGGTCGCCGGCTTGCGCGTTTTCGGCGGGACGGCCCGCCGTCTTGGTCGCCGACAGCACGCAACTGACGCGCCGATCGCTGGCGATCCACTTGAGGATGGCCTGCGCCCAGGTCTTCACGCCGAACGCCCTGATCTCCTGGGGACTCGGCGGGCTGTCGAGAACGCCGTTGCGGAGCGGGCTGTGCACGAGTACGCCCAAGCTCAGCTCGGCGGCCAGTGGAAAGATTCGGCGCTCCGCCTCCCGCCGACGCGGGTTATAGGGGACCTGGATCATGTCGAGCCGCCCGGTGCGCATCACGTCGCAGAGGTCGTCGAAGGCACCGGCATCATAGTGCGTCGCGCCGACCGCGACTACCTTGCCCTCCCCTTTCAGAGCTTCGAGCATCTTGAGTTGCGCTTTCCAATTAACGAGGTTGTGCACCTGGTAAATCTCGATCCGCCCGAAAAGCCGCAGCGCATGCGCCGCCTGTTGCCGGCCTTCCGCGGGGCTGCTCGTCCAGATCTTGGTCGCGATGATGGCCTGGTCTCGGCGGCCGTGCAGCGCCTTGGCAAGCGTATCCTCGGCCCGCCCGTACATCGGCGACGAGTCAAACAGGTTCATGCCGGCCAACAGCGCTTCGTCGACGATGGGCGTGCGGTCGGCCGTCGTATCGAAGGTTTGCCAGGTGCCCATCCCGATCACCGGCACCTGCAACGGGGTTTGGCCGAGCTTACGTCGTTCCAGCGGGCTGCTTGAGGTTGTCGATCGGCACCGGTTCGACAGGGTCGGCCAGCGAGAAGCCGAAGACCTGGGAGTAGAAATACAGCTCGCCTTCGAGCGAGCGCTTGATATTCTTCGCGATTCGGAAGCCGTGTTGCTCGCCTTCGAAGGGGACGTACGCAACCGGCAAACCTCTCCCACGGAGGGCCGCGACGATCAGCTCGGCCTGGTTCGGCGGCACGATCTTGTCCTCGAGTCCTTGAAAGAGGATGACCGGTGCCGTAATCCGATCGAGGAAGTGAATCGCCGACCGCTCTCGATAGATGTGCCGCTCCTCGGGCCAGTGGCCGATCAGACCCTGGTCATACATCGACTCAAACTTGTGGGTGTCGGTGTGAAAGACTTCCAGGTCGCTGATGCCATAATGGCTGGCTCCGGCCTTGAAGAAATGCGTCGACGTTAGGGCCCGCAGCACGGTGTAACCGCCGGCGCTGCCGCCCGTGATCGCCACCCGGTTGCCATCAGCCAGGCCGCGGCCGACCACGTACCGGGCAGCGTTGACGCTGTCGTTAACATCCACGACGCCCCACTGCCCGTTGAGGCGCTGCCGGTAATCGCGGCCGTACCCCGCGCTGCCGCCGTAGTTAACGACCAGGTAGCCGAAGCCGCGCGACGTCCAGAATTGATCGCCAAGGTCGAGCGCATTCGAGACGGAGCCGGTCGGACCGCCGTGCACGTAAACGATCAGCGGCGGCCGCTCGCCCGCCGGCGCTTGATAATCCGGATTCACGGGTGGATAGAAGAACCCATGGGCGGTCACCCCACCCTCGGTCGGGAACTCGATCGTCTCCGGAATCGACAGATAACCAGGCGCGACGGCCACCTCGCCGGACCGTCGGATCACGTCGACCCGCCCGGTCTTCAGGTCGACCGCGATCAGGGCCGGCATTTCCGTGGGCGAACCGGCGATCGTGAAGGCCTTACCCGCGCCTGCCTGGATGAAGGGTCCGAACGCCGTGTAGGGCGTGTCGACATTCTGGAGGTGTTCGTCCTGCGGGTCGACCGTCAGCAGCCGCCCCAAACCGTTCGACCGAACCTGGCAAACGATCCGGCGCTCGGACTCGAAGGCATAGGTACTCATCCCGAATAGCCATGAGGGGGTCCCGAGCTCGGCCGGCAGCTGCACCACCGGCTCGACCTCTTGGCCCTGCCAGCGGTAGAGGTTCCACCAGTTGGTGCGATCGGAAACGAAATAGAGCACGCCGTCAGGCGACCAGGTCGGCTGGAAGATCGATTCCCGTTCGCCGCCCGCGACCTTCCGCGGCGTCATCAGGCCGCCATCATCGGTCAACGCGGCGACCCACAATTCCGTCCCGTCCCAGGGCATGTTCGGGTGATTCCAGGTGAGCCACGCCAGATGCGATCCCGTTGGACTGAGCCGTGGGGTCGAATAGAAGTCATTGCCCTCGATGAGGGTTAGCCCCCCACCCCGACCCTCCCCCGCAAGGGGGGAGGGAGCTGAGAGGTCAAGGGAAACGATGGTGTTGACGGCCCAGGTCGAACCGGTGGAATGGTCCTCGCGCACGGCAATCAGCCGGTTCCGGCGCTCGTCGAGCACCATGTCGGCGTGTCGGATATCCTTCGCCGGCGTGATCGCGACCGGTGGACGGTCGGGCTCCTGCCGGTAGAGCCGCTGATCGTTGAAGTTTGCAAACCAGATGGTTCCGTTGCGCACGAGGTAGGCGCCACCTCCGTATTCGTGAACGCGGGTGCGCGCGTTGTACTCAGGCGGCGTGACGTCCTCGATGGTTCCGTCGGCGCGGCGGCGAACGACGACGTTGCGGCCGCCCTCGGCGGGACGCTGCTCCACCCAATAGATGTCGTCGCCGTCCAGCTGGATCTGGCCGAGACCGATGACGCCGGCGACGATGGCGTCGGCCGTGATCGGCGAGCGCCACGAGCCGTAGGGGCTGATTCTCCTCGGTTCCACCCCGAAAGGGTACCTGAGGCCTACAAGGCCCCCACCCTGCCCTCCCCCGCGAGCGGGGGAGGGTGAAAGAGGGGCAGCCTTACACTCAGCAGGTGCGGATCGAGAGCCCTGCTTTCACCGAACGCGAGATGCGTGGCTTCCTGGGCGAGGTCATCGATCATGAGCGGCAACGGCTCGCTGATCGGCTGGAGGCCGACTCGGCAAGGCTGGCGGAGCTGGTCCGCGAGATTCCCTCCAACTCGCAGGCGCCCTCCACGGACTGGACCGCGCACGAGATCCTCGCCCACATCGCCGTGCTCTCGAAGTTCTACGGCGTCATCACGTCGCGGGTGGGCTCGGGGAAGCTTACCCAGGTAGAGCTGCTCGAAGCGGTCCAGAGTCGTGACCTGGCCGGTGAACAGCTGAGCTCGCTGCCACCCGATCAGCTGCTCGCCATGGTGCAGCGCGACCATCAGCGGACCATTGCCTACCTGCGCGGCGCCGACGCCGAGGCGATGCAGCGCCGGGCCGTGCTCTACGAGGGCTTCTCCATGAGTGCGGCCGAGATCGCCCAGTTGCCGCTCTGCGCCCACCTGGAGATCCATCTCGACCAGCTCGAACGGACGCTGCGCCACTGACCCGCTACTTCGAGGACTTCCGTGTCGGTGAGGTGGTTGAGCTGGGCAGCGTGCAGGTTAGCCAGCCGGACATGATTGCGTTTGCGAGCAAGTACGACCCGCAGCCGATGCACCTCGATCCCAACGCGGCGAGCTTCACCATCTACGGCGGCCTGATCGCGAGCGGCTGGCACACCGGCGCGCTGTTCATGGGATTGCTGGTGCGCAGCTTGATCGCGCAGACCACCAGCCTCGGATCGCCCGGAATGGAGGATCTGCGCTGGCCCGCGCCGGTCCGGCCGGGCGACACCCTGACCGGGCGGATCGAGGTGCTGGAAACGCGAGCCTCGAACAGCCGCCCGAACATGGGGATCGTGAAGTGGCGCGGCGAGATGCGCAACCAGGACGGAAAGCTCGTCATGGGCGCGACCGGTACGAACTTCTTCGGACGAAAGCCGGCTTAGCTGTGAATGTGGGAGAAAAACGCGTCCGTCGGGCCGTTACGGCTCTGCGGCTTCGCCTGGATGAAGACGGCCCCGAAGCCGTCGGGTAACCCGCACAGCCCCATATAGTCGCCGAGAAAAGGTCCGAATCGAACGGCGGGCGCGGATCGAAGGTCGAACGGCCCGGCGGCGTGTTTTTCGGTCCAGTGGAGACCCCGATCACGTGAGCTGCTGAACCAGACGTCAGTGGTCAACGTGGAACTCTTGGGCGTGAAGTGGCGAAAGTCGTACCACAAGAGTCCGACGGTGCCGTCGCCGGCCACCGCGAGCGTCGGCAGAAACGCCTCGGCTTTCTCGCGCACCACCACCTGGGGCGCGCGCCAGTGGAGTCCCGCATCTTCGGACCGCGCCACCAGGATGCTGGAGAACTCGGTGTGATCTTCAAACCAGGCGACATATAGCGCATTGCCCACCGAAGCGGCCGTGATGTCCTGACCGAAGAATCGCAGCTGGCTGCCGGTCCCGGGGTCGACGGCATTCGTGTAGGTGAACTGGGTCGCATCGATGGGTGCCGACCAGGTCTGTCCCTGGTCGGTCGAGCGGATGACGCGGATCTTTACCGGCAACGGCGGCGGATGGGGCGTTCCCGGTAAGGATGAGCCTTCGACGAAGACGTCGACGAGAACACCCCCGGCGGTCATCAACAGCTGGTTCTCCTGGGCCTCATCGTTGCCGCTGTAAATCGGGCTGGGAGTCGACCACGTGTGGCCGCCATCCTTCGTCCGCGCAAACATCACCCGGTCGACGGATGGTTCGACGCCGGCCGTCACCTGGTAGGTGACCCACACTGCATACGCGGTGCCCGGACGCCTGGGGTCAGCGAGGATCGCCTCTTTGTCCGGCTGTGCCGGCGGCGCGGTCGCACTTTCGAGGACGACGGGGGTCTCCCAGCTGATCCCGTGATCTCGGGAAACGGTGACCACAATGTCGTGCGGCGTTCCTGTGGAGGTCGGCGCCTGCGTGCCGAGGGCCGCGACGTAGATAATGCCGTCGCCGCCGATCGACACCCACGGATCGCTGGCGTGGATGTAGCGACCGCCGTCACAGGTCAAAAGTCCAGGCAAGGGCGATCGACTCCAGCTCGCACCGCCGTCATGGCTCAGCGCGACCGTGATACCGACACGATCAGGCGACTGATTCTCGAGCCAGCCGGCAACCAGTTGGCGAGGATTACCAGGCTCTGCGGCTACGGACGGCTCGGCTGGCCTGCGCGCCGGCTGGGCCTGTTGCGCGCAGCCTGACGCCAATTGAACGGACCCGCTGATGATGCTCGGCGGTGGCAGGTTCGACTCATCGTGCTTCGCACTCTCGCATCCGGCCACCAACAGTGCCGCCAGCCCGGCCAGCACGGCTCCGCCGCGAGCATCTGAGCGCATCCACGCATTTTGGCGGTAAGCGAAGTTACGCGGTCTGCCGCCAGGTCGGAGGCAACTGGCGACCGGAGCCCGACTGGATGCACGATGCAAGCAGCGCCTCCATTCCCTCGAAGTCGACCGTGTTCGAGAGGTAGACACCCTGGCCCGCGTGGCAGCCCATGGCGTTGAGCGCGGCCAGCTGTTCCGGCCGCTCGATTCCTTCCGCGATGGTCATCAGGCCAAGAGTGTTCGCGATGCCGATGATGGCCCGGAGGATGGCGCCGTCCGTCAGCCCGTTGCCAATGCCGGCGACAAAGGACCGGTCCATCTTCAAGATGTCGACCGAGAAATCCCGAAGGCGCCCCAGCGAGGAGTAGCCGGCGCCGAAGTCGTCGATCGCCAGGCGAAAGCCTCGCTCGCGAAGCCTCTGCAACACCTGGGCAACCGCCTGGCCGTCAACCATCAGAACACTCTCGCTCAACTCGAGGATCAGAGACTGCGGGTCGAGCCCGGCGGCGTCGATGGCGTCCATCACCTCCGGTACCAGCTCGGGCCGCTGCAGCTGCCGCCCGTAAAGATTGACGCTGATGCCCATCAATGGCGTCGAGGGATACCGCACCTGCCAGCGCCGCGCGTCACGGGCGGCTTGCTGGAGCGCCCAGCGACCAAGCTCGACGATCAGGCCGCTGCGCTCCGCGACGGCGATGAAATCCGGCGTGGGGAGCAGCCCAAGCTCCGGATGATTCCATCGCAGGAGTGCCTCCGCGCTGTGGATCGCACCGGACTCCAGCATCACGACGGGTTGGTAGTGAAGCACGAACTGTTTCTCGGCCAGGGCGCGAGGCATGTCGGCCTCCAGTTCCAGCAGGTGGAGAGCCGCACTGGCAAGCGAGGCGTCGTACTCCACATAGCGTGCCTTGCCTTTCGATTTGGCGATGTACATGGCGACGTCTGCGTTGCGGATCAGTTCCTCAGCCGCCTCCTCGCCCGAAACCAATCCGGCGATCCCGATGCTGGCATGGATCGCAATCTGCTTTCCGCCAATGCCGAACGGGGCGATGAACTGCCGGGTGATCCGCTCTGCCACCCGGGCCGCGATCTGTTCCTCCTCCATGTTCTTGAGAAGCACCGCGAACTCATCGCCACCCAGCCGAGCTACGGTGTCACCCGGTCGCAGCGTCGAGGCGATTCGCGCCCCAACCGCGGCCAGGAGTTTGTCGCCAATATCATGGCCCAGCGTGTCATTGACCGCCTTAAAGTCGTCGAGGTCGAGGAAGAGCACGGCGATCTGGCCTTCACGGTTACCGTACAGTGCGTGATCCAGGTGGATCCGGAACGCGGCTCGGTTGGGTAGGTCCGTCAAGGGGTCATGGAACGCCTGATGGGTGAGCTTCTCTTCCAGTGTCTTGCGCTCACTGACGTCGCGGGTATTGAGGACGAGACCATGGACCGCCGGTAGTCCGAGCAGGTTGGTAATGGTGACTTCGGTGGAACAGTACGAGTCGTCCTTACGTCGAAGCCGGCATTCGAGCGCAAGCGGCAGGCCCTCGATGTTGATCGCCTCGTCGATCTTGCGCAGGACCTGCAGTCGGTCGTCGTCGTGGACGAGGTCGCCAAACGGCTTCCCAACCAGTTCGGCCTCGGAATAGCCGAGGATCCGCTCTACGGAGCCGCTCTGATAACGGATCAACCCGTCACGATCGATCTGCGTGATGACATCTGATGAGTTCTGGACCAGCGACCGGAAATGCTCGTGGCTCTTGGTGAGCTCCGCGGCGTTGATCGCGAGTTGCCGGTTGAGCGCCAGGTTGTCGTTCAGTGTCAGGAATTGGCGCACGACGACGAGGCCAATGACCGCCAGCAGGCTCCAGAAGACGACGGGGTCGAGCCCGGCGGGCCGTATCTCTTCGACGGCCGCCACCAGCGCCCCGGCGACGACCGGCAGATAGGGCAGCAGGAGACCACGACGGCCTAGCGGACCTTCCGCCGCTGCGGGAAGCGCCGGTGTCGAAGCCGCACGAAGCGCGGCGATTGCGATCAGCAAGTAACCGGCGGCCCAGCCCACGTCGATAGCATTGCCGGCCCCGTACTGATTGGTCGCGGTCAGATAGAAGAAGCCGCTGTCCGCCAGCAGGTTGGCGACCAGGCCACAGGCGAGCAGATACAGTGGCAAACGGGTCACCCTGGGGGCACGTGCGGCCAGGATCACGACCATGGTGCCGATGAGCACGTCGCCGATCGGGTAGGCGAGCCCGATCAGATTGCCGACCAGACCGTCCGAGCCCGCGCGGTAGACGGCCCCGAGCACAGTCGCCCAACTGATGATCAGGAACGATCCGGCGATCAGCATCCCATCGAGGACGGTCCGCGCCAGCGACACGGCTCTCGAGGGGGCGGCCGGGAAGCACAGGACCGCGGCGATCGCAAATGGGATGGCGGTCAGGTAGCCGAGGTCAGCGAGGGATGGGAACGGCACTTGCTGACCCTTGAGGAGTTCGAAGTACGACCAAGCGACCTCACCCGCGCCCCACGCGAACGCAGAGACCGCCATCAGCGCCCAGGCGATGCGGGTGCGGCCCTGATGCTGAACGGCGGTGTAGGCGCAGGCCGCGGCCGCCAGGAATGCGATGACGAATTCGCCGATGTCATCGAATCGCTGCGTGGTACCGACCCCGCCCCAGCTAAACAGCAGCCAGGCCGCGAAAAACAGACTGAATGCGGCCCACGCGGTGAGCACGATGAAGAGGCGACGGTTGTTTGCCATCTGTGCCGTTTCAGCCGGCTATATAGGCAACCATCCGCCCGCGTAATCCTGAAGGCCCTTACGCAGTCGTTGATCGGACTGCGACACGGCCGTTTCCCCCGATTCCCCTCCCCCCACGGATCCCCTCCTGCCGCCCATTCCCTCCCCCGCTCGCGGGGGAGGGTCAGGGAGGGGGTTGCTTACTTCCCAGCTTCGCCGACGGTTACCTGGAGTTCCTTGAGCTCGCCGGCGCGAATGACTCGGATGGTCTGGGTGGCGCCGACTTTTGCCTTGCGCAGGCCGGTGTACAGGTCCTCGAGGTTGTTGGTCGTGGTGCCGTTGAGCGCCACCAGTGTGTCGCCCTGCATCAGGCCGGCCTTGTCAGCCGGGCTTTGCGGCTCGACGGCGACGATCAGTAGACCGGTGTCCTGCTTTGCCTTGGCCTTCACCGCTTCCGGGAGCGGCACTTCCTGGGTCCCGATGCCCAGGTACGGACGACGGATGCGGCCGTCTGCTTTGAGGCTGGCCACCACGCGCTCCGCGACGTCCATGGCAACCGCCCGTCCGTCGCCGCGCCCGAAGACCCAGCTGTTCATGCCAACCGCGCGCCCGTCGACGTCGACCAGCGGTCCGCCGCTGAATCCGGGGTAGAGCGGGGCATTCGTCTGAATCAGGTGCTCGATCTCGCTCCCCCGCCAGCCGCGCCACGAGGACGAGACCGCACTGATGGTCCCGAAGGTCGCCTTCAGGCTGCCGGCGCGGCCGATCGCCAGCACGATCTGTCCGGGCCGAAGGTCGTCTACCTTGCCACGTGGCATCGCCGGCGCGGATAGCCCGTCGACCTTGAGCAGCGCGAGATCGGTGGCCGGGTCGCGCCCGACCAGCGTTGCCTTGGTGCTCTTGTCATCCACGACCACCTGGATTTCGTCCTCCTGCTCGACGACGTGATTGGCCGTCAGGACGAGGCCGCTGTCCCAGACGATGCCGGTGCCGGCGCGTCCGCGGCGAGCGTCGACGCGGACTACGCTCTTGCTCGCTTTCTCG
>VBHO01000222.1 GCA_005882045.1 Chloroflexota bacterium | reverse complement strand
ATGGGGATGTAGCTCACGCCGTCCTTGACGACCAGTTTTCCATGCAGTCGCGAGATGGACTCATATCCGGGAAGCAAGCGCCCCAGCGCGTGCCGCCCCAGTACGAGCACAACTTCCGGCTTGATCAGACGAAGCTGCTGCTCGAGATATGGTGAGCAGGCCTCCGCTTCGGCGGGCAGTGGATCCCGGTTTCCGGGCGGACGGCATTTCAGAATGTTGGTGATGAAGACGTCGCCACGCGAGAGCCCGATACCGCGAAGCAACTGATCGAGCAGCTTGCCGGCGGCGCCGACAAAAGGCTCGCCCTGCAGATCCTCGTTCTGGCCCGGCGCCTCCCCCACGATCATGATGCGGGCATCGCCCGGGCCCACTCCCGGCACCGCTTTGGTCCGCGAGTGGCCCAGCGGGCAGCGCCGGCAATCGTGCACCGCCGCGCTCAAGCTCGGCAGGTCGACAAAATCCAAACCGGGGCCCATTGTATGCCGGGACCGGTGCCCCGGCATACATTTTTTCCACAGGCCTAATTTCTAGTTGCGGTTATCGCGTCCACGGCCGCCGGCGCGGTCGAAATCGCGACGTGGGCCGCGGTCGCCGCCACCGGGCCGGTAGCCGCCGCCACTGCCGCCGCCTTCACGTCGCGGACCGCCACGATCCCGTTCGGTCACGATCCAGTCGCCATTAGTGATGCCTTTGGCTTCCTGGAGCACGGCTTTACGCGAGAGATTCACGCGGCCCTGGCGATCGACTTCGGTGACTTTGACGTCGATCTCGTCGCCGACGTTGACCGCGTCCTCGACCCGTTCGACGCGGTCCTCGGCCAGCTGGCTGATGTGCACCAGGCCGTCCTGGTTGGGCAGGATCTGGACGAAGGCGCCGAAGGGCATGATGCGGACCACCTTGCCCCGGTAGTTCTTCCCCACCTCGACTTCGCCGGTCAGATCGCGGATCAGCTGCTCGGCTTTGGCGGCGGATTCCCCGTTGACCGAGCCGATGATGACCCGGCCGTCATCCTCGATGTCGATGCTGGTGACACCCGAGTCTTCGATGATCTTGCGGATCATCTTGCCCCCGGGGCCGATCACTTCGCGGATCTTGTCGGGATGGATCTGCACCGTGATCATGCGCGGCGCGTACTCCGACATCTTCGCCCGCGCCTGGGCGAGCGTCGCGTCCATCTTGTCCATGATGAAAAAGCGCCCATCCTTCGCCTGCTGGATGGCGCCGGCCATGGTGTCGATGCTGATGCCCTTGATCTTCATGTCCATCTGCATGGCGGTCACGCCCTTTCGCGTCCCCGCCACCTTGAAGTCCATGTCACCCAGCGCATCTTCGACGCCCTGGATGTCGCTCAGCACGGCGACCTTCCCGTCGCCGGTGATCAAGCCCATGGCGATTCCAGCCACCTGGCCCTTGGTCGGGACGCCGGCATCCATCATCGCCAGGCTCGAGCCGCAGACGCTCGCCATCGAGGTCGAGCCGTTGGACGACAGGATCTCCGTGACTAGTCGAATGGTGTAGGGGAACTCCTCTTCGGGCGGCACCACCGGCAGCAGCGCCCGCTCGGCAAGCGCACCGTGGCCGATCTCGCGGCGACCTGGCGAACGGAGCGGCCGCGCCTCACCGACGCTGTAAGGCGGGAAATTGTAGTGATGCATGAAGCGCTTGAACTCTTCGAGGCCGAGCCCGTCCAGCTTCTGCTTGTCGCCAATCGATCCCAGCGTGACGATGCTCAGCGCCTGGGTCTGGCCCCGGGTGAACAGCGCGGAGCCGTGCGTGCGCGGCAGGATGCCGACTTCGCACGTGATCGGCCGGATCTCCGTCGTCTTGCGCCCGTCGGGACGCAGTCCCTCATCGAGGATCTTGTTGCGCACGCGCTGCTTGACCCTGGCATCGAAGCTCTTGGCCAGGTAGGGCAACCGATCGGCGAACTGCGGGCCGAGCTCGGTGACGGTCTCCTTCTTCAGATCGTCGAGCGCCGACTCGCGGAGCGCCTTGTTGGGATTGAAGAGCGCCTGGTCGAGCCGCTCGGATAGGAACTTGTCGACCGCCTCGTCGACTTCCGGGTCTTTGGGACTCTCGGGCACGACGACCTTGGGCTTGCCGACTTCGCGGGCGAAGGCGTCCTGCATCTCGCAGATGCGGACGATTTCCCGATGCGCCAGGCGCAGGGCCTCGACGATGCTTTCTTCGGGCACTTCCTTGGCCCCGGCCTCGACCATGATGATGGCTTCGCGGGTGCCGGCGACGACCAGATCGAGCTTGCTCTCCGCCAGCCGGTTGATGGGCGGACCGACGACCAGCTGGTCGTCGAGCATGCCGATACGGACGGCGCCGATCGGTCCCTGGAACGGGATCGGTGAAATCGACAGCGCCAGCGACGCGCCGTTGATCGCCATGGTCGCGGGATCGGCATCCTGGTCCACGGAAAGCACGGTGGCGACGATCTGGACGTCGTTGCGGAAGTCCTTGGGGAAGAGCGGCCGGATCGGACGGTCGATCAGACGGCTGTTGAGAATTGCCTGCTCGCTGGGGCGGCCTTCACGACGGATGAAGCCGCCTGGGATCTTGCCGGCGGCGTAGAGCTTCTCTTCGTAGTCACAGGTGAGCGGGAAAAAGTCGATCCCTTCCCGTGGCGTCGCTGACATCACGGCGGTGACGAGCAGCATGGTGTCGCCCATCCGAACGGTGACCGCGCCGGATGCTTGCTGGGCGACGTGACCCGTTTCAACCTTCAGGGTCCGTTCGCCGATTTCGAGTTGTGTTTGGTTCACGAATTCCTCCTGGGCCGCACAAGGCGGCCGAATACTATTGGCAATCGGCCCAGGCAGATCTCGTCGTTGGCGGGTTAGGGGTTGGGGTCCGAAGAAAAGGAACCCTTTCTCCGCGCACCAATCTCTAACCCTGCGCGAGGCGGTCCCGCCCGGGCAGTCTGGATCGGCTCTAGGCCATCACCTCCGGAGCCCGAGCTTGGCGATGATCGCCCGGTATCGGTCGATGTTTGTCCGCTGGAGATAGTTCAGCAGGCGGCGCCGCTTGCCGACCA
>VBHO01000179.1 GCA_005882045.1 Chloroflexota bacterium | reverse complement strand
GGGGGACCGCTTCGTGACGAGGCCATCATGCTGTGGTGCGCCAGCGTCTGGACAGCCTGGTCCTCGGAGCACGAGCGCGTTCGAGCGATGGTCGACCGGTTTCTCCAGGGGTGACTCAGGCCGCTTTGGAGGGACGGTTCAGCAGTAGCCAGTACATGCCGAGCGCACGAGCCGACTCGGTGAACTGGTCGAAGTCAACCGGCTTGACGATGTAGCTGTTGACGCCGAGGCGATAGCTCTCGACCAGGTCACGTTCCTCATGGGACGACGTCAGCATGACGACCGGGATCGTCCTGGTGCGGTCGTCGGCCTTGATCCGGCGCAGGACCTCGATGCCGTCGATGAGGGGTAGTTTGATATCGAGCAGGATCACGTGGGGATGGTCGCTGATCCTCCGGTCCGCATAGCGGCCGCTACAAAACACATAGTCGAGCGCTTCCTGTCCATCTCGAACGACATGGATCTTGTTCGTGAGGTGATGCTTTGCGAACGCTCGAAGGGTCAGTTGCTCGTCATCGGGATTGTCCTCGACCATGAGGATGTCTACGCTGCTATCGGCTGCTGCCACTGTGCACCTCCCGGGCTCAACGTGAAATAGAACGACGCGCCTTGATTAACCTTTCCCTCGGCCCAGACCCGGCCGCCGTGGCGGCTCACGATGCGCTGGACGATCGCCAGTCCGACGCCGGTCCCTTCGTAGTCCTGGCTGCGGTGCAGCCGTTGGAATACCCGGAAAAGCTTGTCCGCATATTGCATATCGAAACCCGCCCCATTGTCCTTGACGAAGAAGACCGGGACCGGATCGCCGTCGCTTTTCGTCGCGCCAACTTCGATGCGCGTTATCTCGCGCTTTCGCGAGTATTTGATGGCATTGCTGAGCAGGTTGACGAATACCTGCTCGAGGAGCGCCGGATCGGAATCGCACTCAGGGAGATCGCCAACGACCAGCTCGACCTGGCGGCCGTCAATGGAGGGCGTAAGCTGGGCGAGGGCGCGATCGACGACGGCACGCGTGTGCACGCGCTGAACACGAAGCGCCTGACGGCTCAGTCGCGAGA
This sequence comes from Chloroflexota bacterium, assembly GCA_005882045.1. Taxonomy (GTDB): domain Bacteria; phylum Chloroflexota; class Dormibacteria; order CF-121; family CF-121; genus CF-13. Next base: position 16,461 of record VBHO01000179.1, on the reverse strand, counting down.
AGGCGAGAAGATCGTCGATCAAGTGGCCCATATGGTCACCGTTCTCCTTGACCCGGTTCAGAAATCCGAGGCCCTCCGCCGGGAGACCGCTGCTGAACTCCTCGAGCAGGATGCTGGCATAACCGCTGATCGCTCGCAGCGGCGCGCGGAGGTCGTGGGACACTGAATAGGAGAAAGCTTCGAGCTCATTGTTCGCGGCTTCGAGTTGGCGGGTCCGCTCCGTGACCTCGGAGACCTTCGTTTCCAACTCGCCCACGAGCCGTACACGGTCGAGCCCGGTGCTGACCAGCGCCGCGTAATGCTGCAACCAGGCCTGTTCATCTGTTCCAAAGACGGGGGTGAAGGGGCCGCCGACCAGAATGATCGCCGCGTCGGCCTCGGCGAGTGGGGCGACGATCGCGGTTCGGGGCGGTCTTCCCCCGAGGGCGACCACATGACGGCCGCCAGCCGCGCTGATCTTTGCCTCGAGCCCGGCGGCCTCCTCCGCCGTCATCGCGCGTGTGGCAATGATCGTACCCGCCGAACGGAAGAAGCCGGCGTCGGCCCCGCTGAGGCGCACGGCCCAGTCGAGCGCGCGGGTGGCGAGGGTGGCGCGGTCCGACGCGAAGAGAAGGATGTCATGGGTCGCCTGGCGAAACTTGGTCTCCTCGCTCTCGCGCCAGGCGCGTCGGAGCCAGACTGGTGGCACAAAGCCGGCGTAGAGGAAAGGAACGATCGCCAGGCTGGAGAGCGCGATGGCGATGCGAACGGCCGGGTTGGGACCGAATGCGCTGGCGGAGATCGCCGCAAGCAGAATGGTGATGATCCCGATGTAGCCGAGACTGAGGGCCCGCATCCTGGCGCGCTGGACCGCCGTCCGGCGGCCGGCCGCGATCCAGAGCCGCACGCTCGGCTCGCCGACACAACCGCTCCAGACGGCAACAAAGGCGAACAGCCCCACCAGTTGAAGCGCTTTTGGGGTGCTCGTCCCGCCCAGCGCGACGCTGATCTCGAGCACGGCAGTTGCGCCTACCACGGAAAGGACCAGCCGCCGGGTGCGCTTGGCGAGAGGGATGACGCTATCCCGGAAGAGCAGCAGGGCAAGGCCGGAGCCTAGGAAGATCGTGATGCCGAGCACGGCATTCACCCCTGCAAACCAGGCGCCAAGCAGCTTGCCGACCTGCCCCAGGATGGAGACCGCGCCCAGGCACCCGATGGCCAACGCCAGGTACATCCGGCTGGTCTCTTTCGTCGCGAGCCAGTCACGGATCGTCAGCGCGGCGATCACGCAAAACGCGACGGTGCTCGCGATACCTAGGACGTCGACGACAGTCCCGGTTGTCACGACAATAGAACTCGACCGGCGACAACTAATTGCCGGTCCCGGCGTTGGAATTGATTGAGCCATGAGTGGACGGCCCCTGCGTCTGCTGATTCTGGAGGACCGGCCGGAGGACGCAGACCTGGCGCTGCGCGAACTCCGACGCGCCGGCTTCGATCCCACGTGGCGGCGAGTTGAGGACGAGGAGGGTTTCAAAGCCAGCCTCGACCCGGAGCTCGACCTGATCATCGCGGACTACCACCAGCCGCAGTTCGACGCGCTACGGGCTCTGAAGCTGATGCACGCGGCCGGGCTGGAGATCCCGTTCGTGCTTGTCTCGGGCGCCATCGGCGAAGACATGGCGGTCGCTGCTGTGCGGTTGGGCGCCGTGGACTATGTCCTCAAAGACCGGCTGGGGCGGCTCGGCACTGCCGTCGATAACGCGCTCGAGCAGGCAAAGTTGCGGCGGCGCCAGCGAGAGGGGCAGAAGGCCCTGGAGCACCAGGCCCTGCACGATGGCTTGACCGATCTCCCCAACCGGCTGATGTTCCGTCAGCAGATCGAGAAGGCGCTCGCCGAGCGGCGAGGCGTGGCGGTCCTGTTGCTCGACCTCGACAATTTCAGGGAGATCAACGACACCTTCGGACACAAGATCGGCGACGGCTTACTGGGCCAGATTGGTCCGCGTCTGCGGCAGCAGCTCGACGCGGGCGACCTGATCGCCCGGCTCGGAGGCGATGAGTTTGGCATCTTGATTCGGGATGCCGACGCGGACCGGGCCATGAAGGTCGCCGACGCCATCCTCCGCGTCGAGCGGCCGTTCCTGATCGAGGGCCATCCGCTCGAGGTGACCGCCAGTATCGGCATGACGGCGTTTCCGCAGCACGGGTCAACCGCCGAGATGCTGCTCCAGCGCGCCGATGTCGCGCTGTACGTGGCGAAGCGTTCCGGCAACAGCGCCGCCGTGTACCGTCCCGAGGACGACCCGTATGACCCGAATCGTGTGGTGCTGCAGGCCGACCTGCGACAGGCGATCACGCGGCGGGACATTATCCTCTATTACCAGCCACAGGTCGCGATCGCCACCGGCGAGGTGACCGGGTTCGAGGCGCTGGCTCGCTGGCGTCACGCGCAGCGCGGCTGGATCCCCCCGGTCGAGTTCATCCCGGTGGCGGAGCGCATGGGGTTGATCAAGCCACTCACCGCCGGCCTGGTCGAGCTGGCCGCCCGGCAGCTGGTCGCCTGGCGTGGGTCCGGCATTTCGATTCCAGTTGCGGTCAACGTCTCGATGCGCAACCTGCTCGATCCGCGGTTTCCGAGTTCCCTCAAAGACATCCTGGCCGCCAGCGACGCCGAGGCGCGGAACATGAAGCTGGAAATCACGGAAAGCGCCCTCATGACGGAGCCGGCGCGGGTGCTGGAGACCATGAATGAATTGCGCGCGCTGGGATTCGGCTTCTCGATCGATGACTTCGGCACCGGATATTCCTCGCTCGCCTACCTGCAGCGGCTGCCGGTCGAGGAGATCAAGATCGACCGGTCGTTCGTCGGGGAGCTCTCAACCAACCCCGGGAGCGAAGCCATCGTTCGAGCGACCGTCGAGCTGGCCGGCGGCCTCGGGTTGGACGTCGTTGCCGAGGGAGTGGAGGATGCGTCCACCTGGCAGAGCCTGCGCCGCCTCGGTTGCGCTACCGCGCAGGGCTACTTTGTCAGCCGCCCGATGCCGGCGAGCGAGGTCGAGGGCTGGCTGTCGGAATGGTCGAAGCGAAGCGCGCGGCCGGTCGCGGCCTAGCCTTCCCCCGCGGTATGCGGCACGGGCTTGTCCTCGATTGGCCCTTCCGCGGCGGCTTCGCTGATCTCCTCTGACAGCCGCGGGAGCGCCTCGGCATGGACCTCTCCGGACGGACTGGCGGAGAGGGGAGTGTCTTCGCCGCGTCGCGACCGATAGAGGGCACCGAGAAAGACATTAAGCAGCGCGGCCACCGGCACGCCGAAGAGCGCGCCGAGAATACCGCCCAGCTCGGCGCCGACCAGCAGCGCCGCCATGGCGACCAGCGGGTGGATGCGTGTGACGGAGCCCGTCACCCGTGGGCCGACGATGTACGCCTCGATCGCATGCCCGCCGACCGCCACCAGCAGGGCAAGCAGGCCGACGAACGGCCCTTTGAAGACGAGGGCAATGATGACGGCCAGGCCCATCCCGACTGGTGCGCCGATCAGCGGCAGGAACTCGAGGAAGAAGGTCAAAATGCCGAGGACGACCGCGTACGGGACTCCGATCAGGGTCATGGCGACGCCAGTGTAGGTGCCCATAAGTAGCGACATGGCGAGCTGGCCGCGCGCGTACTGGCCGATGGTGGTGCCAACGGCCACCAGGATGAAGTCGTAGACCTCCTCCCGGCCGGCAAACAGCTTGCGCATGCTGGCGATCAGCATCCGGCCCTCGACCAGCAGGTAGATCGAGATGACGATCACCAGCAGGATGCTGATCAGCGTTCCCAGCGTCCCGGTCAGGATGCCGAGGACCGATCCAAGCACGGCCGTGCTGATCGCGCCGGTCCCCGTCGGAAGGCTCAGCTTGAGAGGAATGCCTGTGCTGTCAATCGTGTCCTGCAGGTAGCGCACGAAGGCGAGGGCTCGCGATTCGAGCGCCGGCAATTGCTTGGCCTGGAAGATCAACGCCGGGGTGACCAGCACGATCAGCACCGCGATGATGCCGATGATCACCACGTACACGAGAAGCACGGCGAAGACCCGGCGGCCTTTGAAGATCGCGAGCCGCTCCATCACGTCGATCACCGGGGTGAGCAGCAGGGCGATGATGGCGGCGAAGACAAAGAGCAGGAAGACGTTGAACAGGTGGACGACCAGGTACTCGCTCTGGTGATAGAGCATCACGGCCGAGAGCGCGATCAGGAGGAAAACCAGGATCTGGACGGGCCGCTCGAGATGGCGCCAGCTCCAGATCAGGGATCCTCCCTTCTCGTGCTCGGCCATCAGGGCAAGTCTCTCAGGCTGTGGTCGCGCGACGAGAGCGAGAGGCCTTACGCGGTGCGGCTGGCGGCAGATACCGCTCGGCCCACTCGCCCAGCTTGAGGAGGCCAGGACCCATCGCGCGGCCGCTCTCGGTGAGCTGGTAAATGACGCCGATCGGTGGGCCATCGACCACGGTTCGATCGATCAAGCCGGCTCGGGACAGCTCGTCGAGGCGGTCGGACAGCATCCGCTCGCTGATCCCCGGAATCGCCCGGGCCAGGACGGCAAAGCGCGCCGGACCTTGGAGCAGCACCCCCAGGATGACGCCAGACCAGCGCTTCCCCAGAAGGGTGAAGGCTCGCGTCAGACGCTCATCACAGTGCCGAACCTGCTCCCCCCGGCTGCGGGTCACGCCGCCAGTGTAGCGCCGCTCGCCAACCTTCCTAGGAACTTGCAAAAAGTAAGCTCACACTGATACGTTGGTCGGACAGACCGACTCATAAGGAGGCGCCTGATGGGTACATGGAAGTTCGATCCGATGCATCTCCAAGTCGAGTTCTCCGCCAAACACCTGGGAATGATGACCGTTCGTGGTCACTTCAGCGAGGTGACGGCAACCGGTGACCTGTATCCCGACCAACCCGAACGCTCGAAGGTCGACGTCACCATCAACACCGCGAGCATCCGGACGCACAATGAACAGCGCGACAACGACTTGCGGGGGTCCTACTTCCTGGAGGTCGAGAAGTACCCAACGATCAGCTTCAAGAGCACCAGGATCGAGACCAAAGGCAAGGACAAGGACGCAGGGCCGCTCGACGGCACCATGACCGGCGACCTGACCATCAAGGGCGTGACCAAGCCGGTGACCCTCAACGTGGCCAAATACGGCGAATTCAATGATCCAGGGATGGGCCATCGAATTGCCTACGCCGCGGAGACCAAGATCAATCGCCAGGATTACAACATGAAGTTCGACGCGATGCTTGATGGCAAATTCGTGGTGAGCCACGAAATCCAGATCAATATCGAGGGCGAGCTTCTCGAGGCGAAGGAACCGGCGACGGTCGGCAGCCCCGCCAAAGGTAAGGAGGACCAGGCCGCCCCTTAGGGGATGGCAGACACCCGTGCCCTCGATCATGTCGGTATGAAGCCGGCCGAGGGCGTCGTCACGCGACCAAGCGCCTACGGATTTGCGGCGACGCTCGCTCGGCTCGACAGCGCCCTGGAACGACGGCAGCTCGAGATCTTCGCCCGGTTCGATCACAGCGGCGCAGCCAGGCGGGTTGGCCTATCCATGCCCGACACGCAGGTGGTGGTTTTTGGGAATCCGAAGAGCGGCACGCCGTTGATGCTGGCGGCGCCGTTGGTCGCCCTCGACCTGCCGCTGCGGGTGCTGGTCTCGGTTGACGGGGGGCAGACCGTCGTGAGTTACATCGCTCCCTCGTATCTGGCCGAGCGATACGGGATCCCTCCGGACCTAGTCAAAAACATCGCCGGCATCGAGAAGATCGTCGAGGAAGTCGTCGCCTGAGGGCGCCGGTCAGACTAGCTGACGCTGACGACGGTTGCCTGCCGCTCCCCTCCAGGGGTTTTGAAGATGACGGTGTCGCCGGCCCGGTGATCCAGCAGCGCGCTACCCAAAGGAGATGCGGTCGACATCAGGCCTCGGGCCATGTTCCCTTCGGACGGGCCAACGATCTGGTAGGTCGACTCGCCGAATTCGTCACGGACCACCACGGTCGAGCCGATCCGCGCAACGCCCTTCGCGCCGGTTTCCTCGATGACCTGCACGCGTGCAAGGGTGGCTTCGATCGTCTGTACACGACCATCGAGCATGCCCAGGTGTTGCCGGGCGTCATGGTAGGCGAAGTTCTCACTCAGGTCCCCCTGCGAACGGGCGGCGGCGACCTCCTCGACCAGGGCGGGGCGGCGCGCGCGCAGCTCGGTCAGCTCGGCTTTGAGGGCCTCGAAGCCAAACGCGGTCATTGGGATCGGGGCGCCATCGTCATTGGACATGTGAAAACTCTATCGTGCGGCCACGGTTGGTGCGGCCTTCACCGGCTTGGGCGTCTGGCGCGTGGATGCCCACAGGTACAGGCTCGCCAGGCTGCGGTTGGGCCGCCATTTCTCCCCGATGGCGTCGACTTCGCCCGGGCTCGGTAAGCGGTCGAGCCGGTAGAGGCGCTGGACCGCGGACCGGATCCCGAGGTCGCCGATCGGCAGCACGTCGGGCCGCTCGAGGTTGATCAGCAGGAACATGTCCGCGGTCCAGCGCCCAAGGCCGCGGCTGGCGGTGATCTGCTCACGAACCTCGTCGTCCGACAGCTTGTCCAGGCGGTCGACCTGGAGGTCGCCGGAAATGATGTGCTCGGCCAGCGAGCGGACGTACTCGACTTTCCTCCCGGAGAACCCGATCGCCCTGAAGTCGGCCGCCTTCAGGGTGAGCAGCTCGGCGGGCGACGGCATCCGTCCGCCGAAGCGCTCCTGCAGCCGTCCAGCGATGGCACGCGCCGCGTAACCCGAAATTTGCTGCCCGATGATCGAGTAGACCAGCACGCTGAAGGGATCGCCAAGCGGCCGTGCCCGGCGCCATGCCTTTGTATCGATCGGCTCGGTCGCCTCGATGAGGCGTGCCAGCTTCCGATCGCTGGCCTTCAAGGCAACGAGCGCGTTATTGCGAGCTGACGGGGTCCGCCTGGTAGCCATCGATCCATCGTATCCCGCGCCTCGAGCACGCGTCCGTATATAGATATAGGTATGGGCAAAGTCACCTGCCAGATCTCGATCTCGCTCGATGGCTTCGCTGCGGGACCCAACCAGAGCCTCGAGAACCCCATCGGCGAAGGCGGGCTGCGCCTCCACGAGTGGGTATTCGCCACCGCCAGCTGGCGGCAGCAACAGGGGCAGAGCGGCGGGGAGCACTCCGTCGACTCGGAGGTGGCCGGCGGGCTCTTCGAGAATGTCGGCGCCTACATCATGGGCCGGAAGATGTTTGGCGGCGGCAACGGCGCGTGGGATAGGAGTTGGAAGGGCTGGTGGGGCGACGACCCGCCCTACCACGTGCCGGTCTTCGTCCTCACCCACCACCCGCGCGACCCGCTGCCGATGCAGGGTGGCACCACCTTTCACTTCGTGACGGCAGGGATCCGCTCCGCGCTCGAGCAAGCCCGTGCGGCCGCGGGCGCCCAGGACATCATGATTGCCGGCGGCGCGCACACCATCCAGCAATTCATCGCCGCCGGCATGCTCGACGAGCTTTACCTGCACGTGGTGCCGATCGTCCTTGGAGCGGGTGAGCGGCTACTGGAGAACGTCGGCGATCCCACCCTTCAACCGGTCAAGGTGATCGCCTCGCCAGCCGTCACGCACCTGAAATACCGCATCGTCCGGACGTAAGCTAGTGGCAGATGCTGTACCAGGCCGCGCTGGCCGGCTGGCACGACTTCTTCATCCTGGCAGGGACCTCGTCTGCAACCCTTGTAGGTCTGCTGTTCGTCGGTCTCTCGCTTCATCTTCGGATCGTCGTCACCACCTCGGAGGTGCGGAGCCTCGCCCGAGTCACGCTGGCCAATTTTGGGGCTGTCCTCTTCGTATCTCTTTTCATGGTCATCGTCCAAGACCCGTCGGCCGCGGGCCTGCAGTTGATCGGCGCAGGCATCGTCAGCCTCATCGTCGCCGCACCAAGCCTGGTGGGCGCCGTGAGAAGCGGGGAATGGTCGTTCGAGATGAGCGGGATGGAGCGCGCGCGCGTGGCGCTCCGTTTTGGCTTGAGCGGCCTCAGCTACCTCGGCATCATCGCGGCGGGCGTCCTGCTGTTGGCATCGTCCAGCGCGGCCTTCGGCGTGCTGGTGACCACCACCATCGTGCTTCTCATCGTCTCGCTTCGCAACACCTGGGACCTGTTGGTCACGGTCGCCGACGTGACTCAATGATCGGAAGCTCCAGGTCGACCAACACCGGGACGTGATCGGAACCGGGCAGCGGCTCGCGCCAGGCGCGGTGGGGAAGACCCTGGGGCGCGGCAAAGACCGCGTCGAGCTTCTGGCGAACTCCAAGCGTGCGATGCGTCCAGCCGATGCCGGCGGTCAACTCCTCGAAGCCGACCGCGGCCGCCAGCCTACGCAGCTCCGCCCAGCGTGGGCGTCCGGCGATGCCATAGGTATTCATATCGCCGGCGATCAACATGAAGTCGGCGGTCGCGTGCGCCGAGGCGTGATCGAGAACCCTGGCCAGCTGGGCATGTTTGTGGGCGATGCCAAAAACATCGAGGTGGACCGCATAAAGCCTGAAGCGCAGCGCACCCAGCCGCAGGTTGGCAAGCACAGCGTTGCGTCGCTGGCGCGGCAGCGCACGCATGACGCGGCCGGACGGGGTTGGGAGATCGATGGTGTCGAGGCCCTCGAGCTCGATGCGTCGCGAGTCCCACAGGATGCCATTCGCCTGCGTTCGGCCGCCGACCACCTGGGCGGTGACCTGCTCGAAACGCCAGGACGGGCCCAGCCGGGTCGCAATGGACTGCGCGTCGGTGCGCCCGTGATGGGTCGACAGCTCCTGCAGGCTGATGAGGTCTCGCGCCGGCAAGGCTCGTGCACTGTCGATGATCACCGGCAGCCTGTGGCAGAAGGCGACGTTCCAGGTTGCAATTCGCAGCATTGCGGATCCGACCCCAGCATAGAGACGACCCGTAGGACGGCGAGGTGAGGCGGTTCGGCGAGCGCCGCGCCTTGCTGCGCGTCATCGTCGTCTGGGGAATCACGGCAGTGGCGCTGCACGCATTCGCCCTGGTGATTCCCGGCGTCCACGTCAGCGGCTGGCCGGCCGCGATCCTCGGGGCGGGAACGATTGGCCTCCTCAACGCGCTCGTTTGGCCGATCTTCGTCCGGATCGCTCTGCCGATCACGGTGCTCACCCTGGGCTTTGGCGCGCTGCTCTGCAACGGGGTGTTCGTCTATCTCGGGTCTCTCCTCGTCCCCGGGTTCAAGGTGGACAGCATCTGGTCGGCTGTCGCCGTCACCGTCGGCCTCACCCTGGTCAATACCGTCTTCACGACGCTGCTGGCGATCGACGACGACGACTTCTATTACCGCCAGGTGGTTCGCCGGCTGGCCGAGGATTCCGGCGAACCAGCGACCGACATCCCGGGAGTCGTCTTCGTGCAGATCGACGGCCTCGCCCATGACGTCCTGGAGCACGCCATCAGTCAGGATGACGTCAGCACCATCGGGCGCTGGCTCCGCGACGGCTCCCATCGGTTGCTTCGCTGGGAGACCGATTGGTCGTCCCAGACCGGCGCCTCACAGGCGGGCCTCCTGCACGGATCGAACGACGACATTCCCGCTTTTCGCTGGTTCGAAAAGGAGGCAGGCGTGGCCAGAGTCTGCAACCATCCCACGGATGCTATGGAGATAGAGCGGCGTCGTTCCGACGGGGGCGGTCTTCTCGCCGGCGATGGCACGAGCCGGGCAAATGTCTTTTCGGGTGACGCACCGCGGAGTTCGCTGACGATGAGCACGGTGCTCCGCCGCGACCGTGGCGGCCGCCTCGGCCAGGACTACTATGCCTACTTCGCGAACCCGTACAACGTGGCGCGAACCATGATCCTCGCCATCAAGGAGATCGTGGTCGAGCTCTGGAGCGCATCGGAGCAGCGTCGGCATAATGTCCAGCCCCGAGTGAGTCGTCGCTTCCCCTACCCCCTGGTGCGCGCCTGGACCTGTGTCATCCAGCGCGACCTGCAGTGCGAGACGGTGATGGCCGACATCTACGCGGGCCGCCCGGTCATCTATACGGATCTGCTCGCGTACGACGAGGTGTCCCACCATTCCGGAATCGAACGCGGGGAGACGCTCGCCGTGCTTCGAAAGCTTGATCGCCAGCTGGCCAGGATCGAGGCGGCCGCCAAGGACGCCAAGCGCCGCTACGCGCTCGTGGTGATTTCCGATCATGGACAGACGCAAGGGCCGACGTTTCGCCAGCGGTGGGGGCAAACGCTCGACGACCTGGTGCGAAAGGCCTGCGCCGCCGGCAGTGTCGAAGGCTCGGTCCAGGGCGACGAGAGCTGGGGGTACCTGGCCGGGTCACTGACCGAGGCGGCAGGTGGCACTGGATTAGGGGCCCGAGTCATGCGGACCGCGACCCGATGGAAGACGACCAATGGCATTGTCGAGCTGGGCCCCAACGCCCGACCGCGAAACGGCGGCACGAAGGCGGAGCCGGTCGAGATCGTGGTCATGGGCTCGGGCTGTTTGGGCCTGATCTACTTCCCGCGTCGACCAGGCCGCTTGACCCTGGAGGAGATCGACGCGGCCTATCCCGATCTTGTCGCCATGCTCCGCATCCACCCCGGGGTCGGGTTCTTGCTGGTTCGTTCCGCGCGCCGCGGCGCCGTGGTCCTCGGCCGCGCCGGCGCGAATTACCTGGACGAGGGCGTGGTCGAAGGCGATGACCCACTGATGCCCTTCGGTGCCACCGCCGCTCAGCATGTGCGGCGCACCGATGGCTTCGCGCACGTCGCCGACATCATGGTCAACAGCGCCTACGATGCGGAGCGCCAGGAAGTCTACGCGTTCGAGGAACTGGTCGGGTCACACGGTGGGATGGGTGGCTCGCAATCCTTCCCCTTCGTCCTGTTGCCGCAGGGCTGGGCGATCCCGGACGAACCTGTCATCGGGGCCGAGTCGATGCACGTTCCACCTGACCTTCGCGATGTTCACCGACCCCGAAGGCCATCTGGTCGGCCTGTCGAAGGGCGCGGTCTAAATCGGCCCGGCGGCTGGGTCAGCTGGCTGACTCAGCCCGGGCGGCTTCCTGCGCGCCGACCCCAACCAGGAGGAGCCAGGCACCGGTCACCATGAAGATGAAGGATGACATCATGCCGAGGCCAACCAGGTAGAGGCCAGCCGGATTCCCAAAGAACAAGATCAATGCACCGATCTGCTCCAGGACGAGGCAGGCGAAACTCCCGATCGTCCTCCATAGCACGCCGCTGTCCGCACTCCGGGCGGCCCGTCGGATGCTGTTGTAGAGAATCGTCTCCACGATCACGAGCACGCCGATCAGCTCGACGGCAACCGCCTGACCATTCTGCCCACCCATAAGAACCAGGGCGCAGCGGATGAAGACGGCCGTCAACCCGGTCAAAATGGTCCGCGCACGATGTCGATGGACGGGATCGCGCGTGATGTCCTCGAGGTGCAGCGTCATGGCCACGAAAACTAGGCCTGTCAGCGCTGCCGCGCCCGTTCCGACCACCACGAAGTAGTCGTGCCAAAGTGCGGGCTGGTACATCCGTACGGCAGTATATGAGGATGAAGGACCCAGAGTTGAGGGGGTTCCGTGCAGAGAAGGACCGCGTCTTTGCCAAGGATCCCCACTCGCCGCTGACCCCCGAGCAGCGCCGCAGCTTCCAGGGGCTGGCGTACTTTGACGAGAACCCAGGACTCGTCATCCACGCTAGCGTCGATCGCAACGTCGAGCCCGGAGAGGTGCCAATGGCCACCACCGGCGGCCAGGAACAGGTCTACCGGCGTTACGGGCTGGTGCGCTTCCGCGTCGACGATCAACCTGCCCAGGTGGTCCTGTATGCATCGGACGACTCAGACGAGCTCTTCATCCCGTTCCGAGACGCAACCTCGGGGAAAGAGAGCTACGGCGCGGGCCGCTATTTGGAGGTGCACGCGCACGGAGACGACGTCACGATCGACTTCAACTACGCGTACAACCCCAATTGCGCCTACGACCCATCCTGGAGCTGCCCCCTGCCCCCTCCGGAGAACTGGCTCAAGGTGCCGATCCGCGCCGGCGAGAAGACGTTTGGGGACGGCGTCGGGCACTGAGTGTCCAGAGCGCCGGCCTGCTTCTCTACCGGCAGCGGGACGGGAAGCTCGAGGTGTTGCTGGTTCATCCCGGCGGTCCCTTCTGGCAGAAACGCGACGAGGGCGCTTGGTCGGTACCGAAAGGTGAGTTCGCCGAGAATGAGGTGGGCATCGACGTGGCAAGGCGCGAATTTCAAGAAGAGCTCGGGACTGCGGCGCCCGCTGGAGAGGTAACTCCCCTCGGCGAGGTGCGGCAGAGGGGAGGCAAGGTCATCCACGCGTGGGCCATGCTGGGCGACCTCGACGTTACGCGAACCACGAGCAACACGTTCGAGATCGAGTGGCCGCCCCGCTCAGGGAAGATGCAGACGTTTCCCGAGGTGGATCGAGCCGCGTGGTTTGACGCAGCCACGGCGCGTCGAAAGGTGTTGCCAGCCCAGAGCGCGTTCATCGACCGGCTCGAAGAGCAGCTGTGACCTTCGCTGAGCTGAGCGGCTATCTCGATCGGCTGGAGTCGACCTCTAGCCGGAACGAGCTCGTGAAAACGCTCGCGGAGCTTTACGCCAGGAGCTCGGCCGACGAGATCCAGCCGCTGACCTACCTGATCCAGGGACGGCTCGTTCCATTCTTCGAGCCGATCGAGATCGGCCTCGGCGAGAAGCTGGTCATCGCGGCGATCGCGCAAGCCTTCGCCACGCCGCCGGACGAGGTTGCGAAACTCTTTGGCCGGCTCGGTGACCTGGGGCAGGTGGCGGCGACGCTCTCGGCACACGGGTCGAATTCGAGGCTTCCCGTGGCCGAGGTGCACGCACGATTGATGGAGATCGCGGTCGCCAGCGGCGCCGGATCGGTCGAGAAGAAGCGCTCGTTGTTTGCCGCTTTGCTGAAGCAGGTCGACCCCGTATCGGCCAAGCACCTGGTGCGGATCGCGCTCGGTCGACTGCGGCTTGGCATTGGTGATCCCACCGTCCTCGACGCGCTGTCGTTTGCGAAGAAAGGCGACAAGTCCCTGCGACCGGTACTGGAGGGCGCCTACAACCGGGTATCCGACCTCGGCCTGATCGCGAAGACCTTCTGGTCGGGTGGCGAAAGCGCGGTCAACGCACTCAAGGTCACCGTCGGACGCCCGATTCGAAGCCAGCTCGCGGAGCGCCTCCCCAACCCCGAGGCCGTGATCAAGAGGCTTGGTTTGGTTGCGGTCCAGCCCAAGTACGACGGCATCCGGGTGCAGATCCACAAGAACGGATCGGAGGTGCGCGTTTTCTCGCGAAATCTCGAGGACTACACGCTGATGTTCTCCGAGCTCACGGCGGCGGCCCAGGCGCTGAAGGACGAGACCCTGATCCTTGACGGTGAAGCCATCGCTTACAGCAAGGAACTGGAGGAGTACCTTCCGTTCCAGCTGACCGCGAGCCGGCGGCGGCAGCACGGCATCGAGCAGGCCGCCCGGGAGCTGCCACTGGTCGCGTTCATCTTCGACATCCTCTACCGCAACGGCCGTGACCTTACGGAGCTGCCGTACGAGGAACGGCTCGCGATGGTCGATGCGGTGATCGCCGGCTCGACCGTGCTGCTGCCCGCGCCCATCATCAAGACCGACTCGGTAGAGGTCCTCACCAAGACCCTGCTGGACAACATCAGCCAGGGCCTGGAGGGGGTCGTGGTCAAGCGACCGGACTCGAAATACCAGGCGGGCGCCCGGAACTTCAACTGGGTGAAGCTGAAGCGTCACACCAGCGGTGAGCTCAACGACACGGTTGACCTCGTCCTGCTCGGCTACTACTTTGGAAAGGGCAAGCGGGCGGAGTTCGGCGTGGGCGCGCTGCTCGCGGGCGTCTACGACGCCGAACATGACCGCTTTGCCACCATCACCAAGCTGGGGACCGGCCTGTCCGACGCGGAATGGCGGCAGATCCACGAGCGCGCCGACAGGCTCCAGGTCGATCACCGGCCGGCGCGGGTCGAGTCAATCCTGACGCCCGATGTGTGGCTCGAACCCGAGGTGGTCGTCGAGGTGATGGCGGACGAGATCACACCCAGCCCGAGACACACCGCCGGCAAGGCCGGCGACGAGCCCGGCTTTGCGCTGCGGTTTCCTCGAGTGGTCTCCTTCAGGGGCGCCGACAAGCGGCCGGAGGACGCGACGACCGTGAAAGAGATCGCCTCGCTCTTCCGTCAGCAGCGCGAGCGCAAGACACCCTCCTGAAGCGACCGGCTACGAGGTGACGCCCGCCGGCACACGCTCCTGGACTTCGGTCAACCGTCCCGTCTTGACGTCGTAGACGAATCCCCGAACCCGATCCTTCCTGGGAACGAACGGGCTGGCCTTGATTCGGGCGATCGACTGCCGCACGTCGTCGTCGAGGTTGGAAAACGCCTCGAGGGCAAAGGGAGGACGAATCCCAGTGTCCTTCTGGATTTGTGCCTTCACCGCATCGTCGGTGAACGTCAGCATGCCGCAGTCCGTATGGTGAATCAAGATCACCTCTTCGGTACCCAGCAGGCGTTGCGAGATGGCGAGCGAGCGGATGGCGTCGTCCGTGACCGCCCCGCCGGCGTTGCGGATCACGTGCGCGTCCCCCTCGTTGAGGCCAAGGATCTTCGAGACGTGGAGGCGGGCATCCATGCAGGCGACGACCGCCAGCTTCTTGGCCGGTGGAAGAGGCAGCTGACCTTTGTCGAACCCGTTCGCGTATTGCTCGTTGTTGCGCAGAGCTTCGTCGGTCGCGCTCATGAGACCCTCCTGGTTTGTTCCATTGCCATCCCGGCCGCGCGCGGCCGAGTTAAGGGCTAATGTTGACCGCTTCGATCCAATTAGTCAAGAATTAGCCTTGCTTTCGCGCGGCGGGGAGGGAAACCGGGGCTCGAGGCTCGGGTCGGGGCGCCGAAGCCCGCGCCGCCCCCAAATCGTCAGCCATACCATCGCGATCACGAACGCCGCTCCAGCGCTGAGGAGCACGCCCCACGATGGCATGCCAAGGGCGAGCGCGGCCAGGGCTCCGATCGCCCCGACGACCGAGGCGACGATGACGGACAGCATCCCCGGCAGGGTTTGAAGCGTGTGGAGCACGGATCCGACCCGTCGACCGGTGGCCAGGGGATAGCCAATCGTCTGCAGGGCCCCGGGCAGGTCGTCGTGTCCGCTGGTCGTGAAGTAGGGCTCCAGCTCGGGATGTAGCTCGAGGTACGCACGTCGCAGGCGGTTCATTCCGACGACCCAGCGAAAGTCATCGCCGTTGAGCTGCATCAGCCGGCCGATGGTCGAGATGCCGCTGACGACGACAACGGAGAGGAGGGGAATCGCAATCGCGATGAACGCCGGGCCGAAGCGGGAAACCTGGGCGACCAGCGCCAGCGCGATGACGGCGCCGGACAGGATGGACAGGAAGATCGTCACCCGGCTCAGCGATTCGTTGTAGGTCAGCGTGCGGGTCGCCAGCAGGCTCCAGTGCTCGGTGGCCAGGATTTGCAGCTTGGCAGCGGCCGCAGGGTCGCGTCCAGCAGGCGGCATTTCAGTCGACATTTTTCTGCACCAGCCCTAGCCTAAGCGATGCCTGTCACGGTCCTGTTACAAGGTCAAGGCGCCCTGGCGCTCTTGGGTTGATCCAGTGATGGGCTTTCACACGTGACCGAGCCCAATCGCAACTACAAGCTCGCCGAGTTGGTCGCTGCCATCATCGAGTCGTCCGACGATGCCATCTTTGTCGCCGGCGTCGACGGCCTGATCCAGAGCTGGAATCCGGGCGCCGTTGCCCTGTTAGGCCACACGGCGCAGCATGCGGTTGGACGTGATGTATCCATCCTTCTGCGACCGGGACGCCAGGAGGCCCTGCAGGCCTTCCTGAAGCATGTTCGCAGCGGCCAAAAAGTTCGCGACGTCGAGTCCAGCTTCGTTCGAAACGACGGGTCGCTCGTCGACGTCCGGATTTCGGTGGCGCCCCTCACCGACGCAAAGAGTGAGGTCGTCGCGTTCGTGGCGATCTTTCGCGACCTGAGCGAGCGCAAACGTCAGGAGGCGGCCCTGCGCGCCACGGAAACGAGCTACCAGAAGCTGGTGGAAACCGCCCACGAAGGCATCTGGATGGTGGATGTCGAGGACCGGGCCACCTTCGTGAATCAACGGATGGCGGACCTCCTGGGCTACACCGTTGAGGAGATGCTCGGCCGATCGCCGAGCGAGTTCTATTTCAGCGAAGCGGGCCGCCAGGAGCGCGATGAACACCGAAAACGCTCCCGCGAGGGCATCCGAGAAAGCCGCGAGGTGGTGTACCGCCGCCGCGATGGCGAACCCCTCTGGGCGGTCGTGGCGACCACGCCGCTTCTCCGCGACGGCAACCGACTGGAAGGCATCCTCGGCATGGTTACCGA
>VBHO01000211.1 GCA_005882045.1 Chloroflexota bacterium | reverse complement strand
CTTGCTCGCTAGCCCGAGTTCGGACTTTTCCGAGGCGTCCCATTTGTCCGAGGCATCGAGTTTCTGGGAGGCGTCCCATTTATCCGAGGCGTCGAGTTTCTGGGAGGCGTCCCATTTATCCGAGGCATCGAATTTCTGGGAGGCGTCCCATTTGTCCGAGGCATCGAGTTTCTGGGACGCGTCCCACTTGTCCGAGGCATCGAGTTTCTGGGAGGCGTCCCATTTATCCGAGGCGTCGAATTTCTGGGAGGCGTCCCATTTATCCGAGGCATCGAATTTCTGGGAGGCGTCCCATTTGTCCGAGGCATCGGCGACCTTCATTGAATTATCCGACGGCGTCTCCTTCATGCTGTAATCCGCAACTTCGGCCTTACTGCTTGCATCGACACCGGACCTACCGCCTGAGGACTCTTCTCCGAGCCAGTCCTCGAGACCGCCGAACGCGGTGCCAAAGAAGCTGCCCTGCAGTGTGGGTCGAGAGTCAGCCATCAGGTCACCCACCGCACGGTTGCCGGCCGTGGCCTGGAGTTCACGGATCGACTGCTCGACGTTTGCCGGCCGAGCCTTGGGCGTCTTTGCCGATGGCTTGCCGCCCTCCTGCGTCCGGTCGTCCAGGCTCTGCCGGTCGTGCGTCTTCATGATGTCACCAGGCTCCTTTCGCTTCCGTCAATGCCAATCTCGACGAGTCCGCGAGGGTCGGGTGCCGACCCGTCGATCTCCAGAAATCCGAACGCAAAGAGTTGGGTTACGAGCTGAACAGCGCTGCGGACCACGTCACCCGCCCTCATACCCCGCGTCAGGGTGAGCTGAGAGATTAGGTCGCGGAGCGACCGATTACCGTCGAGCCGCTCCAGCAGGCGCGATCCGAACTGTCCGAGCGATACTCGGATCGGGATCCCGCCGATCGTTTCGAGGTATTGGCCTTCGACCACATACGATCCGCCACGGCTAACGGCGGTCCGGTGAATGCGATGGCTGGGGTGGGGCCGAAATCTCTGTTCGAGCAACTCCGTATCCGGCATGCGGGATAAACGGTCACTCGCGTCGAAGATCTGCAGCAGGTGTCGGGAGGCGTCCTGGATCGGAGCTGACAGCATGTGGGCCGACCGCATCCAGTTGACCCCGGACCGGCGACGCAGGATGACGGCCCCCGAGCTCATTGCCCGGATACCAAGACCGCCGTAGTAGCCAAGCCACCGATCGAGCGTTTCGGCATACTCGGCCTCTTCCTTGATCCAAAGAGAGGCATAGGTCACCGGATCGTACGTTCGGAAACGGAGCAGTAGGGCATCGCAGCCAACGCCTCGAACCCAGCCGGCGAGGGGCGCTTGCCACGCCTCCTCTTCACCATGCGCCCAGCTGACGAGGATCGACGCGAACCCGCCGTCGGTGAGGTGACGAGCGGCTTCCCGCACCACGGTTCGGCTCAATTCGTCACCGCCCATCCCGCTATCGCGGAAATGGAGGCTCGAATCCGGCGACAGTACGTAAGGCGGATTGGCAACGATGAGGTCAAACGCCTCTCCCGCCACTGGCTCGAACAGGTTACCCTGGCGGGTCGTTGGGATGGCCAGACGGTTGAGGGCAGCGTTGAAGCGGGTATATGCCAGCGCCCGTGGGTTGATGTCCGTCGCCACTACGTCGTCGCAAAGGTTCAATGCGAGCAGCGCATGGATGCCGGAGCCGGTGCCGAGATCGAGGACGCGCCCAGCCTTTAACCGCACCGTCAGTGCTGCCAGGGTTCGCGGGGCCGGGCCGAGACCGATGACATGATCGCCCATCAGCTGCTCACCTTGACGGGCCGGGTCGTGGGCGATCAGCAGGTCTTGGGCCGCGTCGATCGCGATCCGCGGGATGAGAGCGTCCTGCTCCCGGGTAACGAGGGCAAGACGGACGAGGTCGTCGACCGTCGCAGCCCCGACCGCGTTGGTCAGTTCATTCCCGGGGACGGGAATCGCGAGGCAGAATGCCTTGATGAGCGCGTGAAGCGCATTCCCCGATGCGAGCCGTCGGCGCGCGACCTCGCTCCCTCGCGGATCGTGCCCGAGGCCGGAGCTGGTACCAACCGCCTGCCGGAGCCCGGCTTCGTTGTAGCCAGCTCGGCGCAACGCGTCGCCGAACTGGGAGACGAGTGGGTGACTGACGTCGGACCCAAGCACGATCTAACGGTCGGCATCGGTTCGGTCGCATTCAAGGCGCAAAGGTGCCAACCAACGGGCACGGAACCAGAA
>VBHO01000210.1 GCA_005882045.1 Chloroflexota bacterium | reverse complement strand
CGGCATTCGTCGAGCTGCAGTTCTATCCACCAGGCTGGGTGCCGTGGCCAACCTGGGCCGTCGCAGTGGGCGCCAGCGCCTGTGATGCGACGAAGTGGTGCGCGGCGATGAACATCTTCAACCTCCTCGAGGACCCGATCAATGGCACGACGCAGAACGCCACCTGCGCCAGTCGGATCGGCCTGGAAACGGTGAACTTTGCCTTCGTGACCAAAAACGGTCGCACCCAGGCGCCGCCGAACCCGGTCGACTCGACGCTAGCGACCTTCACGCCGGACCCGCAGAGGGACCTGTTCATGAACTCCGGCGACCATCTCAACGTGTCGCTCAGGGATACGGCGAGTGGATTGCGCGCCGTGGTCAACGATTTGAGTACCGGTCAGAGCGGATCGATGACCGCCAGCGCCAGCAACGGGTTTGCCCAAATCCAATATGACCCGACCGGTACGAGCTGCAACGCGATCCCCTTCAACTTCCACCCGATGTACAGCACGTCGTCAGAGGGGACGCGCGTGATCTGGGCCGCCCACACCTACAACGTCGCCTTCTCGGATGAGATCGGGCATTTCGAAACCTGCACCGGAGTGAAATCCATTCCGGCGACGCCATTCGGCGTCGATGCCGCGGGCAATCCGATCGGCTGCCCGAAGGGCAACAAGGAGGAATTCGGGGCCGAGCCGACCGACGGCGACGACAACTTCTGCTTCCCGGCGTCCGAGGCCTTGCGCATCCACATCAACGGGTGCACCGACACCAACACCGGCTTTGACGGGCTCGACTACACACCGGTCTGGCCGGATGGCAACACGAGCCTGCATCCGACACCGTTCCTCTTCAGCAGCCCGCTGACGGGGCAGGATTTCAACGTCAACTACCAGCGGGTCGCCTTCGAAGCGGACCTGCCGCGGATCGAGTTCAACACCTGCAACCGCAGCACCGGCGTGGGCTGCACGCTGATCCCGACGACCGATGACGGCGTGCCGGCCAGCTTCTATCCGTTCTTCAGCGCCGTGTCCGCCGGTGGCGCCTGCCGCTGGAACCTCGGGACCGAGATGCCCAACACGACCAATGACTTCGGCAAGAACCAGGGCTGGGGGACCCTGTTGAGTTCGACCTATCTGGCATTTGGTGGCGGAGGTTCGACTGTCCAGCGCATCAACAACTTCCGGAACGTGATGTCCAGCAATCGCTGCCCGGCCTGACGGCGGCGACCAGGCGGGCCAAACACGTAGTCATGTCGTAGTCGAGGGGGGCCGCTCGGTGCGGCCCCCTCGTGGTTCGGTCGGTTCCGCCTCAGCGGGCGGCCGTTGAACGAGTTACTGGCCTATGCGTCCGTCAATCCGCTCACGCAACAGGTCGGCATGACCGAGGTGACGGGCGTACTCGTGGATCATTTCGAGCAGCACCTCGCGCAGCGAGATCGGCCCTTGCCCCTGGCCAACGCCACTGCGATCGTTGCCGGTGATGTCGAGACTGGGTGACCCGGCCACGAACCGCTCGGCAAAGTCCACCTCCGCTCGCCATGCGTCCCACGCCCCCGCTACCACTTGGGGGTCGGGAACAGCGCCGTCGAAATCCCCGTCAGGGTCGGTGTCGGAGCAGAACAGCCCGGGTGCGTCCTGTCCCGCCATCACGTTCCGGAACGTATGACGTTCCATCTCCGCCAGGTGTCGCACCAGCCCCAGGAGCGACATGGTCGACGGCTCGACGGAGCGCCGCGCCAGAGCGTCGGCATCAAGGCCTGAGCACTTCATTTCCAGTGTGAGGCGTACGCAGCGCAAATACTCGACCAGCGCGGTGCGCTCGTCGCCCAACGTTGGTCCATTCTCACGCGGGTCGTCCTTGAGATCGATAAACATGTCGGCTCGTCGGGTCGTGGCCATGGCCGCAATTATGGGTCTTCTGCCCGATAGATCGCCCGCGTTCATAGTCGTTCGTCGGCGTTCGCCCTGCCCCCAAGAGAGGCCCTTCTGGTACTCCTTGATACCGTTGATCTCGCGGTCGTAGATCGGGAACGGATCGGTAGTCTTCCGATCCACAGCTCCAAGTTAAAGCCTGATCAACGGGAGGGATGACGGTGCTTCTCGAGAACAAGAACGCAGTGGTCTACGGTGCCGGTGGGGCAATCGGCGCCGCCGTCGCCGGCGCTTTCGCTCGGGAAGGAGCGCGCGTTTTCCTGGCCGGTCGAACTCGGGCATCGCTGGACAGGGTTGCTGGCGAAATCTCAGCGGCGGGCGGCATGGCCGAGATTGACGAGGTCGATGCGCTGGATGAACGCCAGGTCGAAGACCACGCCGCAGCCATTACTCGGAAAGTTGGCGGCCTGGATATCTCCTTCAACGCGATCAGTCATGCAGATGTTCACGGCAGCAACCTGCTGGATATGGCCCTGGAAGACTTTGCCAGGCCGATCACGATCGCAGTCAGGTCGCAATTCCTGACCTCGCGAGCTGCTGCGCGGCACATGGCAACCCGCCGACGGGGCGTGATCATGACGATAACCGCCGCGACGGCGCGCCAGGCCATCCCCGAGGTGGGTGGCACCGGAGTCGCGTTCGACGCACTGGAAAGCCTCTGCCGTCAGTGGGCGTGCGAACTCGGCCCGCTCGGGATTCGGGTCGTCTGGTTGCATACAACCGGTATCCCGGAAGCGTTTCCCGCGGCTGGCGGCACCAGTCCGGCCTACGGGACCGGTCACCCGATGACGCGTGATGAGCACGTCGCCTGGATGCGGGACAAAACCATGCTGAGGCGGCTGACGTCGCTGGCCGACGTTGGCAACATGGCCGCGCTGATCGCCTCAGACCGCGCTGCAACCATGACGGCCGCCGCCATGAACATCACGTGCGGCGCGGTTCCGACGAGGTAGCGCTAGATTCCGAGATTAATGGCTGAGCTGCCTACTGGCACAGTCACCTTCCTGTTCACCGACATCGAAGGCTCAACGCGTCTGCTCCGGGAGCTGGGCGATCGGTACGCAACGGTGCTAAAGGAACATCAGCTGATCATCCGGCAAGCGATTGCGAATGCGGGCGGGGCCGAAGTCGGCATTGAAGGCGATTCCTTTTTCGCCGCGTTCTCGAGCGCTCCGGCAGCAGTCGGAGCCGCGGTCGCAGCGCAGCTCGGCCTCGCCGCCCACGGCTGGCCGGAGGGCTTCTCGGTCCGCGTCCGAATGGGTCTCCACACCGGCGACGGCGTGGTGAGCGGTTCGGAT
>VBHO01000178.1:50596-51094 GCA_005882045.1 Chloroflexota bacterium | reverse complement strand
CTGGCTCCAACCTTTCGCGAATACCCGTCCATGAATCCCCCTTGACTGTGTGTGATCAGTCTATCGCAGAATGCGACGTTGACAAAGTTTTTGACGTGTACGATCCGGACGGTGGCGGGGGGATCGTTCTCGACGAACGACGCAACCTTCCGTGGTCGTCATTATCGGTGGTTTGTTCACCCTCTGTCAAGTGCTGCTTACCTAAACTTCGGACTCACTTAACGCTGTCGCTGCGAGTCGCGGAGCGCGGCCGGCCTCATAGGCCTGGCGAAACCGGACGGCAGCCTGGGCCGCATCCCCTTCGGCCTCCAGGGCGCGGGCGTAGTCGTAGGCCACACGCGCGCGCAGGTCAGGGCTGTCGACGGTTAGGGCCACGTCGAGCGCTCGCTCGAAATGGCGGTGCGCTGCCTCACGCCGCCCGCGGGCGTGCGCCACCCGCCCCGCGACCCGGTGCACCGCGACGGTGGCGATTGGGTCGCTCGACCGCGTGGCGAGGTC
>VBHO01000178.1:43583-50500 GCA_005882045.1 Chloroflexota bacterium | reverse complement strand
GACCCGGCCTTGCTGCAGCAGCATTTCGCCCATGTTGAGGCGGAGCTCGCCCGCCATGCGGACGTCACGCAGCGTCTCGAAGATGCGCAGCCCCCTCTGCGCATAGGAAAGCGCCCGCGTATACTGCCCGGTCTGCTGGAAGGAGAGCGCGAGGCCTTCGTAGATCCCCGCGAGCGCCGGCAGGTCGAGCACCTGTTCGGCGGCGGCGATGGCGGATTCATACGCGGCGATGGCTTCGACCGGCTGGCCGGCGACGTAGTGCAGGTTGGCCCGGTGGCCGAGAATGCGCGCCTTGAGGACGGGATCCTTCAGGCCGGCCGACTCATACCGCTCGAATGCCTGCTCGAACCAGCGCCCGGCACTGTGGGCGCGGCGTAACAGGTAGTGAACGCTGCCCATCCGGTCGTACAGCTCGACCAGGAGCTGCGGCCAGTTGGAGCGCTCCGCGGCCGCGATCGCTTCCTCCAAGACCGGCATTGCCTTGTTCGGTTGTCCCTGCCGCACGTAGGCCGTGCCCAGCGCCAGTTGGGCGCGGGTACGTAGCTCGAGTGGGGTGGTCCTGGCGAGGACTCGCGTCATCAGCGCCTCGGCGCGGGCGGCGTCGCCGTGCAGGAGGCTCATCTCGGCCTCTGCCAGCGCCAGCTCGAGTGCCGCGATCGAATCCCCGGGTTCTTCGAGGAAGTAGTCAATCGGTCGCTGCAGCCGCTGGGCGATAATCCGCAGCGTCTGGGTGGATGGCTGGGAGCGCCCCAGTTCGACCTGGTTGAGAAAGGCCCGGCTGAAGTCCTTCCCCGCGACCGCCGTCAGGCTGAGCCCGAGTTCCTGGCGGGCTAGACGAATCCGCTGGCCGAGCGAACCTGGCGCGCCGGGGCCGGCCGCAGACGACCGCCCCGGGCGCCCCTTGGTAAGCACAACCTACAGTCTAACCATGGCGACTTGACAATGAAAGACCGGCGACTAAGGGTTCGGCCAGACGACTTCCGCGCAGGAAACCACGGCCGAAACGATCACGAGCAGAATCCAGGGGTTCAGGAAACGCCGCACAGGTCCCCACCTCCTGAACAGGCGACTCGCTCGATCTGGCCTGTCCTGATGCCAGCTTATTGGCGGCCGTCAATCAGGGGGGTCACGTCTGTAACGGATTCCGAAAGGCAGGTCGCGAACCGCTGACTGCTCGATCACCGGCCTCCCTATAATCGGGTTCCGTTCGTGTCCCCGTAGCTCAGCCTGGATAGAGCACTGGCCTCCGGAGCCAGGAGCACAGGTTCAAATCCTGTCGGGGACACCACTCAAAACAAGTTTTGAACCGGGCCCGGCAGTAGCCGATGGCTCCTGTAACATCGACCATTACCTGCTCGTGGCCTCGCCGACATCGAGCGGCAAGACATGATGGCGGGGAGTCTCGTCGGTCAATCGGGGCCCTAGAGGGGGCGCGAACGATAGGTACGACGGCAAGTACTAATACGGGGCGACCCGCGTCAATTGCGTGGCCCGTGGCACTGTCTTAAATAGGAGCTCCGCTTGCCCTGGCCGGGAATTCCCTTTCCGCAGGCGTCGCCTTGCTTGGCGGCAGTTCGCATCCCTGGGATGTGGCGGCCGCATGGGCTCCCTTTTGGGGAAGTCTTTCCGTTTACCCCATCCTCGCTCTCCTCCTGATCTGGCGCAGTCGACAGGAGGGGTTCAGCCTTGGCGAACTGCTCGCCTTTCGGCGCAGCAAACTTGGAATGGATCTCGGCCTGGGTCTCGCGATCAGCATTGGCATCGCACTCTTTGCGGCGATTACCGCTGTCGTCGTGTCCGACGTGTCTCCGGAGGTTGGCGAATCACTGCTTCGGCACGCCAACGATTCCCTTGCCCTCCCCGTTCCCGCATGGTTCATCGCCTGGAGCGTTCTGGTTACCCCGTTGGCCGCGGCCCTCGTCGAGGAACTAACCTACCGGGGATACGCTCTAACCCGGCTGTCGGCGGGGCGCCTGACACCGGCCCTGGCAATCTGGCTCACGAGTCTCGGATTCGGCTTACAACATGCGGCCTTTCCATTCATCGACTCGAGCATCTCCATCTACCGGTGCCTGGCAATTTTTGCCATTGGGTGCGGACTCGGCTGGATCTATCTCAAAGTGGGCCGTCTCCTTCCCTTGCTCGTCGGACATTACCTCTGGGATGCGGTGCCGGCCGCATTCGCGGTCGGCATCCTGATTAGTCAGTCTCGCTAGATAAGTTCTTCTATTCGGCCGCTGAGCGTCCGCTAGAAATCGGTTCCCGAATACCAAGCGCTCATCTCGGCCGGCAGGTGGAGTTCATAACTTGTACGGTTGGGGACACCAACGTCTCGTACCACCTGCCCGGACAAGGCATGCCTACGGAGCAGCATGCTCGGTAGCCCGATCCTCCTGGCTGGGTGCGTATTGTGTCCTCGCTCCAGGGTTCGCGGATAACCGCTAGGATCGACCGTCATGAAGGATGAGGGGCTGACGTGACCGTGGCGATCACGACCCACGCGCTGACCAAGGACTATGGGATGGACCGCGGCCTTTTCGACCTTGAGCTGGCAGTCGGCGTGGCTGAGATCTTCGGCTTCCTGGGACCCAACGGCGCCGGCAAGACGACAACCATCCGCTTGCTGATGGGCATGATCTTCCCGACGCGTGGCAGCGCTCAAGTCTTTGGCCTCGATTGCCAGAAAGAGGCGGTGGCGGTGAAGACGAAAGTGGGCTACCTCCCAGGCGAGCTGCCCCAGTTCGGTGGGCTCCGTGGTAGCGAGATCGTCGCTTACCTGGCTGGACTGCGCGGCGGCGTCGACCCGACCCGGGTGAAGGCTCTCGCGGAGCGTTTCGAACTCGACCTTGGGCGTCGCTTCCGAGAATACTCGCGCGGCAACAAGCAGAAGCTAGGACTAGTGCTGGCCTTCATGCACCGCCCGGCATTACTGATCCTCGACGAACCGACCGCGAGTCTCGACCCGCTGAACCAGCAAACTTTCTATGAGCTGCTTCGCGAGTCCCGCGAGCAGGGCGCGACGATCTTCCTTTCCTCCCATGTGCTGTCCGAGGTCGAACACGTCTGCGACCACGTAGGGATCATCCGTCATGGCCTCCTGGTCAGCGTCGCAGACCTTGATGAGCTCCATCACCTGCGCGTCCACCACGTCGCGATCGAATTCGCGGGCGCACCGCCAATCGACGCCATCAGGGCAGCCGAGGGTGTGTCGGACGTCCGGGTTGAAGGATCGCGGGTGCGCTGCAACGTGCGTGGCGGGTTCGAGCCCCTGCTGAGCGTCATCGCCGGACGCGGGGTTCTCAACCTGGTGAGCGAGGAGCCCAGCCTCGAGGAGGTGTTCCTCAGCTACTACCGCGACCAGAAGCCGCTCGAATCAGCCGCCACATGATGTTTCGGATCGGGTGGCGGTTTCACCGCACCGGGATGATTTCGACGGCCGCCATCGGCGGGCTCAACGGGATGCTGCAGTCCCTGGGCTACAAGGCCATCGTCGGCAACAGCGAGGCGGCGCGTCAGCAGTTCGGGCTTCAGATGCAGGTGCTCGGCCGGCAGGTCAGCTACCTAGTCCCGCTGCCGGTGCATCCAGAGACCCTCGCCGGTTACGTTCAATGGCGTGTCTTCGGCTTCCTCCCCCTGATCTTTGGCTTCTGGGCCCTGATGGCGGGATCCGGTGTGATCCGAGGCGACGAGGAGCGCGGACTCCTGGAATTGTGGCTGGCGAGCCGGATCTCGCGGGCCCGGTTGACCGCCCTGCGCCCTGACCGACTTCGGCGCCAACGCCGCCGGGTCGCCGCTGCCGATCGATGGCCTCCTTGCTGACGGTGTGGCGGTGCTGGCGCTCACGGCCGCCTGTTTTGGCATTGCCTTGCTAATCGCCCAATTCGCCGACTCCCGCCGGGTGGCCGCCGGCGTCGGCGCCATCGTGCTGCTAGGGTTCTTCCTGCTCAACAGCTTCGGTCGTACGCTGGATGGCCTGGCGAGCGTCCGCGGCATCTCGCCGTTCTTGTACTACGACCGGGTCAACGGCCTCAGTCCGGGCGGCAATGTCGACTGGGTGAGCACGCTTGGTCTGGTGGTGGCCGCCCTGATGCTGATCGTCCTGGCCGGCATCGCGTTCGCGCGGCGAGATCTGGGATCGGGACTGGTTCGCCGCCGGCCGGTCGAGCGCCCGCCTGTCACCGAAGCGTCGAGGAACCCACTGCTGCGCGTCCCCGTGCTCGCGGCAATCTACGAGCAGCGAGTTGGTCTGTTGACTTGGATGGTCTCGATCGCGTTGCTGGCCCTTTTCATGACCTCGCTGGCGAAGTCTCTGGCCGATCTCGTCAACAATATCCCGGTCTTCCGCGCCTATGTTGGCGGCCAAGCTGATCTCAACCGCGCCGTGATCAGTGCCTTCTGGTTCGGGACGCTTCCGCTGCTCCTGGCCGTCTTTGCCATCACCCAGGTAAGCCGCTGGACGATCGACGAATCAGCCAACCGACCGCGCGCTGGCGAGTCGCGCACGAGCGTGAAGGATCTCTCCTCGTTGCCACCACTCTGATCGCGTCGGTGGGGAGCCTGGTGACCCTTTGGGCCGCCGACGCCCAAGGCATTAGCCTGGGTGTTGGGCCGATCGTTCTGGCGACTGCGCTGCTGCTGCCGTTCGGGCTGACGTTCGGCTCTCTTGGCGCAGCCTTTGCCGGGTGGATTCCGCGGGCAACTGTGCTTCTGCTTTCAGGCTATGTGGTGGTCGCCTACTTCCTGACCCAACTTGCGCCACTCTTCCGATGGCCTGGATGGGTTGAGAACTTCTCCTTGTTCTATCTCTATGGGACGCCCCTGACGACCGGAGTCTACTGGACCGGGTTCTGGATTCTCGTGGCCGTCATTGGCATTGGTATGACGATCGGACTATGGAGCTTCCAGCGTCGCGACGTCGGCCGGTAGGCAGCCTGAAAGCCTATATTGAGGTTCGACAAAGCCCAACCCGTAGGAAAAACCAGGCGTTGAGTCCGACAGGCAGGTGGAGTTCATAACTTGTACGGTTGGGGAGACCACCCATTCCGGGTGACTCAACTTATCGGTTTATTCGTATAAGCATGGTGGGTCGCCGATAAGGCGAGTCGTCAAGGGCGACCAGCCGAGCTGATCGCCCCTCCAAAACCGACCTAAGGTTCGCCCTGCAATTTGAGGCTGTAGCTCGACTTCAGCTCTGCGATCCAATCCATGGAGACGGTGGCGTGATGCGAGGCGGCCAGGGCCCCGAGGCGCTGCGGCGTTTCCGGGCCGGGGTTCTTCATCAGCTCTCCCATGGCCTCGAAGAACTTCTCAAAGCTGGCCGGCGAGAGGATCTCGAGGATGCGGGCCGGGCGGTCGGTTGCGTTCCAGAAGGTGTGCATGATGCCACGCGGCTTGAGCACGTAGGTGCCAGGGCCGGCGCTGATGATGCGGTCGCCGATCCGGGCGCCAATCTCGCCTTCGATGATGTACGAGTACTCGTCCACGTCGGCGTGGGTATGGGGTGGGACCAGTCGGTGTGGCGCGACCGGATGCTCGACGACGGCGAGCGTGCCGCCCGTCTCACTCCCGAAGATCTTGAACAGCACTCCCACACCTCCGTCCGTGAACGACTTGCCGCGGTTTTCGCCTGGCTGGACGGTTAGCTGCGTGATTTCGGCGATGGCCATCTTGTTTCCTCCTCGGTTGTTGACTGCGACTAGAACGGAACTCGTGTTTTGAGTAGCCCGCCGCCTGGCCCGCGCCCGGCGATGGTCCAGCAGAAGTCGAGGGCATCGAGCTCGAACGTCTCGCCGTCGGTACCCCGGCCCCAGTGGCCGCCGGCCGGCCCCGTGAGCGTGAGATCGAAGGGTTGGCCGTGACGCCCCGCCCAATCGGCAACGGCGTCGGCGACGATCCGGCCGTCGTGGTCGTGAGTGAGCACCATCTCCCCGCCCGTGGCGCGCACGATATCGAGCCGGTGGATCCAGGTGTCTCGGGTGAAGATGGTGTCGACGAGGAAGCCGTACTGAAGCCGCTCGCCCTGGAATGGCGGGTCTTGCGGGATCCGGAGCAGCCAGCGCATCGGCGCCGGCGAGCGGCGGCGAGCCCGTACCGCCCGCGAACTGGCGGACACGAGCCCGTCGACGACCTCCACGGCGGTCAGGTGCGATCGCTCCTTGACCTGGGTCGCGTTCATGGCGTCGATCATCGAGCCGCCACTGCGCTTACGCGCCGACCGGAGGTCGTGGATAAATTGCGGAAAGGAGGCCTGGGCCTGCGCCATACCCAGGACATGGCCGGCCATGGCCCGGACGTCCCAGAGTTCGCAGATTGTCTGCCGTTGCCATTGTTCGGGCTGGAGCTGTTGAAGTAAGGCGATCATGCGGGCGAACTCCGTCTCGGCAAAGCCCATCGCCTCCCGGTGGCTGAGTCCGCGGATGGTATCGACCTCCGTTCTGGTCGACGTGACGGTCATCATCTGTCCTCCCTGCGTTCTTGTTTTCCAGTGACGCGATCGACATAGATGTCGACCATCTCGTCGATCAGGCGAAGCCAACGGTCGCCACCCGGCTCGTTGGCGATCTGTTGGGCGGCGACACCGCTGACCAGGGCGGTCCACATGTCGAAGGCCCTCTGCTCGGTCAGGCCGGCCGCCGCCAGGCGCACACGCATCTGATCCACCACCTGCATCGCCAGTGCGTAGGCCTCGGCCGATGGCTGGAAGCCGGGGATGGTCCGCTGGAAGAGGAGCTGGTAGCGCTGCACGTCCTCCGTGCTGAACTCGACGAAAGCCCGCGCCGAAAGGCGCAAGATGCCTTTGGCGTCGGCCGGCCACTTCTGCTCTGCCAGGCGCGCAAGAAGCTGCCGGTCTCCCTGGGCGAACATGGCGTCGTAGATGGCGTTCTTGGAGTCGAAATACCAGTAGAGCGAAGGCGGGC
>VBHO01000178.1:42811-43521 GCA_005882045.1 Chloroflexota bacterium | reverse complement strand
GGCCGCCTCCAGAATCTCGGCCGTTGTCGCCTCGCGGCGTTCGGCGCGTCTATCGCGCTTCGTGGCAACTAACACGGATAGAACAATAACACATCGTTAGGCTTGGTGGCAAGGCACCTGGCGCGCATGCTGGCACGCCCGCGGCGACAAAGGCCATGACCACGACTTCGACGCCCTCCATGAGCAGATCGACCGCGACGCAAAAGCCGAGGGTCCGCAGGCGGTCGCCGAGTTGCACGCGCTGCAGGTCAAACCCCGGATGCTCAACCAGATCATCCAGGCACGCCGTGCGCTTCAACTCACGCAAAAGGACCTTGCAAAGAGGGCTGGTCTCGGGCAGGCCGAGGTGAGCAATATCGAGCGAGGCCGTAAAAGTCCGATCCTCGACACATATAGCCGCCTCGCCGCACCGGGTCTAGAAGTACCTCGGTTTGTCGCGACGGCGGCATCCCCTCAAGGCCGCTTAGAGGCGTCCGCCGAGCGTCCGCTGGAGATCGACTACCGAATAGCAGGCGCCCAGCTCGGCTGGGAGCAGTTCATAACTTGTACGGTGGGGGACACTACCCATTCAGGGTGTCATAACTTATTAGTTTATTTGTATAAACTAATACTGTGCGGAGCTCCGGGTAGCTGGCAGCCGGCCAGAGGTACGAGTAGCACGCTGCTCGCCACGATCAGCCAGAGACGTCTGCCCATGGCCAGAACGACGC
>VBHO01000178.1:31862-42792 GCA_005882045.1 Chloroflexota bacterium | reverse complement strand
CTCATTTCCCTGTGGCGACCTCCATCCCTCTTGTTTAAGGCCCTCGGCAAGGCTCATGAAGGCGTGGGCATATGAGGTGTCCGGAGTGGAGATTCCTCGTGCGCGTAGTGTCGCCATGAGGTGGTCCATCTCGTCGATCAGAACCCGGAGTTGTCGCAGAGGAGGCGTTGGGCCGAGGTGTCCGCGCCGACTCGCGGGAGAGATGCGGATCGGGTCGACCTGCTCTTCGAGCCCGCGGAGGATGCGCCCTGCCTCCTCGTCCCATCCGCGCGCACCGTACTTCGCCGCGACTGGGACCATGGCCCAGAAGAAACCAATCCGATCTGCGTCGGAAGGGGCCGGGCGCCCGCGGCCGGCTCCGGCAGGCAAATCCCTGCGGCCCATAAGTTCCGCGAAAGAGGCGGGAGGATCCGAGCGTCGAACGCCTCCTTTGTCAAAAAGCGTGTGGGCATCGCTCGGATAGAGTGCTCGGCGCAACCGGTGCCAATACCAATCGACGGCAATCGGAAGCGGCGTAGATTTGAACCCAGCGCTTGCGTAAGCGCCTCCGCTGGGCGCATTGCCGGGCACTTCTTGTAGCCACAAGGTTTCGCCGAAGCGCGCGATTTCCTGAACGGCGCGCTTGAGGACGGCGTCGGCATGGCTGTCGTCGACAACCACAACGATGTCGATATCGCTGAGGTCGTCAGCTGAGCCATTTCCGAAAGAGCCAACCAGCCACGCGGCTATGAAGCGCTCATCGTCGCCGAGACGTTGAGCGATGTCGCGCAACCACGCATCGCGATGGGCCGCCTGCTCAGCCAGGGTCTCACGCGCGGTCACGGAACCGGTATATCAGCTAGGGACCACCGTTGACTAATCAGTTAGGGATGCGAATCAGAGCACTGGTTGCGACAAGTCCGCCGTCTCGACGGATCCGCTACAGCGCAGCCGGGCCGCATTGTGGTCACCTTCCGCGAAAGGCATGTAGCCGATCCCACCGAAATGACCGTTGACGAACGGCCGGGCTGGATCGGAGGATCCCAACCTAACCGCTGGGTGGGCCCAGTTGCGCGCGGGTCTTCTCGATCGCGTCAGCCACCACGTCTACGCTTGGGTTATGCGGGTATCGCAGCACCTTCCTCATGTGCGGCAAGAGATAGTGCCGAATCGCCGAGCTACTCGGCCACCGATCGAGATCTTGACTCTGTCGGTACGGGCGAAGGTACCAGCGTACTTGCCACCAAATCTGCGGGGTCTCGCGAATGAGGCTGATCCCTCCCAATCCCCGAGTCCGGCGGCGGAGCGTCGTGAGCAGTGGGATTTCGAGCCAGATAATCAAGCGCGCCGCTTCCAGGAGGGGGTCGGTCCAGCCAACATGTCCCCCCTCGGCAATCCATCCAGGCTGTTCGAGAATTTCCCGGACGGCCCTGACCTTTTGGCCGAGCGGCCGAATCGTCCACCGCTGGTCCATGAATGCGATGTGATCGAGCGGATAAACCGGCAACTTGAATCGAGCTTCGAGTTGCCCGGCAAGCGTCGTCTTGCCGGCTCCGGATGGTCCGATTATCAGAACCTTCATCCCCATATGCCTACTGGGTCATGCTAGTTTCGAGGCTTGAATGTTGAGGACGTCGCGCAGCGGATTCGCTCCGTAGCTACTCGCCGAATTACAAGGTTGGTCGCTATCGACGGCTGGGGCGGCGCCGGCAAGACACGACTCGCAACGGAACTTGCCAGACGGTTGCCATCTGCATCGGTGATCCACACCGACGACTTCGCCGCTCCACACCAGCCAGGTTGGGATTGGCAGCGCTTTGCTCGCGACGTTCTCAGACCACTGCTCCGCGATGGCTCGGCGCAGTTTCAACGCTACGACTGGGATGCTGATCATCTGGCTGAGCGGCACACCATCCCTCCGGGTGGGACGGCGATCGTGGAGGGCATTTCATCGTCGCGGTGTGAGCTCGGTGCAGTCTGGGACTTGGTCGTCTGGGTTGAGTGCCCGCGCGACTTGCGCTTACGACGCGGGATTGAACGTGACGGTGAGGCAATGCGCTGGAAGTGGGAGACGGTCTGGATGCCCGAGGAGGAAGAGTATGTGCGAACTCAGGATCCTATCGGGCGGGCTAATCTCGTGATCGACGGAAGCGATTCGCAGTTCTACGAGCAGTCCACGTAAAACGGGCCGACGCTCTGCCCTTTGAACTCGAATTGGCTAGGAGCAAGTTCCGACAGGAATTCTCGAGGGACCTAGACTAACCGCACCGAGGACCTAATGCCGGCCAGGCAGACCAGGCAATTTCCTGGTTACGCCCGGATTTGCGGCAATGATCCCTTCGGCGTTTTCCCATAACGCTGGGAGGAACTGCACGACTGACTCGGCGCGCCTGATCAAATCGTCAGTGGAGAAAATCCCGAGATCCGCAAGCACGTCATCGAATGCCGGTGCAAATTCACGCTGAGCCGACTGCGGCGCATCCGCCGAGAGGATCTTGTAGCAGCGGGCGAAGGTCGCCACAATCCAGAAGACCGCCTCCCGGTGGTTTCCTGCTCGTATCAGGTCGCGCATGCCTTCGATGGAGATCGATCGGGCAGCCGACGTGATATCGGAACTGAAGAAGAATTGTGACGTGGCGGCCGCCGCCGCAGCGTCGAAGTTACGGGCGAGGGCAACGAGATGGTGCTCGACCCGGTCGGCTGTAAGTTCGGCGCAGCCGAGGAGTTGGAGCAGGTCCGGATATAGGGCTATCCGACCGTATTCCTCAAGCACGTCGCGGACCGTAAGATAGCGGAGCCTAATGGTCGGATTTCGGAGTGCGGCGACCAGAAGGACGTGAGTGGTTACGCCCGTGCCGAAGAGCCACGCTGTCACCTGGTCATGCCAGGGCTCGGATCGGTCGATCCTCTTGAGCCAGTTTTCGACACCTTGCCGAGCATCTTCGCAGCGCCGGCGCACCCAGACCTCCTCAGTAAAGTGCCGAGCCACGTTCTGCTGAAGGATTCGCAGGCCGCCCATCGGGTCAGCAATGATCGTAGAGATGATACGAGCGCATGACTTCGTCTATCGAGGAGAGCTGCTGCCAGGGCCGCAGGGAGATCTCGAGTAGGGCGCCCTTGTGCAGCAGCTTGCCCGGCTTGGGTGGAGGTGCAGCTTCGGACGTGACAAGGGCAACATCAATATCGGAACCGGTTGCCAACTCGCTGTCTTCGGGCAAACCCACGGTTGATCCGATGAAATACGCGCCCCGGAACCACACCCGCTGGCTGGCGTGCTGCATCAACCAATCAATGGCAGCCTCTCTCGCGGTTCCGACCTTCACTACTAACAAACTAAAACCTCGAGCTAAGGCAGGCGTCCGCTGAGCGTCCGCGGACCGTCCGCCGAGCGTCCGCTGGAGCTCCACTTCCGAATACCAAGCGCTCATCTCGGCCGGCTGCCGAGAGCCGCGCCGGCCGTCTGCCGGCGTCCTTTTAGCGTCCGCCAGGCGTCCGTTACGCGTCCGCCGACCGTCCGCTGAGCGTTCGCTGAAAGGCGACCATCGAATACCAAGCGCTCATATCGGCAGGCAAGTGGAGTTCATAACTTGTACGGCGGGGGATGCCACCCCTTTCGGGTGTCATTACTTATTAATGTATTTGTATAAACCACGCACGTTCGGAGCAGAATTACTTTCTGAGCAATGTGATCCGAGCCATCAACTGAAGTGTGGGTTTTCATCCAAAGCCCACTCGGCGACGACGGAACCGTGATTGTTCGGACGGAGACGGGCGAAGCCCGATTTGTCTGGAAGGGAGCGACCCCGCCGGAATTAGGCGAGACAGATGTTGAGATATCACTACAGGGACCCCTTCGCTGGGGAGCAGAGGTAATACCGGTGGTCGCCGGCGAGCGGCCCGGTTTTGGCGAAGACGGATCATTGGTCGCTGCCGATGGAGTTTTGAAGCTTCGCATGGCCGGAGATGTTTTGATGATCGCTCCCACCGGTAGTCAACCCCGCATCGGCGTCGGCGATTTGGTTCGTGTCAGGGGTGTGGAGATCGAGATCTATCCGACGAACATCTGACCGGTTGTTGGACCGGCGCTGCCTTCTACTGGTTTACGCGCAGACGAAGTAGGCGCCGGCATCTATCATCTTGGCCGTGACCCCGGAAGGTCCTCCTGAAGAGTTCTTAGTTGTATATGACTATGGCCAGGGCGGAGTCTGGGCATATGTTCACGCCCGTTCGGCGGAACACATCGAGAAGCTATTTCCCGAGCTTAAGGTCGTCAGGGAACGGCCAGGCTGGATGACGGTGGAGATGGAAGAGAGCATTCGTAAAAACCGGACGGTGGATATCGGTGGCCAGACGGGCTTTTTGGCAGAGATTCTCAAAAGCCGGAAAAAGCGTGCGTAAGGTGTTCCTCGCGATGGTGCGCGACTGTGAGTTTGAGTGGGCCCGCAGAGACCACTCTTGAGCGCGCGGCACGGCGAGGTACCCCGACCTTAGGCGAAGCCTGGTACAGGCGGCCTGGTGTCTTTCCGACGAGGATTTCCAATCGCGGATGTGGACAACTCCGACACAGTCCCGCCGGACGCCGCCTTTCCTTTTGGCGAGGCGATTTCATTTGTTCTCGACGACATGAGCCCTGATGATCCGTCCGCTCTAGTTGGCAAAGTTTTTTTGACGAGCGGGAGCTAGCACAGTTTCAAGAGCTATCCGAGAGCTTGAGTTCGCTCATTGAAAGGATTGGTCCGATGGGAACATTTGCTGAGGCGCCCCACACCCTGGAATGGGAACAGGTGCGATTTTCGGCGCGCCAGCTTCATCGCACACTACTCCAGTCAGACGAGTCGTAGCGAGGCTTGATGACGGCATCCAAGCGGAGCGTGAAGCTACTGGTGGCTCCGCTGATCACATGGATGCGGGAGGGCGGGGATCCCTGGGCCGTCAATCTTGCCTATTGGAACACCCGTCGGGAGCTGATGGGAAAGGGCGAGACCTTCGATGGTCCCGCAGCGAATACGCTCAGCAACATCGACACCGCCATGGACAGCTTCAGCCCCGCCCCCGATCGCGGTGACCACCAGATCGATGAGGCTCAACTCCGAAAGGAGCTTGGCGCCGCAATCGAGCAGCTTCGCAAGTTGGGATATCTGGCTAAGTAAGGCGGGGCGGAGCCTCAGGACACTGCGGCTTTGATCCAGATTTTGCGGGATCGATCGGCACGGGTCGATGAGAGGGACGACGCGGCGATCGATCTCGGAGGGAGCGACGACGGCGGGGCGCTGGCCGCTCTTCTCGAAATAGGGGTCCAGTCGGATGATGACGACATGGTGCTCGGCTCCATCGGAGAGTCGATGGCTCAAATAGCCATTCGAACGGGCAAATTTGAGTCGTCATGGCTTGCTAGGCTCTCGCCGCAGGTGGTCGATGAGCTTGTCGCATCGCTGCGGGCGGTGCGACCGTAGCTACTTGGCGAATGACTACCCCTTTCACACTCGCAAAGCGAGGCAGGGTTCCGCTGAGCGGCCGCAGACCCTCCGCTGAACGTCCGCTGCGTCTCGGCTCCGAATACCAAGCGCCTAACTCGGCGGGCAGGTGGAGTTCATTAGGGCCCGGTTGATTTCGCCCGACTCGACCGGTTCGCCCCGAACATTAGTAAAGACCAGGCCGCTCGTCACCGAGGAATCGTTGAGAGTCAAGCTTGTGGGGACCAACGCCAATTTCGTCAACGATGCGACGCCTAAGTGCTCCGGTTCAATCCGTGCCATTTTCCGTAGTCAACAGCGTGCCGTATACGGTTGGATATGCTCCGTTGCCCGGATTGCGGGGATCACCAGGCCGCCAGAACCCAAGACGGAAGATGTATTTGCCTTTGTGCCAGCCGGCAACCATATCTTCAGCTGTCCCCTTGAAGACGCCGGCGTTATTCCGTTGCCAGGCCTGTTGTTTCAGCTGCTCGCCATAAAAGGCCAGGACCTCGGATTCTGAGGCGGTGGTCTGCATAATCCATCCAGCGTACGGATGCGCTCCCCCGGCATCGATCCCACTGGCGTCGTAGGTCGTCTCGCCGATCGTGGCCGATCCCGGGTAGAAGATGTGGTCTTCAGAGAGGGCCTGGAGATCTTTGACGGATGGCGGCGACGAGCTACTGGTTGCCGCCGGCGTCCCAACGGATGTGCAGCTGGGGACCAGCAGTAGGAAGGCGACGGCAATGACCGGAGCGAGCGATTGACCCCAGGCTAGTCGACTAGGTCGCACCATCGGTAAAACGCAGGCACGTGACGAAGGTTCCACCTAGCCCGGTTGGCGGATGCCCCAGGTTCGAGGCGTCAAAGGATCCGAAGGTGGGGGCCTCAGGCGTGCGTAACGATCAATGGATAAGTCTTAGCCAGTGCGGATTCGGAGTACGGCGGCCACCGTCGCGCGCGAGTGCGGCTAGGCGGGCGTCCGCCGACCGTCCGCTGAGCGTCCGCTGGGGCTCCACTGCCGAATACCAAGGGCCCAACTCGGCTGGCAGGTGGAGTTCATAACTTGTACGGTGGGGGACACTAACCATTTCAGCAGCGACATCGCGGCATAGTACGAGTGTGGACCGCGCCGCCGCCGAAGCCTGGATCCGGACCTACGTCGAACCGATCGGCGTCATTGAAACGGCTCGCGAACGACCATGGGCAACGGTGCTGCGCGTCCCGCTCGCGGACGGCGTGGCCTGGTTCAAAGCGTGCCGTCCGATACAGGCATTCGAGCCCAGGCTGACGGCGGGCCTTTTCGCGCGCTGGCCCGACCGCGTCGTCGAGGTGCTCGGCCACGATGAGGAGCGGGCTTGGCTTCTCCTCGCCGATGCAGGTTCGTCGATCGGCTACTACCTAAACCCGCCGGAGACCTGGCTCGCAGCGTTACCGCCCTACGCCGAGCTCCAGCGGGGCGAGGCCACCTACGCATCCGAGCACCTGGCACACCACGTTCCCGACCTACGGGTGGCGACGCTGCCACTTCGTTACGAGGAACTGCTGCGGCACGGCCTGCCGCTGGAGAGCGACGAGATCAGCCGGCTGAGGGCGTTTGCGGTCCGCTTTGGTGAGCTCTGCGGGGAGCTCGCCGCACATGATGTGCCGGAGACTGTGCAGCACGACGACCTCCACGGGGCGAACCTATACGTGGACCGCGGGCACTTTCGCCTGCTCGACTGGGGAGATGCATCCATCTCTCACCCCTTCGCCTCACTCGCGGTCACCTTCCAAGTCCTCGAGCAGATCAACCGGCTGCCGCCGGCCGACCCGTGGTTCGCGCGGCTCCGCGATGCGTATCTCGAGCCATGGGGTCGCGGCCTCGCCGGAGCGTTCGACCTGGCGATCCGCGTCGGCATGTTCGCGCACGCCTTCGCATGGGCTCGGCAACGAGAGGCGCTGCCGGAGGCGCGCGCCGATTTCGACAAGGAGTACCAGGTCATCCTTCGGCGCGCCGTCGCGAGGACGCTCGAGTAGGAAGCTGGTCAGCTCGGCTGGCAGGTGGAGTTCATAACTTGTCCGGTTGGGGACACCAGTCAGATAACGGCTTGCGAGCCCATCCGCGGGCCGGGAATTCGCCGGTGGGCTTTCCACAATCCGCCCCCCGCAAAGACCGTTTACGACGGTCGTATCGGCGGCTCGAACGAGCGCAGGACCAACAGAAATAGGTTAACCGGATGGACGAGGCGCAGCAGAAGAGCGACCTCGAGCAGGCCGGTAAGTCCCAGCGCGATGTTCACGATGTTGAAGAGACCGAACGCCCCATCAGGGAGGAGCGCGCCAATCATCCAGTCGCGGCGAGGCCAATTTGGTCGGTCACGCAGCGCCAGGATGATCTCGATAACGTAGAGTCCGGCGATCGCCGCGCTCGTCAAGCGGATGCTAGTCGCCTGTTCGCCCAGCAGGGCGAAGATCGGAAAGATAATGAGCGCAAGGAAAACGCATGTGAAACTCAGCCGCGCAATGGCGCGCAGCCGCCACAACTCGACGCGGTCCCAGGCGTCTTCACCTCGGCGGAAGGCCGACACAAGACCAGCCAACCCTGCGACGCTCATGCCCAAGCCTGCGATGCTCAGGAAGAAGAACGCGTCTTTCATGCGGAACTCCTTGACATCGTGTCGAGGCTAGGCAGGCCGGATGTTCTGGTTCATTCGGAAGAAGTTTTCGGGGTCGTATCGGCGCTTGATTTCGACCAACCGGTCCAGATTGGGCCCGTAGGCCTCGCGGACCCGCTGTTCACCCTCGCCGCCGAGGTAGTTCACATAGACGCCGGGGGCCGCCAGTGGCCGAACCCGTTCCCAGAGGTCGCGCGCCCACGCGACGTTCGCCTCGGTCTGGTGCGCGTCTTCCCAGCCGGCGAGGATCAGGAAGCTGTAGGCCGCGGATCGGTGGCTGAACGCCGTGGCGTTCGCACCCACCCGGGCAACTGAGCCACCCATCGGCTCGAGCGCGATAGCCGAGAGTCGAGACGGAGCGCGCTTGAGCGCCTCGATGGTGAGGTCGACCAGCTCATCGCTTAGGTCGTCGAGGAAATGGGCCTTCCAATAGTTGAGCCGCCCCGGCGGAAAGTTCGGGTCGACGAGCCGCTGAATCTCCAGGTACGAACGTGGGCGGATGTCATCTGCGATCGGCGATCCGAACGCGCGCAGCTCGCGGAGAGCTTCCTTACCGGCCTCGATGCTTCCGTTGAAGACGGCCCGCATGCCCAAACGCGGGGTGCCGTCGGGACCCGTGCCCAGGTTTGCATAGACGATGAGCGCGTCTGGCGCGCCGCCTGTGAACTCGCGATAGAAACGCAGCGTCTGACGCGCGGCTGAGAGCGGTTGAGAGATGCCGCCACCGAGTAGGATCGGACCGACCGGATGCAGCTGAAACTCGAGCGTGGTCACCACGCCGAAGTTGCCGCCGCCTCCGCGCAGCGCCCAGAAGAGGTCACTGTTCTCCGCATCGCTGACAGTCAGGTCGCGGCCGTCCGCAGTCACCAACCGAGCCGCCAGCAGGTTATCGCACGCAAGTCCGCAACTCCGCATCAGGTGGCCAAGTCCTCCACCCAGGGTGAAGCCTGCCACTCCGGTCGTCGACATGAGGCCTCCGGTGGTGGCGAGGCCATGCCCCTGGGTGGCAGCGTCGAGTTCGCCCCACAAGACGCCTCCGCCCGCCCGCACCCTGTGGTGCACCGCGTCGACGACGACCTCCTTCATAGGGGAGAGGTCGAGGACGAGACCGCCGTCACAGACCGCATTGCCGGCGATGTTGTGCCCGCCGCCTCGGATGGCCACGCTCAAGCGGCCAGCCCGCGCGAACTCTAGGCAAGAGACAACGTCGCTCGCCGAGGCGCATTGGGCAATCGCTGCGGGACGACGATCGATCATCCCGTTCCAGACGCGGCGCGCCTGGTCGTACGCCGAGTCATCTGGCTCGATAAGGCGACCTGCGAGCACTGTGCTCAATTTCGCGAAGTCACTCACGTTTCATCAATCCACCGCTCCTACCTCGATCGAAAACGGTCGCGCCCGGCTGGCAGGTGGAGTTCATAACTTGTACGGTTGGGGACACCCAACCTTCTTAAATGCTCGCACGGCACTCTCTTTGGAAGAACCCTGAGCCGCACGGGACTGGGTCGGTATTTCTCAAAGACCTACCACGAGTGTCCGGATCAAGAGGACCGTCGCGACTGAGAGCAAAAGCCCGCTTGCGATCAAGACCCACCGAGGTGGTGGCCGCTTAAAAATCTTGGTTCCTGCCGAGACGATGAGGCCGAACATGCTTACGAGCATTCCAATTGGCGTTACCGCCCCTGCACTTCCGTGGAGCGTGCCCATCTGCGGATATTCGAGGCGGGCCGAGGCTGCCTCCAAAACCTGCGCGGTGCCGATGATCGAGATTCCCATCAGGACCAGGGTCGGCCCCGCCGACGTGGCATACCTCCTCCGAGCCCTATCCCTCCATGTGAACCAGGCGAGGACCAGGATGGGCACACCGACCGACGCATGAGTGGCCAGATGAGGGATCCAATCCGGATCCGCCGGAAGCACAGACGCTTGCAAGTAGGAGAGGCCGACGGCCACGGCGATGGTTCCAAGAAACATCAGAAGAAACCTGCGTCCGATCATGGTTCCGAATGTTATTGGATGGGAGGCATCGGCTACGCAACGAATCTGCTTGCGGCACCTCCGAACAAACGGGTGCTAGATTAGGCCGCGAGGTAGCAAGTCCTAGTGGTGGAGACGGGGAGTGCGTAATCGGGGACCGTCCGACCGATCGTCCGCTCATCGTCGGATCGGCTGGACCCCAATCCGTCGAAAAGCAGGCCTTTAGTTCTACGGGTGGGTGGAGTTCATAGCCTGTGCGGTTGGGACACCATTCACAAACGCCATTTTCGGACAAGTGGGCAAGGCTTGTAAGGTTGACGGGGTAGATCCGCGGCTGGAGGGAGAGGAAGTGGGTGTTGCAGAGAACAAGGCGCTCATCCGACGCTTCTATGAAGAGATCGACAAGGGGAACCTGGAGGCGATGGATGAGTTGGTCGCCGAAGACTATATCAACCATTCTCCGCCACCGTTCCCCGGGTTGGCGCCAGGTCGCGAGGGCTTAAAGCAGGCCTTCAAGATCTTCTGGGAAGCGACGCCTGGCCGCCACGAGATCGAGGACCAGATCGCTGAAGGCGACAGGGTGGTGACCCGCCTGACCGCGTACGGGAGGCACATCAAAGACCTGCCCGGCATTGCGGCCCACGGACAAGAGCTGACGATGATGGCCGTTGCCATTCACCGGATTGCGGATGGCAAGGTCGTCGAGCACTGGGCTGGAAAGGACGAACTCGGGTTCATGCAGCAGCTGGGCGTGATTCATCTGCCGGGGCACGCTCCGGAGACCGTTCCTTCGTAGCGA
Source organism: Chloroflexota bacterium (assembly GCA_005882045.1). Classification (GTDB taxonomy): domain Bacteria; phylum Chloroflexota; class Dormibacteria; order CF-121; family CF-121; genus CF-13. The sequence continues at coordinate 31,927 of VBHO01000178.1, read as the reverse complement.
CGCTCGTCAAGCCTGAGGGCCGTCTGACTAGGGCTGATCCGAAGCGCCGCCCAGCCCAATTCGTA
>VBHO01000178.1:0-31802 GCA_005882045.1 Chloroflexota bacterium | reverse complement strand
TTGTCGACATTCTTACCAACCAAGAACCGGAGGCACGGCTGTGGGCAAGGGCAAGGTCATCATCAGTCAGTTCGTCACCGTGGATGGGGTCGTCGAGGGCCCGGATCGCTGGGCTTTCCGCTTCGGACCCAAAAGAGTTGCTGGCGACGACTTCAAGCTCGGTTCGATCCTCGATACGGGCGTGCTCCTGCTGGGTCACCGGACGTGGGAGGTATTCTCCCACCGCTGGCCGAACCGCTCGGACGGGTTCGCCAGGGTGATGAACCGTATTCGGAAGGTCGTCGTGTCGCGGTCCGCGCCGGCCCTCGACGCTTGGAGCAACTCGTCGCTGCTCGAGGGCGAGCTCGTGGCCGGGGTGGCCGATCTCAGACGCGACCAGGACGTGGTCGTGTTCGGGAGCACGAGCGTTGTCCATGCGCTCGCCGCCGCTGATGCCGTCGACGAGTACCGGCTGCTCGTGATCCCGACCGCGCTCGGAGTGGGTGAGCGACTGTTCGTCGCGCCTGTCGATCTGCAACTCAGGTCGATCGAGAAAGTGGGTGAGGCGGTGCTGGCGCGCTACGACCGCGCCGCTCGCGCGTGACGCCCGCATGACTGAGGTCTTCGTGCCGGTGCGGATCGAAGTGATGACGCTGGGCGAGGCGTGGATGGCGATCGCGGCGGCGATTCTAAAAGGCGGCGTTGTCGGAAGCTGGGACGGACTGCCTATCGTCGAGGTGTTCCGGGCGACGCTCGACGTGTACTCCCCGAGGGTGGACGACCCGATCATTGCCCGGCACGGCGATCCCGAACGCCTGGCCTGGATGCACGCGAACTTTACCGACCACTCCCGAGTGGCAGAAGTCGGTGATGCCGACAGCTACGCGACACGCCTGTACGATTACGCCCACGCAGGCCGCGACCAGATCCGCTGGGTGATCGACCGACTGGCCGCGAATCCATGGACTCGCGACGCGACGGTCACGACATTCCAGCCACTGACCGACACCAGCTACATCCCATGCGTCAGCCTGCTCGACTTCTGGCTCGTCAAGGGTGAGTTGCAGCTCGCCATATACGCTCACGCCATCGACTTCGGTACGAAGGGCTATGCCAACCTCGTCGAGCTCGCAGCGCTACAAACTCGCGTGGCCAGCGACCTCGGGGTCGGGGTCGGCACGCTGACGATGACGGTGAAATCGGCCCACATTTATCAGACCGAGCTTGGCCAGATGCGACGCATCGTCGCGGCGACAGAGGATTGACCACCCCAAACGCCAGTTCTCCGGACCGCTGATTGCTCTACGAACCGCGTTCGCTAACCGTGCGCCGCCGTTCTGCCACCCATACGGCGTTCAAAACTTGTGCGGTTGGGGACACCAACCTCTCAAACGCTCGTGTGGCACTAAAGCGCCACTCGTGTGAGGCGAGGCCACGTCAAAACAAAGTTTTGAACCGGGCTGGGCGAATTCGAAAAGCTGCCGAAAGGATTATTAAGAGCTCACCCAGATCACGAGGCAGCCACAGGAATTCGCAGGACGAACATGCTGCCCTTGCCGGGCTCGGTGCTGACAAGGTCCAGCGATCCGCCGTAGCGTTCAGCAAGCTCGCGGCTGATCGATAGTCCCAGACCTCGTCCGCTTTTCGCCTTGTATTCCGGGTTTGCGTAGTGAACAAAACCCTCGAAGATCTTCTGTCTCATCGCTTCCGGAACGCCCCAGCCTCGATCCTTGACCATGACCCTGACGTCGCTTCCGCCTCTGACCGTAATCTTCACCCATGGTCTCTCGTTGCTATACGTCAGCGCATTGCTGATCAGGCTGTCGAGGATGTGTGCGAGGTGGTCGGGATCCACTTCTGCCGCGACGATTGCGGAGGGTACTTCATAAGAAAGGGTCGCCTGCTCCAGCGTTACTCGCGGCTCGGCGCGATCGACTGCCTTTCGCACTGCGTCTCGCACATCGACGGGCATCAGCGCGGTCGGCGCCGTCCCCCTCTGCACCCTGGCGGCCAGAAGCATCTCATCGATCAGGGCCACGACCTCTCGAGCCTTAAGCTGCATCGCCGCGATCGGATCCCGAAAGCGCTCAGGGAGCCGGCCGAACGTTTCGTCCTGGAGCATCGAGACATAGCCAGCGATGACCGTCAAGGGCGTTCGCAGTTGGTGAGCCGCCACGCTCATGAATTCTCGCTTCGCCTTGAGGGCCTCAGATAGACGTTCCGTTTGGGCCAGTAGCTCGGTGCGCAGAAGAGCGGCCTGATGCGATGGCACGCCGGCGAGCACACCGGCGGCGAGCGTGGCAGCGGCGAAGATACCAAGACGAAGAAGGTTGCCCGACGTGTAGGTAAAAAGATGGCCGGGCCTGGAATCGGCATAAGCAACATAGGCCACCATGATCAGTCCGCTTGCCACCCCGGACCGACTGCCGTCAACGGCCGCGATCCCAACCACCAGGACAAGAAAGACAGGAGCGAGGTCCTGGATCGGGAACGACGTTCTCGTCAGCAGGTACGCGGCGGCCGCGACGACCAACGCGAAGACGGGCCCTCGGCTGGTCCGCCAGACCCGATCCAGCCGATACCGGGGTTCGGTATCCGATCGTCTGGTTACAAAAGATGATGCTGACGGCGAGGTACCGTCCGCAGACGAGGGACCCTGCATCGGAGCCTCATCGCGGTCTTTTCCAGTTACGGCCGACCGACTGTCCCGCGATGCAGTGATCTCTACCAGGTACCTCCTTCAAACTAAGCGCGCCCCTCTTCTGGAAAGGACGTTAAGAATGACAATCGGCCTCAGCGACAAGAGACGTATAGCGTAGCTCGGATCCGGCGCGAAATCATCGAGAAATCCTCGATCTAAAGCGTGCGTGGACTGGCGGGGAAACGAATACCACGAACAGCGGCACGCATGGTGAATGGACCTACGTTTGACTCAGTTTGACCAAACCTGCTGCGACACGTCGCAATCGCAATTGCGGCCTTCCAGCCCAGCAACGCTGTCAAATTCGCCGATAGAAAGACGTAGCTCTTATGGCACCACCACGATTCAGCGGGGCGGGGCTAGGACGTGCATAACGATGCGTGACAACGGATATCACGATGAGCCGTCGGCCGTGGTGAGTTCTCCAGGGCCGACTCCTCACCAGCAAGAGCTACTGGAGTTAGCCTCAACCGGGCTCTCCTACGACGAAATCGCGGCGCGATTGGGTGTGTCATCGCGAACGATCCGTTTTCAGCTCGAAAAGATATTTCGCGTGCTCGGCGTTCGCAGCCGGTCGGAAGCCGTTGCAATATGGATGGGTTCTAAGAGGCAGACGCGGCGACCGGTCGACGAGTGTCCGTATCCCAAGCCATTTCCCGACCATTTCATGGCATGTCCTGCTTACGAGGCCCGCCAGGTGGCCGACCTCGACGAGAAGTCTCGGCCGGTTGCGCCCATCTGGACCTGCCAGCACCTCGCAGGTCGACGCATGGCTAAGAAAGAACACCGCTGGTATGGGGCTTGCGTCCTTGGCGACGCGATCGGTCGGGAGCGTTGGGCCAAGCAGGCCGGACCTGACCGCATTCGTACACTGAACGACCTGCTGCACGACCTGGCACCGGTGAGTGGGCCATTTGCCCAACGCCTCTGGGAGCTCAAGGGCGACCAGGCACGAGCACTGGAACGCAACGAGGACCCCAGGTCGGCAACACAACGAATGGAGGCGCTTTCCGATCGATTCATCGCTGACATCTGGACGGTGCTCAACCGGCGTCGGGATCTGCTGAAGCAGAACCAGCTCGCGATCGATGAGTGCGTCGACCACGCTCGGCGGCTGATCGATGGCGTGTTGGAGCAAGCGTCCCCGGCGGTGTGGGACAACCGATTCGATGCCCTGATGCGTTTCCCGGCCGATGTATGGTCGCTTTTGCCTTCAAACTCGGCGGAAAGCGCGCGTCAAGCTGGGAGGTAATCCGCTGGCGCAGAATTGATCTCGTGTCGAAACAAGAGGTTGACGAGTACTTGGCGAATCTCGATGAGCCCAAGCGGACCACCCTGCAACAGCTGCGGCAGACCATTCGGACCATCGTTCCCGAAGCGGAAGAGAGCATCTCGTATGGGATGCCGGCGTATCGACTCCGGGGCAAGGTCATAGCTGGATTCGCCGCGTTCAAAAACCACCTCAGCTACCTGCCCCACAGCGGTTCCGTATTTGCCGAGATGCCTGATGATGTTGCCGGCTACGTGACGTCCAAGGGTGCGTTGCAGTTTCCGATCGACCGGCCACTCCCTAAGGCTCTCGTCAAGAAGCTAATCGCCATCCGTCTCAGGCAGATAGATCAGCGGATATCGCCGGCCTGAATTAGTCAGCGGCAGGGCGAAATGTCGGACTCTAGATCTACCCATCAAGACGCAGGGCGTCGGCCGGCGGATAGTAGACTCGATCTCCGTTGACGCGCGCAAAGGGCGTCATCAAGTGGAGGCGCGGCCGTCCCCGTCCGATGATCTCCCAGGTCTCGACCCCGCGTGCGGTCAGGGCATCAGCGATCAACGATCTGTGGCAGCGCCATGGGACGGCCTCTGCGCACATGATCGCAAGCGTGTGCCCCGCAGCCAGCGCGAGCAAGCGGTCCAACCCCACTGCAAAAGCGTCCGTCTGCATGTAGTCGGCGTAGCCGCGGAAGCTCACATTTCGCCAGCCCGTGTTGATGGAGTCGCTTTTCGGCTTCCGCAGTCCGCCCAGCTCGGGCAGGTGAACGTATTCGATGCCTCGGAGCGGTAGCTCATCGGCCAGGGCAGCCCTCGCGAAATGCGGCATCCGACGCGATCCGGGCGCTGTGCGAACGTCGGCCACCAGATCCACGTTGTTTGCCTGCAGCAGCTGGACGAACTCGTCCAAGGCACGCGTGGAGTGGCCGATGGTGAACAGCGTCATAGCCCTACGTCGGCGTGGTCCGCCAAATTGCGACCGCACAGCCGGTCGGGTCACAGGCTGGGCAAGCTTCTCGTGCCCTTAGCGCGTGCTCCACTGAAACCACCGGATGCCAACCCCCGCAAACACTACTGAATAAAGGACGCTTGCCAGCAAGGCCCCCCAGGTTTCGGCGCTCCAGGCAGCCGGGTGCATGGCACCCCCCAGCAAGGTCGATACGGCGCCGGCCGGGGACCACCGCGAAATCGTCTCAAACGTGGTTCCGAAAATCTCGGAATGAGCAAAGAGGCCAAGGCCGAACAACGGCAGGTAGACGAGCCGCCCGACCGCGTTGATGGTGTCCGTGGATTTGATCAGGCCGACCAGAGCCTGTCCCACGCCCAGGAATACGGCTGAGCTGAATATCACGGCGAGCAAGGTCAGGAGGTAGGCTGCCGGATCGAGCGACAGCTTCTCGACGACCGCGGCCGCCAGCAGGACCACCACCGTCATAACCAGCATTGAGACGAGCTGGACGGCTAGCCGGCTGACCATAATCGTCCAGGTCGGAGCGGGCGTGACTCGCAGGCGTTGAAAGACGCCCTTCTCCCGATCCTTCGCGACGGTCGCCGTATACCCCAGGATGGCAATGGACGCGATACCGAAGGTGATGGACGTCGCGACCCGGAAGACAGGGTCGCCGAGTTGAACACCCCGCTTGCCAGCGAACTGCGCATACAGCAGAACGAGCGGCGGGAGCAAGGCCAGCACGAGGGCGCGCCCATTGCGCAGCTGAAGCGTGAAGTCGGCCCGAAGGAGGGCCGTCAGTATTCCCGACAACGTCGGAACACGCGCAGATGGAGCGGCCGTTGGGCTCCTCATCTCAATCGCGGAGCTCGCTGCCCGTCAATCCGATGAAGACGTCGTCGAGCGTGACCTGGCCATGGGCCACCTTGCGTACGCGGGGGTCATCCTTGTGTTTCTCGATGAGCCCGGCCGGCGTGTCGACCGTGAGCAGCTTGCCGCGATCGATGATCGCCACCCGTTGACAGACGGCCTGCGCCTCTTCCATGGAATGCGTGGTCAGGAGGATGCTCCGGCCGGTGTCGCGCAGGCGCTCGATGCGATCCCATAGCTGCCGGCGAGCTTGTGGGTCCAGGCCGGCGGTTGGTTCATCGAGGAGCACGAGTGGTGGGTTATGGATGGTGGCAATCAGGAGCGAGACCCGTTTTTGCTGTCCACCCGACAGTTGGCTGAAGCGCTTTGACACGTCCTCTTCAAGGTGGATGCTGGCGAGGAGGTCGTCGATCTCGGCTCGGGTGAGCGGCACTCCGTAGAGGCCCGCGTAGAGCCTGACGATCTCGCGGATCGTGAGATCCGATTGGAAGCTCGTCGACTGGAGCTGGACGCCCATCCGTGCTTTCGCAGCAGTGGGATTTTCTCGCGCGTCGATCTCGCCGATTCGGATCGAGCCTGAGTCGGGCCGGACTAGACCCTCAATAGCGCTGAGGGTGCTCGTTTTCCCGGCTCCGTTCGGCCCCAGCAACCCAAAGATCTCCCCCTCGTTAATTCTGAGGGACACGCCGTCAACGGCCCGCTTCGGACCATAGCTGACATGGAGGTCTTCGACTTGAAGAGCTAAACGATGCGTCGCGGTCTCACCGGTCGATGACAATGTGGAAGCCAAATTATGCGTGATCCCGCCAGACTCGAAGGCTCGATGTCATGTGGCTTAGGGAACTATTAAGAAAGGGGCGTCGAAGCCGACCCTACGGTGGAGTTCATTCCGGGTTTGCGGCTAGCGGTTTTGCAACCGGTCGCGATCAGGCGGCCGCGTTGATCGCGTTCTCGCGTGTGACCTTTCGGCGAGCGAGCATGCGTTCCACAATGAGGATAACCAGGCCAGTTATGAGGACGATGTCGCCAATACTCAGTACCTCCGCAAAGGGTAATGGGTGCGGAAGGACTGAAACCTTCTTGCGACGCCGGACGACGATGACCAATTTCCGGCCGGGGACCGCCCCGGCCGCGGCCTCAGGGAATAGCATGGAGCGATGGCGGCATCGACGTGAGTGCAGAGGAGGTCGCAATGTACGGAACCATCATGCGCGCAAAGCTCAAGGCTGGCCAGCAGGATGCTTTCCGGCGGTTTGCCCAAGAGCAGGGAAGCCCGACGGACGCCAGCGGATGGGTCTCAAGCGAGTTCGCGGTGGAGGACAAAGACCCGAATCGGATCGTCGGGATCATCCGATTCAGGGACAGGGACAGCTATGTCAAGAACTCGAGCGCTTCGCAGACCAACGACAACTACAATCAGATGCTTAAGTTCCTGGAGGGTCCCCCGGAATGGATCGACGTACACTATGTCGCCTTTCAGGGTGAGACACTCAAGGAATACATGGTGACGGGCTCGATGCCGGGCTCCTAGCAGCTATAGGACCGGCCCTGGAGGTCTCGGCGCCTTTCTTGATGGCGGCGACTACGGACGAAGTCGTCTTGGTAGCGGCACTCCGTGACATCACCAACGGAAATGCCAAAGCTAGTCAACCTATGTGCGTCGGCGCGGGATCGATGGGCCGGCTTCAGGCCTGACCCTGTTCGGCACCGGAAAAGGCCCGCTCGGCGGCAGAGCGATCGAAGAAATCCTCCATCTTTACGATTCGTCCATCCCGCATCGTGAGCAGGTTGTAAACGCGCTCGACGCCGGGCGGCCCCTGGTCCTCGTGCCAATAGGCGACGGCAAGGATCCGGTCACCGGCGATGGCAATGCTCTCCATGTCCCTGGCCGGCATCCGCTTGACCGCGCGTTTGAGAACGGCCGATGCTTCCTCGCGGCCGTTGCACTCCGGCGGCGGGTCACCAAGGCGTTCGCTGCCGATCCATCGGAACTTCTCGTCCATCAACTCGGCCAGCGGCGTGACATCGCCAGAGCGCATCGCCTCGTATGCTGCGCGGAGCCGAGCTACGTCCTCTGTGGTGACGGCCACTATCTAACGGACGGGACCGCGACTGAGACCTTTTGCCCGCCGCAGGAGGGACAGGCATGGACCGTCACGACGGTGGCCCCGACCAGGCTGACCGCGTGCTCGACCAGCGGCCGGATCATTTCCTGACACCCTTCGCAGCGCACCAGCTCGGTTTCGTGCTTCTCGTCAGTCACGGGGATTCCCTTACAGGAGAGGGTAGATCAGTTCGGGAAAGGCGTCAAGGCTACGCCCGGCTCAATGCAGGCTGGACAGGGATCCCGTGATAGCGAACCGCCCGGGTCCGACAACGGTCAAGATGCTCCGCTGTGTCCGTCGCTGGGTTGCGTCGGAAAACCTCCAAAACGGGTGGAAGAGGATCGTGGTGGGGATCAAGAAGGCCGCCACCATCAGCACCCCGACGTCCGGCCAGATGCCCAGCACCGTCGAGAGAATGGCGAGCACGAGCCAGGCGCCGACCGGCCAGCCAGCGACATAGGGAACCGGGATCTTACCCCTGGCGGTTGTCACATACCGGTCGTGGTTCGCAATATGGCCCTGGGCGGAGGCGACGAACAGTGCGACGAAGAGGATCCGACCGACGAGGAAGATCGCGCTGGCTGCAACGCTCATTGCCTCCAGTCACCGCTGCCAGCATAATCAGACCGCATCACGTCAGCTTACGGTAGCTTCGGCCACGGCGCCGTTGACGCAATCGGCCGGCCGTTCAGTCGCTAGGAGCGCTTGCGGTCGGGTCCAGCATGTGTCCTCGAGCGCGACGCCACCGTCAACACAAAAATGATGGCGGCCGCCCCCAGGATCGCGGTGAGGACGGGCACACCACCGGCGGTCATATCGCCCGGAATCTTCCAGCGAAACATTTCGACCAGAAGCCAGGAGCCGAGCAGGGCGCCAAAGATCGCGCCCACCAGACCATACGGCGTCCGACCCTGCGTCATCCGCTCAGCGACGAAACCACAAACCGCGGCGATTAGGACCAGCACGACGAGGTTCTCAAGATTCATTCAAACGCCTCCACCCCGAGTAACCGCTCGACTTGATGGCTCCTGTTGCTGGCGGCCGCCTTCCATGGAGTTGTGGCCGCGGCGCGACGGGCTCGTCACGGGTGAGATCTCGCGATAATCAGGAGATGCCGCAGCTCGACGGTAAGGCACGTGCCGAGCTACCTGACAGCGCCTTCGCTTACGTCGATTCGCGCGGCCGCCGGCGGCTGCCGATCAACGACGAAGCCCACGTCCGCAACGCGCTTGCGCGCTTCAACCAGACGAGTTTCGAAGACGAAGCAGCGCGAGACCGGGCACGGACCAGGCTGCTTCGGGCTGCCAAGAAGTACGGCATCGTTCCCATTGGTTTCATGACCGGCCAGCTGCGGTCGCAGAGCCGGCAGGCGGCCGCCGGTCAGGCCGTCATCGAGCTGGGCGGGATTGGCACGCCCGAGCAGCTGGAAGCGCGGCTTCGGACCGTGCTCGGCGACCCGACGTTATCGGTCCTGTACTGGTCCGAGTCGGTGGGCGCCTACCTCGACGGCACCGGGCAGGCAGCGGCCCTTCCTGGCGAGACGGACACTCGCACCGCCACGCTGCTCGATCGATTCGGCCAGCCGATGACCGCCCTGGTCCACGACCGGGCCGTGCTCAAGGATCCCGACCTCGCCCGGTCGGTGACGGCCGCCGTCAGGCTCGCCATCGAAAACCAGTGGATGCACAGCGAGATCCAGGCCCGCGCCAGCGAGGCGCGCACGCTCCCGACCGGCTTCGTCACCTTCTTGTTCAGCGACATCGAAGACTCGACGGGACTCGTCCAACGACTGGGCGAGCGATACGAGCGATTCCTGGGAGAAGTGCGACGCCTCCTCCGCGCGGCGATCGCGGCGACCGGCGGCCGCGAGGTAGAAGTCCGCGCCGACGAGATGTTTGCGGTCTTCGAGCAGGCAAAGGCCGGCGTCGAGGCCGCCGTCGCGATCCAGCGCAATGTTCTGGCTCGGAGCTGGCCGGACCGCCTTCCGGTCAGGATTCGAATCGGCCTGCATGCGGGACAGCCGACCCTGACGGACACCGGATACCTGGGACTGGCGGTTCACACCGCGTCCCGGATCTGTTTCGCCAGTCACGGCGGCCAGATCCTGCTGTCACGGGCGGTTGTCGAAGCCGTGGCAGGCGCGCCTCCGGCCGGGATTCGATTCAAAGACCTCGGTCAGCATCAGTTCCATGGCCTGCCGGCCCCCGAAGCGCTCTTCCAGGTGGAGGCTGATGACCTCCCGGCCACCTTCCCGCCACCGAGGACGTTCGCCGCTTCGGCCGCTGCGACCTAGGCGACGGCGGCTACCGGCCCGCCGTAGCGACGCGCCAGTGCGTGGCCACGCGCTCCGCGGAGAGCGCGGTGGGGTAGATCGCGACCTCCTCGAGCACCGCGTTATTGAAGAAGCCGTCGAAACGACGGCCGATGGAAACTGGCCCATCAGTCGGTGCAGGGGTTGCAACCGCCGCGTGCGAACTGTCGAGCTGGCCGTTGATGTACAGGGCGGCGACGGTCCCGTCGTAGGTGGCGACCACGTAATACCAGGTGTTGACGACGAGGGCCGCCGAGGAGATGAGGGCGGGATCGGCGCTCGCCGTGAGCCGCAACTCCAGCCGGCCACTGAAGCTGTTGTTCAGCAGCTCGAAATAGTCCTTCGCGACATAGATGCCGTAGCCGGATTCGGTGGTCTTCTTGATCCAGAGCTCGACCGTGATGTTGGTGACTTTCAGGCTGGGTGAGCCGGGGACACTGGCCCCGGCGGTATGGCCGTCGAATGCGACCGCGGTGGTTTTGTCGCCGGTCAGCGCGCCCGGCTGTCCGAGCTTGACGCCACCGGCGTAGGTGCCATCGTTTCCGTTGGTGGTGGCGTCGGTCATGGTCGTCCCGGACGTTTCACCCATCCGCCAGTAGCCCGCGGGAGCATCGGCAAGGACGGCAGCGCTGTAGCTTGCGCGGGTGGTCGGCGCGACCGCCGCTCCCGGACCACCGGGTGCGGCCGCGGGCGTGGTCGCGCAGGCGGATAAAGCAACGGCCACGAGCAAAAGGGGGATCGCCTTCCTCACCTCAATGCAACGAGACATCGTGGGGGCGCCTTGCATAACGGCGCGCCGGCCGCATCCCGTCAGGCACACTCTGTTTTGATGGCCAACCCGACCACGCTGGCTCGCCTGCATCATGAGATCGGGGCGTGCACCCTATGCGTGGAAGCCGGCTACTTGACGGCGGCTGCGCCGGTGCTTAGCGGATACGCCGACAACCGCATGATGCTGGTCGGCCAGGCGCCGGGCGCGGTCGAGGCGGTTCGCCGGCTGCCGTTCCAGGGACGCTCCGGAAACGTGCTGATGGCCTGGATGGAACGGGCCGGCTTCGCCTCCGAAGAGCAGGTCCGGCGCCGCGTCTACATGACCTCGATTACCAAGTGTTTCCCGGGCAAGGGTACGGGTGGGGGAGACCGGCGCCCGAGCCGCGCCGAAGTCGACCTCTGCCGTCCGCACCTCGATCGCCAGCTCGCGCTGATCAAGCCGCAGCTTCTGATCCTGGTCGGCGGGTTGGCCCACGAGCGCTTCCTGCCCGGGCGCCCATTGGATACCCTGGTTGGTCGCGTCTTCGACCTCTCGGGGCGTGAGGTGTCGACCCGGGCGCGGGCCCGGCCGCTGCTGGTGCCGCTGCCGCATCCCTCGGGTGCCAGCCGATGGCTGAATGCCCCGGAGAACCGGGCGCTGCTCGACCGGGCACTGCGACGACTGAGGGCGATCGTCCGCGGTTTGCTTGACGGTCAATTAGCGGGCGCATAAACTTCCGACAACATGCCGCGAGATCGAAAACGCGACGCGGTCGAGCCTGAAGAAGCGCCGCCTGCGCCTTTGACCCGTCCCGAGGAAGCCCCGGCCGCCGGCAAATCAGCGGAGGCTATCCTGGCCGCGATCTTTGACCCGGTTCCGGAAGCGAGCCCCCTGGAGCAGCTGGAGCAGACCATCCGGCATCCCAAAAAGCTGATCTATGTGGCCATGTCCAATCGCAACTTCTACTGGCGGATGCACGTCTCCAAGCTGGTGCTGGACGAAGGGTACGTGCCAATCAATCCATTCATGCTGTTCGACTACTACCTGCTCCACACGGTGCCCAAGCAACTGGTGCGCGAGGCGATCAATAATCTGCTCGCCCGCTGTGATGAGGTCTGGGTGTTCGGCACCATGAGCCTCGGCGTCAAGGTGCAGCTCGGGATCGCCAAGCGCCTCAAGAAACCGCTGCGCTTTTACGACATTGCCGACCTGCCAGAGCAGGTCTACCGGATCTCGGAGAAGCTGGCCCAGGAAGAGGGGCGGGACTAAGGCCCCCACCCGCCCTCCCCCGTGAACGGGGGAGGAGAACTAGATGCGGGTGATCAGGTCGCGCTCCAGGCTCTTGCGCGTCTGAAGCACCAGCTGGCGCAGCGACGGCCGCTCGACGACCGCCCACTCAATCTGGCGGAGCGCGCTGTAGAGACCCTTGAGGGCTTTGATGGCATCGCCCAGCTCGATGTCGGCCGGGGCCTGGATCTCGGTTAGCGGACGGCCGCTGCACCAGTCGTAGGTGAAGTTGACATAGTCACCCGAGAGCGGCCGGAAGTTCTCCTCGCCTCGGTCTTTCTCGCGCGCCGAAAAGCGGTAATAGATGATGCGTAGGCGCTTCTGGGCCAGGGCGATGGCGCTGGTCGGAAAACGCCGTCGCGGACGAGGCCGATCCCGGTTGCGATCCTCGGCGGTGACCATGACCAGTGATGCCGCCAGCTCCGCGGGCGTCAGCTCGTCCAGCCAGCCGTCGTCGATCGCCTGGGTGATGATCAAGCTGTTCTCGCCGTAGATGCGGGAGGCGAGCAGGCCCTTCTCGGTTGGGACATCACCCTCGAGAAACCCGAGCTCACTGAGGACGCCGCGCAGCGCGTGCATTCGCCGGCGGTACTCGCCCTGGCTTCGCTGCGCATCCTGTTCCGAGGCGCGGATGCGTTCCCTCAGATCCTTGACTTCGGCATGGTGGGCCCGATGCTCCGCGAGGAACGGGCACTTGCGGCAGGGCAGCTCGTAGACCTTCTGCTGCCAGATTGCGAGTTGCTCTTTTAATTCGCGCAGCGTGTGGCCGCCGGCGTCCCTGGCAACGACGCGCCGCCGCCGTCCCCGGCCCCGACCCTGCCAGTGATCGCGTTTGACGCGACGCATCTGCACCCGCAGCGACGCGATCTCCTCCTCGGCCCGGATGAAGGAACTGAACGTGCGCTCCGTGCAGCACGGCTCGCCTTCCGCCTGGAAGCGGGTCGCGGTGACGTCCGCCAGGCGCTGGACGAGGTTGGCCAGGCGGGCGTCGAGATTGCCGCGCGCCACCACCTTCTGGTACTGGCCGAAGGACTGCTCCATCAGTTGGTCGACCTCTTCCGGGCGGTGATAGCGGAGCAGGTTGAGCACCATGTTGTACGTGGGGGCGAACTTGCTCTCCACCGTCATCTCTTCGCCGGTGGCCGCCTCGTAGACAGTGCCGATGTCGACGTCTGGTTCCTTGAGGATGACCCCATGCCCGATGGGGTCGATGCCGCGCCGTCCCGCCCGACCCATCAGCTGGGTCAGCTCGCCCGAGCTCAGTGGCGCGAAGTCTTTCCCATCGAACTTGGTGAAGGAGGAGACGACGCAGGCGCGCGCCGGCATGTGGATGCCGAGCGACAGTGTCTCGGTCGCGAAGACGACCTTGATCAGTCCGCGCTGGAAGAGCTCTTCGACGAGTTCCTTGAGGTAGGGGAGGAGCCCGGCGTGATGCATGGCCAACCCACGACGCAGGGTCCCGCCGTCGAGGAGATCGCGATAGAGCTCGGCTTCATCGGGATCCTCGATCTGATCCAGGCGGGCCTTCACCACCTCGTCGATGATGGCTTTCTCCGCGTCGCTGGTCAGATCGAAGCCGTGCGTCGCGCAGCGGGCCAGCGCCTCGCGGCAGCCGCGCCGAGAAAAAATGAAATAGATCGCGGGAAGAAACTCTCGATGTCGGAGGCGATCGACGACCGGCAGCAGGTCGTTTTCGGGCGGCCGCCGAAACTGGGACAATCGCCGGTCGGTCGAATCCTCGCTCTGCGCCCGCTGTCGGGTCTCTCTTGGAATCGCCCCCTGCTCATCGAGCAGCGGGTAGAACTCATTTCGCATGGCGAGCCAGAGTCGCAGCTCGACCGGTCGCTTGGTCACGCTGACGGTGGCGATGTCGCCCCGCTGTTGACTCATCCAGCCCGCCACTTCCTGGAAGTTGCTGATGGTGGCCGAGAGCCCGATGAATTTGATGTGGCGCGGGGCCTGGATGATGATTTCCTCCCAAACCGCACCCCGCGGGAAATCATCGATGTAGTGGACCTCGTCGAGGATCACGTAGTGGACCCGCTGCAGCCGCTGGGGGTCCTCATAGATAAGGTTGCGCAGGATCTCGGTGGTCATCACGACCACCGGCGCCGCCGGGTTGATCGTGTTCTCCCCGGTCACCAGCCCGACGTATCCCTCACCATGGAGTCGGCGGTAGTCCCGAAATTTCTGGTTGGACAGCGCCTTGAGTGGGGTGGTGTAGATGGCGCGGGCGTCCGTTTCGAGCGCGCGGTAGATGGCATAGTCGGCGATCACCGTCTTGCCTGAGCTGGTGGGAGCCGAGACCAGCACGCCCTGATGGGCCTCGAGCTTTTCGATGGCCTCGATCTGGAACGCATCGAGCGGCCAGGGAAGGGTGGCCTGAAAGGCATCGATCAGCGATTGCGGCGCGACGCTACCGGGCTGGCTCAACTAGTCGGCAGGGGGAACCCGGGGCAGCGCCTGAAGCCGACGATTCAGCTCGGCAACCTCGTCGGGGGTTAGTGACCGCGATGGTTGGGCAACCGTTGGATCGTCGATGATGCCCCACGTCCGCAGCACATGCTTGAGGCTGCTCAGGGTGGCGGCGTTCGCGGATCCGCCGCGAGCAACCTCGGCCAGGTCGTCGTAGCGCGTCGCCAGGGCCTGCGCCGCACGGGCGCCGGCCCAATCACCGGCCACGGCCGATTCGTAGGCCATCACGCAGGCCCGCGGCACCACGTTTGAATTGGCAGGGATGGCGCCGTGAGCGCCGGCCACGACCCCGACATCGATCAGCGTGCGGGTCCCGAGGAAGAGGCGGAACTGTGACTCCCGTCCTTCGTCAGGGATCGCGGCCGCCAGCGTACGAAACCACTGCAGATCGTTCTGGCTATCCTTGATCCCGGAGGCCGTACCCTCGCGCGCCAGCTGCAGCGTGGCCTCCAGCGTCATGCGAACCTTCACCGTCTGCGGAATGTTGTAGATGAAGAGCGGCTGCTCGGGAAACGCCAGCTTGATGGTTCGATAGTGGGTCATGACCTCGTCCATTGAATGCGGGAAGTAATGCGGCGGGGTGCAGGCCAGCGCATCCGCACCGGCATCAACGGCGTGCCGCGCATGGCGCAGCGCCAGCGCGGTCGAGCTGTCGCCCACATTGGCGATCACCGGAACGCGACCGGCGACATGTTCGACGGTCAGGGCCACCGCCCGCGCCCGCTCGGTCTCCAGCAGCAACGCGAACTCGCCGGTCGTGCCCATCACCCAGATGCCGTGCACGCCGCCGTCGACCAGGAAGTCGATCAGGCGGAGCAGCGAAGCCTTGTCGATCCTCTCGTCGTGGTTCAACGGCGTCAACATCGGGCAGAAGATGCCGCGAAAGGGCGCCATTCTTATGAGCGCTTCTTCAGCGGGCCTACCAGCTCGGCCGTGGCCAAGCGATCGCGATCCTTCAACCAGCGCAAGCGAGTCTCCTCGACTTCTTCGGTGTAGTGCTGCCGGCAGCGGCGCATGGCCTTGGCGACGGCATTGCGGACCAGAGGTTCCGGACCCTTGGCGAGGCGCTCGAGGATCGACTTTGCCGCCGGCCAGTGGAAGGATCCAATGGCGCTCGAAAAGGCCATAGCCACATTCCATCGGACCATCTGGTCGCGGTCCTTCGACCATTCGCGCAGGGCGCGCAGCGTTTCCTTGGGGTCGACCCGGAGCAGGGCGTCACCGAGGGTATAGGCGCCGAGGTTGCGCCGGACATAGGGCTCCTCGTCGCGCATCAAGGGTTGGATCAGCTGGATCAGGTCCGGCACCCGCTCGGGCTTATCGCGCCGTGCGGCGTACTTGACCGCCAGCACCACGGCGCGCCGAAGATTCTCCGAGCGCGAAGATCGCAGCGTCTCGAGCCGCCCACGAATACGGTCGAAGTCGCGATCGAGCAGGGTGCCGAGCAATCCGCCGGCTGCCTCACGGACCTCCCAGTGCGGATCCTCGGCCAGCACCTCCGCGGTACGTAAGACCATGACGGGGTCTTCGGGATAGCGGCTGGCGAGCAACAAACAGGCGACCTGGCGAGCGGTCGGTGAGGGTGAGCTGGCGAGCGCCTCGATCCAGCGACTGGCGCGAGTCGACTGCTTGGCAAGGGCCACGGCCAGCCGCTCGCCGACCTGCTGCCGAAGAGCCGCCGGGCTCCCCGGCTGCCCGTGGTGGAGTTGTCCGTCGAGGGCGGCGACCACCCCACCCGGATCATCGCGGGCCAGTGCGGCCAGTACGGCGGCGAGTGGACCCTTCTCGACCGTGCCGATCTCAGTGGCGCGCGTGGCCGGGCTCATGTCCTGAGGATCTCGATGCGATGCTGATGCAAGACGGCTCCGCCATTGTGCTCGTCCACGTAATCGACGATCTTGCTCATCACCTCATTGGCATGCCGGCTGTCGTTGGTGGCACAGGTCACCCCAATTGCCAGCGTCTGCCAGCGGTCCAGGTCGGCCACTTCGGCGACCGAGACATTGAAGCGGCTACGAATTCGTTGCACCAATGAGCGGCTCACCTGCCGTTTTCCCTTGAGGCTGTGGTTATCCGGCAATTGGAAGATGAGCTCGCAGGTGCCCACAACCATGTCTCTATCCATAGGATACGTAACATCTCGCAAAAGGCTAATAGTGCGGGGAAAAGTTCTCCTATAGTGGCGGCATGAGCTCGGCCTTACCGGCATCCGAGCCTGGACCCCGCTCGGCGGACCTGCCGGAGACGGTGCCGGCGCTCTTCCAACGCACGGCGGCGCGCCGTCCGGATCAGCCCGCGCTCTTCTTCAAGGCCGGGGAGCGTTGGGTGCCCATCAACTGGTCGGAATATGGCCGGGCCGTGACCCGGCTGGGTAATGCCCTACTTGCGGAGGGCCTCCATCCGCAGGATCGTGTCGCAATCTGGTCGGCCAACCGGCCGGAATGGCAGATCGCCGACCTTGCCATTCTTCACGCCGGCCTGGTCACCGTCGCCATCTATCAAACGCTGGCGCCGGAACAGGTGAAGTACCTACTCAGCCATTCGGAGTCGAAGGTCCTCATCGTCGAGGATGCCAAGCTGTTCAGCCAGGTGTCCGCGATGCGCCGCGAGCTGCCGGCGCTGCAGCGCGTCATCCTGCTCCAGGGCGACATTCCCGCAGTCGAGGGATGGGCGATCAGCTGGGAGCAGGCGATGGGTCGCGGAGACGAGTTCGGCCGCGGGCGGCCAGGGCTCCTCGCCAGCCGCTGGCAGGCGTTGGAGCCCGATGATACCGCCAGCCTGATCTACACCTCGGGCACGACGGGCATCCCGAAGGCCGCCATGCTGACCCATCGCAACCTCACGTGGACCGCGATCGCGACCCTCGAATGTTTCCGGGGCGACGCCAACGATCGGGTGGTGTCCTACCTCCCGCTCGCGCACATTCTCGAGCGCGTCGTCAGCCATCTGCGCCAACTGTGTACCGGCTGCCAGGTCTATTTCTGTCCCAGCATCGACCACGTGAGGGAGGTGGTGCGCGAGGTGCGGCCGACCTATTTCACTTCGGTGCCCCGACTCTGGGAAAAGATGTTTGCCGGGGTTCGCGCCGAGATGGACAAGGTTCGTGGCCCGCGCCGTGTCATCCGCGACTGGGCGTTGCTGATGGGCGCGCTGCGAACCGCCGCCTACGAGCACGGCAAGAAGCCGTCGCCCTGGGTGCAGTGGCAATGGGCCGCGGCCGACCGGGTGGTGTTCAGCAAAATCCGGGAGAGGCTCGGGTTCGACAAGGTCCAGATTTGTATCAGCGGGTCGGCGGCCGTGTCCCCTGACATCCTGCGATTCTTCTATGGCCTTGGCATCGAGATTCTCGAGGGTTACGGGCTGACCGAGACCACCGCGCCGGCCAGTTTCAACCGGCCAGGCGAGGCTCGCTTCGGCACCGTCGGCCGGCCGCTGCCGGGGGTCGAGATCCGGATCGCGCCCGACGGCGAGATCCTGGTGAGCGGCAACAACGTGTTCAGCGGCTACTTCAAGGACGTGAAGGCGACGCGCGAGGCGCTAGTGGACGGCTGGCTCCAGACCGGCGACATCGGGGAAATCGACAAAGACGGCTTCCTGAAGATCACCGACCGAAAGAAGGATCTCTTCAAGACCTCGGGCGGCAAATACGTCGCGCCGGGGGCGATGGAAACTGGCCTTCGCGACCACCGCGGCATCGCGCAGGCGGTCGTGCTGGGCGATCGACGCCCGTTCGTGGCCGCGCTGATCACGCTCGACCCGGACGTCGCGGAAACAAAAGACGGCCCGAACGACCCGAGGGCCAAACGCCTGGTCGACGAAGCGGTGGCCGACGTCAATCAGGGCCTTTCGCATCCAGAACAGATAAAGAAGTGGACGATTCTCGATGCCGACTTCGTCGTCGGCGACGAACTGACCCCGACGATGAAGGTCAAGCGCAAACGGATTGCGGAGAAGTACGGTGCGCAAATCGAAGCCCTCTACAGCGAAAAGACGACCGCCTGACCGCGCCGCGTCCCGGCGATGATAGGACGAGGTTGTTGCACGAGAATCGTGGGCGTGCTGAGTCCTTCGGGGTAGACGCCGAGCGCTACGATCGGGCCCGCCCCTCGTACCCTGCTGCGATAGTCGATGAACTGCTGGCCAGCAAGCCGGGCCGAGTGCTCGACGTCGGTTGCGGAACAGGCAAGGTGGCACGCCTGTTCCTCGCCAGGGGCTGCGAGGTGCTCGGGGTCGAGCCGGACTCGCGGATGGCCGGCGTGGCCAGATCGCACGGCATCCTGGTGGAGGTCGCAACGTTCGAGCTCTGGAATCCGGCGCATCGCATGTTCGATCTTGTGGTTTGCGGACAGGCATGGCATTGGATCGATCCGTCGCTAGGCGCCCAACGAGCCGCGTCTGTCCTTAAGCCGGGGGGAAGGCTTGCGATCTTCTGGAATCGAGGCGGGCACGACGTACCGACACAGGCCGCGCTCAATGAGGCTTACGTCCGATTCGCGCCAGCGCTCGTCGCCAAGGAATCGGTCCCACTAGGTAACGAGCCGTCGGACAGATCCGACAACATAGCCGCGATTGCGGCTACTCACTTATTTGCTCCCTGCCAGCTCCGCACCTATGGGTGGACTCAGCAGTATTCGCGCGACGGATGGCTTGACCAGCTGGGTACGCACAGCGATCACATCGCGCTCGAGCCGCAGCAACGTGCCGCGCTGCTCGATGCTGTAGGTACCGCCATCGACCGACTGGGCGGCTCGATCACGGTGCATTACGAAACGCAGTTGATCAACGCGCGCCGCACCGAGTGACTGCCCCAGGTCAACTCTGAAAGCGCACCCTACCATCAGCGACAACGGCGGCAACGAAGTCAGCCGCCGCTTCACGGCGCTGGAAGCGAGACTGATACATGAGGGATCGCGGCTGACCGCGCCAGTAGGCGAGCGCGTCGAGGATCAGGGGGCGCCAGTCAGCGAACAGATCCATCGCGTACACACCAGCTTGCTCCTTCGAGAGAATCTCGCCGGTCGCCAGCGTCGCGTGCAGTCGCGGAGCGCCGAGCACGCCCCAAACGGTGCCCCTACGGAGCAGGCCCTTCGCTGCCGTCCACGAGCGTCCGCGCACAAGGTCCGACCACCTAGCCCAATAGGTCGACAAGTTGGTAGCTACCCATTGGCGAAGTTCGCGTTCGTCCCTATAGACGCTCAGCCCCGTGGGGTCTGGTCCGCGCAGCGCAATTCCGTCTTGGCCAAGCACTCGCCAGGTCACTGGGTTGACGTCGAAGCCGCTGCCGACGAAGAAACGGCCGGCCCGCTGGGATGCGATCGGGCTGATACGACAGGGCGATGATGCAAGGTCCTTCCACGTCACGAACACGCCATTGAACCCGGCCGGCGGCCAGCGGCCGATGCCGGCCCTGAGCGTCCACCAAACAGAGAGAGCAGAGCCGCGACGGTTCATGCTTTTGAGCAATCGAACCTGTGCCGGGTTGCTGTCCCTCATGACCCCTACGAAATCGATATCGCTCCGACGGGGGCGGAATGCTCCCAAGGCGACGGAGCCGACCAGGTAAAAGCCCTCAAGCCGGCCGGGGAGGACGCGATCGACCCCAGCCAGGTAGCCGGCAGCAACTCGCTGAACGAGCGCTGGTAGCGCAGCCGTCGAACTCACCGGATCCGCAGATACGGGTTGCCGATGCGCTCGGCGCTGATCGTCGTGTTGGGGCCATGGCCTGGATAAACGACGGTATTGTCGGGAAGGGTCAGCAGTTGCCCATGCAGGCTGAGCAACATTTGTTGCGGGCTGGAGCCAGGGAGATCGACGCGACCGATCTTTCCCGCGAGCAGCGTGTCGCCGGTGAAGACATGGTTGCCGACTTTGTACGACAGACCGCCGGGCGTGTGGCCCGGCGTGATGAGAACCTCGAGGGCGAACTGGCCGAATGGCAGGGTGTCCGTTGACAGCAGGTAGCGCTCGGCGGACTTCAGGTAGGTGGTGGCGTCCGCCAGGTGCATCGCTGTCGTTGCCTGCGTCGCGGTCTTCACCTCGTCCTTCGCACCGGTGTGGCCAGGATGGGCGTGGGTGAAGACGATCCATTTCACGTCGAGACCATTGAGCTGCGAAAGGATTTTCGGGGCATCACCGCCCGGGTCGATGACGACGGCTTCCTTGGTATCGGCGCAGGCGACGACGTAGCAATTGGTGTCTTTGTCGCCTACGTGCACCTTCTGAATCGAGAGACGGGCCATATTTCAAGATTAGTGCGGCCCCCACCCTGCCCTCCCCCAGAGGGGGAGGGGAAATGGCTGGCAGGTTGATACCCTTTACGTAGTGGCTGAAGCTCGCCAGGTCGTCAAGTACACCTTCCTCAAAGTCGAGCCGTCGGTCCTCGGCTGGCCAATCGACGAGCGGGAGGCGGCCGCCCACGGGTTCACCGATCTGCTCGAGGCCGGTGCAACGGCCTCGGTCCTCGCCTACTCCACGGTGGGGTTGCGTGGCGACTGCGACCTCCTCGTCTGGCAGGCCGCCGACACGGTCGACGCCATCCAGCGGGCGGAGTCGCAGTGGCGCGGCACCCGCCTCGGCCCCTATTTGCGGGTGGCCCACTCCTTCTTGGCGATGATGCGGCCCTCCCCCTACTTGGGCCGGCACAAACACCCCGACCAGGAGGGGCGGCGCACCCGTCTGAAGCCATCCGGGGGCCGTTACCTCTTCGTCTACCCGATGGTAAAGAAGCGCATCTGGTACCGGCTCCCCTACGAGCGGCGGAAGGCGATGATGCTCGAGCACTTCGCCATCGGTCACCGCTATCCGCAGGTCAAGATCAATACCGCATATTCCTTTGGCCTCGACGACCAGGAATTCGTGGTGGCCTTCGAGTGCGATGAGCCCGCCGCCTTCCTCGACCTGGTCATGGAGCTGCGGGAATCACAGGCTAGCCGCTACACCGAACGGGAGACGCCGATCTTCACCTGCGTCCTGATGGCGCCCTCCGATGCGTTGCAACTCGCACTCGGGCTGAACGTCCCGGATCGGGACGAGGAGCGCGACCTTCAGCAACAGGTCAGCCTGATCGCGGGCGGATGAGGACGGTCGAGGCGGGCGAAGTCGGCCGGCCGGCGGCCGATCACCTACTGCCTGCCCTGGTGCGGGCGGCTCGCCGCGAACCGCTCGATCGCCGGCCCGTCTGGTTCATGCGACAGGCCGGTCGGTCGCTTCCCGAGTACCGGAAGATCCGCGAGTCCTACGACCTCTTCACCATCTGCCAGAACCCGGAGCTGTGCGCGGAGGTCACCCTCCAGCCGGTGCGGCGCCTCGGCGTGGACGGAGCCGTGCTGTTCGCCGACATCATGCTGCCGGTTGCCTTCGGGCTGGGCGTCGAGCTGCAATTAGTGGACGGGGTCGGGCCGGTGGTCGAACATCCGATCCGCCGGCAGACCGATATAGATAGGTTGCAGTTGAAGCCTGCCGAGGAAGCGGTCCCCTTCGTCCTTGAGACCATCAGGTTGCTGCGCCGCCAGCTGGATCCCTCGGTCGCCGTGATCGGCTTCTCCGGCGCGCCCTTCACGCTCGCCGGCTACTTGATCGAGGGTAAACCGTCCCGCGAGTTCCTCAAGACCAAGACCATGATGTATGCGGAGCCGGCGCTCTGGGATGCGCTCATGACGCGCCTCTCACGGCTGGTGCTCGAGTACCTGCTCGCCCAGATCGAGGCCGGCGCCCAGCTTGTCCAGGTGTTCGACAGCTGGGTCGGTGCGCTGTCGCCGTCCGACTACCAGCGCTACGTTCTGCCCCACATGACCGGCATCTTTAGCGGCCTGCTACGAGCGGCCGCCCCCTCGATCCACTTTGGGACGGGAACGGCTGGCATCCTTTCATTGATGCGTGAGGCCGGCGGCGACGTGATCGGGGTGGATTGGCGGGTTGACCTGGGCGAGGCGTGGCGTGTGATCGGATACGACCGCGGCATCCAGGGCAACCTGGATCCCGCCCTGTTGCTCGGTCCCTGGCCCGTGGTCGAAGATGGCGCGCGCCGGGTGATCGAGGCCGCCGGCGGCCGCCCCGGCCATATCTTCAACCTCGGTCATGGCGTGCTCCCCGACACCCCGGTCGAGCACCTACAGCGACTGGTGGAGTACGTCCATGCCGCCTAGGCACACCGCGGTGCTGCTCATGGCGTATGGCAGTCCGAATCGCCTGGAGGATGTGGAAGCGTACTTCACGGATATCCGAGGCGGGCGGACGCCGTCGCGAAAGGCGGTTGAAGAGCTGAGGTCGCGGTACCGTCGGGTCGGGGTGCCGACCCCGCTGCTGGCGGTCTCGATGGAACTCAGTCGCGAACTCGAGCGACGCCTCAACCTTGATCCGCCCGATGAAGAGATCTACACGGTGCACTTGGGCATGAAGCACTGGACGCCCTATATCGCCGCCGCCGTCGAGGAAGTGGTGGAGAGCGGAGCCGACCGGATGATCGCCATCGTGCTGGCACCGCATTACTCGACGATCAGCACCGAAGGCTACCGTCGCAAGATCGCAGCCGCGCTCGCGACCGCTCGGGGCAGAACCACGCCCAACCGCCCGGCCACACCCCTGAGCCTCGACTTCGTCGAGAGCTGGAACGAGCTGGACGGGTACCTGGAGGCGGTGGCCGAAAACGTTCGCAGGGTTCGGGCCGAGTTCGCCCACCCCGAGGACGTGGTGGCGATCTTCACCGCGCACAGCCTGCCGGCCCGCATCCTCAAGGAGGGTGACCCCTACCAGGATCAGCTGTTGCGGACCTCGGAGCTGGTCGCGCGGCGCGCCGGGATCGAGCAGTGGCGCTTCTCCTACCAGAGCCAGAGTCAGACCGGGGAGCCTTGGCTCGGTCCGGACCTGGTCGACACAGTCGAAGAGCTCGCCGCCCAGGGCCATCGCGCGATTCTGGTCGCCTCGGTCGGGTTCATCGCCGACCATCTCGAGATCTTTTACGACATCGACATCGAGGCGAAGGAGAAGGCCGACGCACTCGGGATCGAGCTGCGGCGCACTCCGATGCTCAATGCCGACCCGCGCCTGGCGCAAGCGCTGCACGCGCTAGTCGCGCAGCGGGTTACCGCGGCGTCGGCGGTCCCCTCGTAGAATGGCGAACTCATGATCTTCCTCTCCCGCATGCTGGCGATCACGCGCGGCCATCGCGGCCTGCTCTCGATCGCGGTGGTCGGCTCGGTCCTTTACACGGCACTCAGCATCCTACCCGCCCTGATCATCCGTCAGATGCTGACCGCGCTCGCCCACCAGTCGCCGGCCGCCACCCTCGTCTGGCTGGGCCTTGCGATGGTGGGGGCGACGGCGCTGATGGCGGTCAGCCGCTACCTGGAAGGTGGATTCGGCCACATCGCCGCCTTCAAAGTCCTGCACGACATGCGGATGCGAATCTACGAGCAGCTGCAGCGACTGTCGATGGGATATCACACCCGCCAGCAGTCGGGCACGATCGCGGCCAAGGTGATCGGCGACGTCGAGACCATCGAGTTCTTCACCGCGCACGCCGGCATCCAGCTGATCAGCGCGGCGACGGTCCCTTTGCTGATCGGAATCGTGATGTTGCTCGTCAGCTGGCAGCTTGCGCTGGTGGCCCTTGCGCCGCTGCTGCTGATCCTGCTCATCCTGGTGGCGTTTCGGCGCTCCGCCATCGCGGCGTTCAAGCGTTATCGCGACGAGCTCGGCCGCTTGAACGGGATCATCATCGACTACATCCAGGGCGTCGGCGTGCTGAAGGCATTCGGGGCGCTCGGCCATGCGCGCCGCGCCATCGATGAGCGGAGCGATGAGCTGAAGCAGGCCGCGACGCAAGCCAACCTGCTCCATACGTGGTACTTCTCCGGCGTCGAGTGGATGGCCGCTATCCCGGTGGCGCTGGTGCTATTGGTCGGGGGCCTGATGGCCAACGCCGGCCAGCTCAGCGTCGCCAACCTCGTCTTCTTCGTCTTCCTCACCACGCTCCTCTACCGACCGGTCACCGAGCTCAACCGGCAGCTCGAAGGTCTTCGCAATGCGGAAGCCGCCACCGACCGAATCTTCGAGATCTTGAATACGCCGGTCGACGTGCAGGACTCGCCGGCCGCGCGGGTTCCGCAGCAGCCGAGCTATGACATCACGCTCGATCACGTGACCTTCTCCTACGAGGCGGGGCGACCCGTTCTCCACGACGTGTCGATCGACCTGAAGGAAGGCGCGGTGCTCGCGCTGGTTGGGCCGAGCGGCGCAGGCAAGACGACGGTGGCGAACCTGATCGCCCGTTTCTGGGATCCGCAGGAGGGCGCAGTACGGCTCGGCGGCATCGATCTCCGCGAGCTACCACTGGAGTACGTCCATCGGTCGATCAGCTTGGTGCTGCAGGACGTCTTCCTCTTCAACGACACCGTCAAAGCGAACATCAAGATGGGGAACCCGGATGCGAGCGACGCTCAAGTGGAGGCAGCGGCGCGCGCCGCCTATGCGCACGAGTTCGTGGAGGACCTGCCTAAGGGCTACGACACCCTGCTCGGCGAGCGGGGCGTCAGACTTTCCGGCGGGCAGAAGCAGCGCATCTCGATTGCTCGGGCCCTGCTGCACGACGCGCCGATCTTGATCCTGGACGAAGCGACATCGTCAGTGGACCCCGAGGCTGAACACCTGATCCAGTCGGCGCTTGCCCGGCTGGTCGCGGAGCGGACGGTGCTGGTCATCGCCCACCGACTCTCGACCATCCGGCAGGCGAGCGAGATTGTGGTCCTGGACAACGGACGGGTGGTGCAGCGGGGCCGCCACGATGAGCTGGTCGACGCGCCTGGTCTCTATGCGACCCTTTACCGGGCGCAGCAAGTGGCCCGCCGTTGGGACGTGGCGACGTCGCAGCGCGCTGAGGAAGACAGCCTCCCGCAAGCCGTCGAATAAGGCCCCCACCCTGCCCTCCCCCAGCGGGGGAGGGAATCTGAACGAGGTGCCGTTATGGTCTGGACGGCCATGCCAAGCGTCACCAGCGAGGACCTTGCCGCCCGCGCCTTCGCCGCGGGCGCCTACGACTTCACGCCGCTCCTCAACGCGCCCGGCGCGTTGCTCTGCCGGCCAGCTCGCCACGGGGTTCGGCTGGTCGTGCTGCCTACTGCAGCGATGCCCGAGGCCGCGTTGAGCGCCCTGCTCGCGTGGCGGCTCGGACAGTACCTACTGACCGGCTTTTACGACGCCGCAGCCGTGGCCGAGCGTGAAATGAGCGGGGAGCCTCGCGAGCAGGTCCACGATCGTGACCTCCATGCAATGGCACTGGATGACCATGGCCAAATTCTTTGCTACCTGACTCTCAAACAGCCCGCGGGTTTAGGTCCAGATTCGGAGTGGACCTTCCGCGACGGCGAACGGCCGCTCTTTCCCAGTGAGGAGATCCACGGTCGGCGCTGGCAGGGCCGGATCACCGGCGTCGATGAAATTGCGGCAGCCAGCTGCTGGGAACTTGCCCGCTTCGTGAAGGATCAGCGCCGGAGCGCGGACGCGATCACGATGCGGGCTCCTCTCGAGATTGCGCTCGGGGTGGCTCGCCTGGCCCGACATCCGACGTATCACGGGATGCGCCTGGTCATCGGTGACCTCGACCCGGAGGTGGCACTTCGGAACGTGCGTTTTTTCTACGTACCCGTCGCCACCTTCCCCGCCCATCGGGTGGAGCTGCCCGCCGGGAGTTTGCTCGCCCCCCGCTATCGAGAGCACGAGACCGCCCCATTCATCGGGTCAGTTGCCGACGTCGATTACGCGACCTACATCCGGTGGGCCGACATCAGTCTCGCGCTGTCATGCGAGGATCTCGAGGCGTCCCTGCGACTGCTCGCGCTGAGGCAGTTCATCAGCGTCAAGGAGTCCAGCCTCAAGCTGCCGCTACCCCTGACCGAAGACAGTGCCTATCCGACGGAATCGCTCACGAGCCCGTCCTCGAAGGCGGCATCGGTCGCACTGTGGAACGCCGCGCAACGCGGGCGTATCCCCTGGAAGGCTGTCGTCCTCGGACCGGGTGAGCAACTGCCGCGGGATCGGATCAGCTGGATCATCGAGGGCTATGCACAGGCGCTGACCTACTCAGCTACCGGGCTCTCGCACCTCGCCGGGCTCGGTTCGGATGTGGCCTTTGTACCTCAGGAAGACATCATGGGCTCGCTGGCGACGATCGAGGCGGCGACCCCCTTGCGCTTGCTCGCCACCACCCGCGAAAACTTTGAAGACTTCTGGCGGCAACGACAGCGGCTCTTCGAAACCTCGACCTCCACCCTTTACGGTGCGCCGGCACTCGCGGGTATCTCGCGATGATCGCGCAAGCGCACGAGCCGTTCTACGCCGAGCTGACCTCGCGTAACCGTGGCCTGATTTCCGACCAGGAGCAGGCCCGACTCCGCGCCGTGCGTTTCGTGATTGCGGGCTGTGGCTCGACCGGGGGCGCCTGCGTGATGCCCCTACTGCGGTCGGGCGCGGAGCGATTCGTGCTCTTCGACCCGGGACAGTATGACGTCAGCAACCTCAACCGGCAGGATGCGACGCTGGCCGATGTTGGACGAAACAAGGCTGAGGCCGCCAAGGCCCGCATCCTCAGCGTCAACCCATTTGCGACGGTCGACGTCCACGCGCGTGGCGTGCAACCGGACGTGATCGGGTCGCTCCTTCAGCCCGACGACTTCGTGATCGATGCGGTTGACGTCACGACCCGCACGGGCATCGCTGCGAAGCTGGCCCTGCACCGGTCTGCCTGCGACCAGCGGCTGATGGTGCTGACGGCGTACGACATCGGACCGACGCAATGGCTCGAGCTGTTCGATTACCGCCGCCAGCAGCGGCCGCTCGGCGGACGGGTCACTCGTGTCGATCGGCCGGACCAGGTCTTGCGCGCCCTGATCCCGCCGTTGGCCGTGCCGCGCGAAATCTTTGCCGAGCTGCTCCAGCGACGGAATGAGCCAGACCGCGGCTTTCCGCAGCTGGCCATGACCTCGAACCTACTTGGGGCACTGATCGTGCCCTATGCGCTCCGCCTGCTGACCGGACGGCGGGTGCGGCGTC
Source organism: Chloroflexota bacterium (assembly GCA_005882045.1). Lineage (GTDB taxonomy): Bacteria > Chloroflexota > Dormibacteria > CF-121 > CF-121 > CF-13. Next base: position 4,061 of record VBHO01000178.1, on the reverse strand, counting down.
GGATGCGCGTGGACCTCTACGACCTGATCCGCCCGGTGCCGCAACGTCTTGGGGCGCGGGTGCGTCAGGTCGGCGGGCTGGCGGCGTTATGGTGGCGTCTGCGTGGCTAAATCAGAAGGATTCGTGATGATGGACGGTGCCAACCAGTTCCAGGGTCCGACCTCGCTCTGGTGGGTGGTTCGGCACTGGCCCGCCCTTCGCAAAGAGATGACCGGTGCCCGCGGCTACATCGCGCATCGCGTCTGGTACGTGTTTCCACTGACGCTTGGCATCACCTCGTGGTGGCAGGACGAGAACGCCGCCTACCGCTTCGCGCACCTCCCGGTCCACCGTACGTTCTGGCGCTGGGCCGCGTCCGGCCGGAAGACCAGGGGCGGGTGGCTGGCGAGCTACCAATACGTTAGCGGCGGTCCGCTCTGGGGCAATGGCGTCGAGTCGATGATGGATCGGCTCCGCGCTTTCGTTCCGCCCGCCAGCGCCCGGCCACCGCGCCCACCCGCCGAGTGACCGCGCGGGCTCGGGCGATCGGATACGGGATCGCCTGGGCCGGTCTTATTACCGGCGCCGAGTGGTGGGCGCGGAAGTCAACGCGGGGTCGTTCGCAGGCATGGCTGGTCGCGTACCTCGGGCTCGGCGGTCTCGCGCTTCTTTGTGGCGCTCGTCTCGCGCCCCGATCGGGTGGGATCTCGTTACAGGGGTTGACCCTGGCGACGATTGGTTATCCGCTCGGGCGCCGACTGCTGGGCGATCGTTTGTCCGCTCGCCCGCCCCAAGGTATCGCCCAGGAGCTCGCCGCACTCGAAGTCGTCGCCGTCACCGAAGAACTCACCTGGGGCGCGATCGTCGAACCCGCGCTTGGTCCCGCCGCCACGGCGACCTTATTCGCCGCCAAGCACGTCGTGATCGACTCGCGCTGGCGGCGTGGCATCGGGCTGTTTGCGTTCTGGATGGGACTCGCGGCGCAGCGGCGGCGCTGGCCGCTGGCGGCCATGCTGGTCCACGCGGCACTCAACGCGGCTGGGGTCGTTCAGGGTCACGTTTCGTCGCGCGACCGTTTTTAGTCTGTTAGCGGAGACCGTCGAGGAGAAGCTGGCGCAGCGCCTCGAGGCGCTCGAATTCCTCCATGCCGAGCTTGTTCGTGTTCTTCAGATTGTGCGGGTATTTGATCTTCTGTACCGCGTCGATCAGGTCCTGCACCTGGGCCTCGGTCAGCCGGTACTCGTAGTACGAGACCGTTTCGCCATGGACCTGGCGCTGCAGGGGGAGGTGATGGATCGGCGCCTGAACTGGCTCCGGGTCGGTCTCGGCGAGGACCTCGGGTGTGCTCGAGGTCTCCCGAAAGAGTTCTGCTGACCCCTCCAGCGAAACCCGCTTAAACACGAGAGGCAACGGGCTGCTTCGTCTCGACCGGGGCGGCCGGCGCGCGCTTGATGACCGCCTTGGCGAGGGCGCGGTAGGCGTTGGCGCCTTCGGAGCTGCCCGCGTACTGGAGGATCGACATACCGGCCAGCGGCGTCTCCGCAAACCGGATGCTGTCCTTGATGACGACGTCGAAGACGACGTCGCCGTAGCGCTCGCGAACCAGCTCCAGCACTTCCTGCGAGTGCAGTGTCCTCGACTTATGAATGGTGGCGAGGATGCCGCTGATTCGAAGGCTGGGGTTGAGCTTGGCCCGCACCCGCTCGATCGTGTTGTGCAGCAGCTGCATGCCCTTCATGCCAAAGTACTCGCACTGCAGCGGGATGATGACCTCGGTGGAGGCGACCAGGGCGTTGACGCAGAGGAGGCCGAGGGAGGGCGGGCAATCGATCACCATGAAGTCGTACTCGTCCTGGCCGGGGGCGAGCTTTTCCTTGAGGAAGGTCTCGCGGCCCATCTCTGAAACCAGCTGGATCTCGGCACCGGAGAGCTCGATGTTCGACGGGATGAAGTCGACGCCGAGGTTGCTGTGCTTGACCACGTGGCCGAGGGTGACCTGCGGATCGAGAAGCAAGTGATAGAGGGTGAGCTCGATCTGGTCGGGCTGCTTGAAGCCCATGTTGATCGTCAGATGGCCCTGGGGGTCGAGGTCGATAAGGAGGACGCGCTTCCCGAGCTCAGCGAGTGCGCATCCCAGGTTTACCGCGGTCGTCGTTTTGCCAACCCCGCCTTTCTGATTGGCAACTGCGATGACTCTGCTCAAACGGTGGCTAGACCTCTGTGCTGGAACGTGGTTGGGGCTATTTAACTTGAATAGCGCGGCCGCGTCAAGCGCCAGTTCAATCCGGACCGGCCGCGCACGCCCTTTTGAATAGACTGTGAGGCGAGGAGATGATCTTCTACCCGCTCGTCGCGACGCTGATCAGCGCCGCCTTCGCCACCACCCTCTTCGTGCAGTATCGGGCAAAACACCGGCCCTACCTGTTGGCCTGGGCGGTCGCGCTGGCCTTCTACGCGATTGCCGCCCTCACCGAAGTGATCGGGGCCGCCAGCGGGTGGAACCCGCTCCTTTACCGCACCTATTACTTCTTGGGGGCGATCATCCTGGTGGGGGTGCTGGCCCTCGGCACCATTTACTTGCTGTCCCCGCGGTTTAGCCACATCGCCCTGTGGGTTCTGATCGTGCTCGCCGCCATCGGCCTGGCGGGGGTCCTGGGCGCGCAGCTGCAGGCGGTTAAACTCGAGACCCACCAGGTCCCCAACGCCGACACCATCCAGGTCCAGGGCGGCCTGTTCAGCGTGCTGGCCATCCTGATGGCGGCCCTGATCAACAGCGTGGGCAGTGTGATTTTGATCGGGGGTGCGCTGTGGTCCGCGCTCGGGGCGTGGCGCAAGGGCGGCGCCCAATCTCGGCTGGTGGCCAACATCCTGATCGCGGCCGGCGCCTTCATCGTGGCCGGGGCGTCGACGCTCACCCGCGTCTTCCATGTGTACGAACTGTTCTACGTCGGTCAGGCGATTGGGGTGCTGGTCATGTTCGGCGGCTTCCTGGCCGCCCAGCGGGCCCCACGGCGGGCGCCCAACCTCAATCCGGTCGCTTCACGGTAACCCCCCCACCCCGACCCTCCCCCGCAAGGGGGGAGGGAGAAATCGAGGGTTCATGCGCAAAGAACTACCATAAGCTCGCCGTTGCATCACGGCAGAGAATCATGGGGACCCTTCGCATGTCGTGCACCTGGTGGGCCTCGAACGACGGGCAGCCTCCGCCGGCGGCCGGGCACGGGCCAGATCCCGACTCGGACGCTGTATTAAGGAGGCAACATGAGACTCGTCAAAGAAATACCCGCCGACGATAGCCAGGAAGAGTGGCTGGCGCGCGAACGCGCCCACCTCTCCCAGGTCCTCTACCGCTACACGCCGATCGTCGTCGACCACGCCAAGGGCTCCTACCTGTACGGCGTCGACGGTCGCCGCTACCTGGATTTCGCCTCCGGGATCGCGGTCACCAACCTGGGGCACGGGCATCCGGCAGTGGTGGCGGCGGCCAAGGCCCAGCTCGACAAGGTGATACACACCTCGGTGGTGGCGCATCACCAGCCCGCCATCGAGCTGGCCGAGCGGATCGCCGAGCTGGCGCCAGGAAAGCTCGACAAGGTTTTCTTCGCCAACAGCGGGGCTGAGGCCGTCGAGGGTGCCATCAAGCTGGCCCGCTACACCACCGGACGGCCGGCCTTGATCGCCTTCCAGGGCGCCTTTCACGGCCGCACCTATGGGGCGCTCTCGCTGACCGCATCAAAGAGCTACTACCGCGAGCGCTACGAACCGTTCCTGCCGGGCGTGTACCACGTGCCCTACCCCTACCCGTACCGAAACCCGACCGGGACCAGCGAGGAGGCGACGCTCGATTACGTCTTCAACTACATCGATGAGATGCTCGACACCCGGGTTCCGCCAAAGAACATCGCCGCTTTTATCGTCGAGCCGGTGCTGGGCGAGGGCGGCTACGTCGTGCCTCCCGCCGGCTTCATGCCGCGGCTGCGAGCGCTCTGCGATCAGCAGGACATCCTGCTGATCGCCGACGAGGTGCAGTCCGGATACGGGCGGACCGGCAAAATGTTCGCCTGCGAACACACCGGGGTGGT
>VBHO01000011.1 GCA_005882045.1 Chloroflexota bacterium | reverse complement strand
TACGCGATCGAGAAGTTCAAGAACAATCCGTTGGCGGGGCATGTCACCTTAACCAAGGGACAACGGTCCGAGCTAGCGGAATTGGCCGCGAAACTCCTGTAGGCGGCGCGGCGGCTCGAGGGCCGCTGATTCTGCTGAGGTAAGTTAAGGTCTGATGGACCGCACGCTGGTCGCCCTTGATCTCGAGACCACCGGCCTCACACCGAGACTGGACCGGATCATCGAGGTCGGTGCCGTCCGCTTTCGTGGTGACGAGGTCCTGGCGACCTTCCAATCGCTGGTCCGGCCCGAAGTCGCGATTCCGCGGGCGGTCCAGGAGCTCACGGGGATCCGAGACGCCGACGTAGCGGCCGCGCCACCCCCGGAGGAAATCCTCGCCCAGTTGATCGACTTCGTCGGTGACAGCGGCGTGGTCGCCCACAGTGGCACCTTCGACCTGTCCTTCCTGGTTGACCCGGAGGGCGGCCCGGGCTATGAGCTTTTCGACACGCTCGACCTCGCCCGGATCATGCTGCCGATGGCGCCCAGTCACAGCCTGCCGCACCTCTCGCGCCAGCTCGGATTGAGCCATCGCCATCCGCACCGCGCGCTCTCCGACGCCGATGCGGCGCGACAGCTCTTCCACCACCTGTGGCACTATGCCCGCGGCTTTCCCAGTGACCTCCTCGGGCGGATGCTCGAGCTGGCCGAAGGATGGCCACATCCCTTGCACCATTTTCTCCGCGATGTCCATGCCGGCGGTGCGAGTGGTGAGGAGAGTCTCCCGCGCCGGCCGGCGGCGCCGGTTCGGACGACGAACGGGAGCGCCCCCGCCACGGATCCGAAGGCGATTTCTGCCCTGCTCGGACCCGATGGGCCGATGGCTCAGCTGCTCGAGGACTACGAGCTTCGCGAATCACAGCTACAGATGTCGCTCGCCGTGGCACAGCTCTACGCGCGCGGCGGCCGCCTCTTGGTCGAAGCCGGTCCCGGCACGGGAAAGTCGCTCGCCTACCTGGTTCCGGCTGTCCATCACGCGGTCGCGAGCGGTGAGCGGGTGGTGATTGCCACCAACACCATCACCCTGCAAGAGCAGCTGTTCTCCAAGGACATCCCGTTCATGCGGAGCTGGCTGCCCTTCGACTTCAAGGCCTCGCTGCTCAAGGGGCGCGCCAACTATGTGAGTCTGCGGCGCTGGAACCGGTACCTGAACGCCCCCAGCCGGCGTGCAGATGGTAGTTGGTTCGACGAGGAGCTGACCTTCAAGCTGCGCATGCTCGTCTGGCTGGCGCAGACCCACAATGGCGATCGCGCCGAAATCAAGCTCAACGGCTTCGAGGAACTCTTCTGGCTGCGCGCGGCCTCCACGCCCGATGATTGCCTGGCCGCCCACTGCGAGAACTACAAGACCCAGCGGTGCTTCTACTGGAACAGCCGCCGGGCGGCGCAGGACGCGGATGTAATCGTGACCAACCATGCGCTACTGCTGGCCGACGCGCTGGCCGGCGGCTCGGTGTTGCCGCCGCACGAGCACCTGGTCGTGGATGAGGCCCACCAGCTCGAGGAGACCGCGGTCGACGCGCTGACGGTCCGAGTGGGGGAGGAAGAGCTACTGGAAAGCATCGACGGCAGCATCACCTGGTTTAAGGCGGCGGTCGGACCGCCCGACGAAGCAGTGCGGACAGCGGCCGCGGATTGCCGCCAGGCGGTGACCGACTTCTTCCGCGAGGCCAGGGCGATCATCCGGGCGCGGCAGCCGGAGGTCCCGGTGCGGCCGTCGCGCGATGAACCGGTCATCCTTGACGCGATCAGCCGCAGCCTCTCGGACATCTCGCAGCTGGCGGCACTCGCCAGCGGGGTGGCCGTGCAGGCGGGCGCGCTGCGCGACGCGCTCGACGATGCCGGCGCGCGCCTGCCGCTCGAGGCCAGCCCCTATGCCGAACGCGAGCTCGACTTGTTCAAGGCGCAGCTGCACGGCCGCGCCGATCTCGTCGTCCAGGCATTGCTGCGGCCGCGCCCCGACCGGCTGTACTGGGTCGGCACGGAACGGCGCTCGGGGCGGCCGGTGCTGCACGGGGCGCCAACCGCCGCCGGCCGGGAGCTGCAGGCGCGAGCCTTCCAGGGCAAGGAGACGGTGGTCTTCACCTCCGCGACTCTGGCCGTGGCCGATTCCTTTGCCTACTTCAAGCGCGGGGTCGGCCTCGACGCGCTCGCGACGCACGAGATGGTGCTCGCCTCGCCCTTCGACTATCTCTCGCAGGCGCTGCTCTGCCTGCCCACCGACTTACGCGATCTCACGGATCCGGCCTTCCTCGACCAGGTCACCGACGTCGTGGGCGAGATCGCCGAGGCGATCGGCGGACGGACGCTGGTGCTCTTCACCTCGCATCAGCAGCTCCGCGATGTGGCCGACCGGTTGCGGACGCGCACCGCGCGCAGCGGTCTCACGGTGCTGGCGCAGAACCTCGATGGCACGCGGCGGCAGCTACTGGCCCAGTTCCAGGAGCGTCCGCGCACCATCCTGCTGGGCAGCAGCAGCTTCTGGGAGGGAATCGACGTGCCCGGCGATGCGCTGTCGTGCGTGGTGATCGTGCGGCTGCCGTTTCGGGTTCCGAGCGACCCGTTGCAGCTGGCGCGAAGCGCGACGCTGGCGGATCCCTTCGGTCAGCTGGCGCTGCCCGAGGCGGTGCTGCGGCTGAAGCAGGGCTTCGGCCGGTTGATCCGCCGGCAGACCGATCGCGGCGCTGTCGTCCTGATGGATCACCGGATCGCGAACCGGACCTATGGGCCTGCGTTCCTCGATGCGTTGCCGCGAGCCGCCGTGCATCTCGGGTCGTCGGCGGAAATGGCGCCGGCCATCGTCCAGTGGCTGGCGCGGGGCGGTGGCGTCCGCCTGCCGGCGCCGGTTTCGGCATGAGCGACAACGGTCGCCTGTCGGTCGCCCTGGCGCAAATCGATCCGGCGCTGGGGGACCGTGGCCGCAACCTCGAGCGGCACCGCCAGTGGGTCGAGCAGGCCGCCGAAACAGGCGCGAGCTTGCTGGTCTTTCCCGAGCTCAGCCTGACGGGCTACTTTCTCAAAGACCTGGTGCCGGACAGCGCGATCCAGCTCGACAGCAAAGAAATGCGCGACCTGGCCGCACTTTCGACCAAACTCGACGTGGTCCTGGGCGCGGTGATCGAGTCGCCCGATCACCGCTACTTCAACGCCAGCCTGTACTTTTCCCGGGGCGAGCTCCTGCACGTGCACCGCAAGGTCTATTTGCCAACCTACGGCATGTTCGACGAGCAGCGGTACTTTGCGCCGGGTGATCGTTTCCGCAGTTTCGCGACGCCGTTCGGTCGCGCGGGGATGCTGGTATGCGAAGACATCTGGCACCTCAGCAGCGCCTACATCCTGAGCCTGGAAGGCGTGGACATGATCATCTGCCCGTCGTCCAGCCCCGGTCGTGGCATCACGACCGACGAGCGGTTGGGAACGGCGGAGTCGTACGCGCTCGTGTGCCGAACTTACGCCCAGTTCCTGACGACCTTCTTCCTCTACTGCAATCGCGTCGGTTTCGAGGACGGGGCCAACTTCTGGGGCGGCTCGATGGTGATCGGGCCCAACGGCGACATCATCGCGCAGCATCAGGACGCCGACGAGGCGCTGGTGCTCGCCACCCTCGACCTCGCCGATGTTCGCCGCGAGCGGCTGGCCAATCCGTTACTGCGTGACGAGCGGCTCGAGCTGACCATCAACGAGCTGCGCAGGGTCTGGCATGAGCGCACCCGCAAGCCTTACTGAACCAGTCTTCCCGCCGCTTGCTATCAACCCGGAGTTGGTGCGAGGAATCCTGGTCGGTTTCATCAAGAACGAGGTGCGCAAGGTCGGCTTCGAACGTGTCGTGTTGAACCTGAGTGGCGGCGTCGACTCCAGCCTTGTCGCCTTCCTTGCGACCGAGGCGCTCGGCAAGGACAATGTGAAGGCGCTGATCCTCCCCTATAAAGACAGCGATCCGAAGAGCCGGTCGGATGCCCTGGAGGTGGTTGCCCAGCTCGGAATCCGTCATCTCGAGATCGACATCACCCCGCAGATCGATGCGTACCTCGCGCGCGTTCCCGAGGCCGACCAGGTGCGGCGCGGCAACAAGATGGCCCGCGAGCGGATGACGATCGCCTACGACCAGTCGGTGGCCTGGCGAGCGCTCGTAATCGGGACCAGCAACAAAACCGAGCTGCTGCTCGGCTACGGCACGATCTATGGAGACATGGCGAGCGCGATCAATCCGATCGGCGACCTCTACAAGACGCAAGTCTGGCAGCTGGCCGACGCGGTCGGCGTCCCGACCGCCATCGTGCAGAAGGCACCATCGGCGGATCTCTGGACCGGGCAGTCAGACGAGACCGAGCTCGGTTTTCAGTACCGGATGATCGATCAGCTGCTCTACTACCTCGTCGAGCGCCGTTACACGGAGGAGGAACTGAAGCGGCAAGGTTTCGACGAGGCATTCATCACCGAGATCATGCGACGGGTTCGTGAGAACCAGTACAAACGGCGCCTGCCGGTGATCGCCAAGCTGTCGTCGCGCACCATCGATCGCGATTTCCGCTATCCACGCGATTGGGGACGCTAAAGCGGACCGCCGCTGACGTTGGGAACGCTCTACCTGGTCGCCACGCCGATCGGCAACCTCGACGACATCACGCTGCGCGCCTTGCATGTGCTGGAGTCGGTGCCGCTGATCGCCGCCGAAGACACCCGCCACACCGTGAAGCTGCTGACGCACTTTGGTTTGCGCAAGCCGCTGGTCAGCCTGCACGCAAAGAACGAGGCGCGCCAGCTGCAATCCATTCTCGGGCGCCTGGCACAGCACGACCTTGCCCTGGTCTCTGATGCCGGGACTCCGGCCCTCTCCGACCCGGGGGTGCGCCTGGTGAGCGCCGCCGTCGCCGCCGGCTACCCGGTGGTGCCGATCCCGGGACCGTCGGCGGTGCTGGCGGCGCTGATCAGCTCCGGCCTTCCCACCAACCAGTTCACGTTTCTCGGCTTTTTGCCGCGCAAGCGCGGCGAGCTGGAGCGGACCATCCGCGACGCGGCCGAGGCGAAACGGACCTTCCTCTTCTTCGAATCGCCCCATCGGATCCTCAAGACATTGGATATAATGGCGACCGCCCTCGGCCCACGCTCGCTGGTCGTGGCGCGGGAGATCACCAAGCTCCACGAAGAATTCCTACGTGGGACAGCGGCTTCGATCCTCGAGCACTTCTCAAAGGTCCCGCCCCGCGGCGAGCTGACGGTCGTTGTTGCCGGCAGCGATTGGAAACCGCGAGATGAGTAAGTTCTACGTCACTACCGCCATCGTCTATCCCAACGCGGCGCCGCACCTCGGCTTCATCTACGAGCTGGTCGGCACCGACGTCCTGGCGCGCTACCACCGGATGATCGGGGACGACACCTTCTTCCTGACCGGCACCGACGAGCATTCGCAAAACGTCCGGCGGCGCGCCGAGGAAGAAGGGGTGTCAACGGAGGTGTTCACGGCCCGGATGGCCCAGCTCTATCGCGAGATCGAGGCGCGCTTTAGCATCGCCTACGACCGCTTCATCCGCACCGAAGACGAGGACCACGTGCGCGGCGTGCAGGCCTTTATCACGAAGATGCAAGAGAAGGGGGATATCTACAAAGGCCACTACGAAGGGTGGTACTGCGTTTCCTGCGAATCGTTCAAGCAGGAAGCCGACCTCAGGGATGGATACTGCCTGATCCATCCGACGCTCAAGGCGCAGTGGCTGAAGGAGGAGAACTACTTCTTCAAGCTGTCGAGCTACCAGGACCGCCTGCAGCAGCACATCGACAAGCACCCCGAGTTCATCCAACCGGAGACGCGTCGCAACGAGGTGATGGGATGGCTGCGCGCCGGTCTGCAGGATTTCAGCATTTCGCGCTCGACCATCAAGTGGGGCATCCCCTTCCCGGGCGACCCCAAGCACGTCGTGTATGTCTGGGGCGACGCGCTGGTGAACTATGTCACTGGGGTCGGCTACGGCACCGATGAGGCGATGTTCAAGCGCTGGTGGCCCGCCGACCTGCACGTGATCGGCAAGGACATCACACGCTTCCATTGCCTCTACTGGCCGGCGATGCTGATGTCGGCGGGGGTGGCGGTGCCCAAGCGGGTGTATGCGCACGGCTTCATCACGGTGCGCGGCGAGAAGATGAGCAAGAGTGTGGGCAACATCATCGATCCGCTCGAGGCCGCCGATCGCTTCGGCGCCGATGCGGTCCGTTACCTGCTGGTGCGCGAGTTCCCCTTTGATCGGGACGGCGACATCAGCTGGGAAACGATGGTCGATCGCTTCAATGCCGACCTGGCCAACGATCTGGGCAACTTTGTCTATCGCACCCTCTCCATGCTGCAGCGCTACTTCGACGGCAAGGTGCCGGCACCCGATGGCGACGAGGCGCCGCTGGACAAGCAATTGCGTACGGCGCTCGAGCGGGCCGTGAAAGGCCAGGACAAGCATCTGAAAGCGCTCGACTTTTCAGGCGCACTCGAGCTGACCTGGGCCGCGATCAACCGTGGCAACAAGTACATCGAGGAGACGGCACCCTGGGTGCTCGCCAAGCAGTCGGATCAGCGCAAGCGTTTGCAGACGGTCATGTACAACCTGGTCGAGGCGATCCGGCTGACCAGTTACCTGATCGCGCCCTTTCTGCCTGAGACGGCCGGCAAGGTCGCCGCCCAGATCAAGGCGGACCCGAAGGCGCCCTGGGCCACAGCCCGCGAGTGGGGGAGACTGGCACCACGAACCCAGACCTCGCTGGGCGGCGTGCTCTTTCCTCGGATCGAAAAGCCGGAGCCGGTCGCCTGATCGATTCGCACGCCCACCTTCTCTATCTGCGCGATTCGCTGACCCCGGAGCAGGCCCTCGATGAGGCGCGGGCAGCGGGGGTGGAAGCCGTGATCAACATCGGTGACGATGCCTCCGACAATCGACGGGGCCTCGAGTTAGCCGAGCGCCTTCCCGGTCTGCGGACGACCATCGGCCGGCATCCGCACTCCGCTGGTGAGCCGATTACCGCGAGTGAGCGGCGCGAGCTGCGAGAGCTGGCCAGCCACCCGAGCGTGGTCGCGGTGGGAGAGATCGGTCTCGACTACCACTTCACCGATTACAACAAGGTGCCGAAACGCGAACAGCAGGGGGTCTTCCGGCAAATGCTCGGTCTGGCACAGGAGCTCGAGAAGCCGGTGGTGCTGCATACCCGCGACGCGTTCCCCGACCTGCTCGCGATCCTCGACGAATTCCCGGGCACGAGCGGCGTCTTTCATTGCTTCAGTGGAAACTCCGCCTTCGCGGCGGAGGCGCTGGCCCGCGGCTTCTATATTTCGTTCGCCGCCACCGTTACCTATCCCACCGCCCACGGCGTCGTCGGCGCGGCCAGTATCATCCCGCTGGACCACATGCTGGTGGAGACGGATTCGCCCTTCCTTCCTCCGCAGAGCCGTCGCGGGCAGCCGAATGCCCCGCGCTACATCGTGGAGACGGTCGAGCGGATCGCGACGTTACGCGGCACTAGCGCCGGCGAGATCGCGAAGGCAACCCGGCAGAACGCCATCGACCTGTTTCGGTTGAACCACGCCGGCTAAAAAACGTCCGCTCGACCTGGCGGATCCATCGATCATTCGCGGCGTCGCCCGTCGCTTCGGCGTCCGCTACCTGCGGCGCTGGGGACAAAACTTCCTGGCCGATCGCGCGCAGCTCGAGCGGCTGGTCGAGGCGCTGCAGGTCGAACCCGAGGACCGCATCGTCGAGGTCGGGCCGGGACTGGGGGCATTGACGGTGGAGCTCGCGGAGCGCGGACGGGCCCTCGTGGGGGTGGAGATCGATCCCGCCGCCGTCAAAGCGCTCGCGCTCAGCCTGCGCGATCGGTCCAACGTCCGGATCGTCGAGGGCAGCATCTTGCGGACCGCGGTCGACGAGCTGTTGCCGGCGCCCTACCGGGTGATCGGCAATATTCCCTACAACCTGACGGGGGCGCTCTTTGTCCACCTGCTGGAACAACCGACGCCACCCGCCCGCATCGACCTGGTGGTCCAACAGGAGGTCGCGGAGCGGCTCGTGGCGCCGCCTGGCGGCTGGAGCATGGCGACGCTGGGAGTCCGGGTCTACGGCACGCCGGAGCTGGTGCTCCGCGTCCCACGGACCGCCTTTCTGCCCCAGCCCAAGGTCGACTCGGCGCTGGTTCGCATCATCCCGGATGCGGAGCCCGCTTTGCCGCGCTCGGACTTACCGTCTTTCTTCGACTTCGTCACACCTTTCTTCCAGGCCCGTCGCAAACAGCTTCCATTCGTGCTCGGGCGAAAACTAGGCATCAGTGGGGCGGAGGCTCGCACCCGCTTGCGCGTTATAGGCATCGATCCGGCGCGTCGAGCTGAGACCTTGACGCTCGAGGAATGGAGGCGACTTTTCGAGAATGCGCGCGCCAATTGACAACTAGCTACGATTTAGGCGCCTTGAAGGGACCAGACGAGGTCAGCGTGGACCCGCGGGAGATCATCCTTCCTCGTCCGGGGTTTCGGACGGTGCTCGCCAACCGCGATTTCCGGCTGATCTGGTCGGCACAGGTTGCCTCGCAGCTCGCCGACAAGTTCTTGATGTTCGCGTTGCTGATCCTGACCTACAGCATCAGCCACGCCAGCACGCACGGCGCGGCGCTCTTCCTCGCCTACACCTTTCCGTCGGTCTTCCTCAGCCCGTTCGCCGGGGTGTACGCCGACCGGCACGACAAGAAACGATTGATGTTCTTCACCAACGCGATCCGCGGCGGCTTGATCCTGCTCATCCCACTCAGCCAGGTCACCCCCTACTTCGAGCATGTCACCTGGCACCTTTTCGTCATCATCTTTCTCTTTGCTGCGGTCGGCCAGATCTTCGCCCCGGCCGAGGCGGCGTCCATTCCCTTCATCGTCGGCGCCGATGAGCTGATGACCGCCACCTCGATGTTCACCAGCACGGTGATCGTCACCCTGCTCGTTGCGGTGCCGCTCTCGACGCTTGCCGTCCGATTCCTGGGCACAGACTCGCCGTATTGGATCGCCGCCGCGCTCTTTCTGGCCGCCGCCTGGCTGATCTACCTCGTCAAGGCGAACCTGCACGCCCGCACCCACGAAACGATCGCCAAGCAGACCGACATCCTTTATGAGCTGCGCGAAGGCATTGCCTACATCGCGGCCAGGCCGTTGGTCCGCTTCGCGGTGGTGCAGTTGAGCCTGACGATTGCGGTGATCTTCTCGGTCTTCGTGCTCGCGCCCAGTTACATGAGCACGGTGCTGCGCCTGCAGGTCACCGACGTCTACCTCTTCCTGGCGCCGGCCGTGATCGGCATGCTGGGCGCGGCATTTTATCTTGGCCAGTACGGTCAGCACTACCGTCGCAGCCGGCTGTTGATCGGCGGCCTGCTCTCGGCAGGGCTCACCCTCATGCTGCTCGCGGTCGTGCCCTACCTGCTCGAACAGGTGGGAGCGACGGCGTTGCTGGTCTGGTTCCCGGTGGTTTTCGGATTCATCGGGGGGGTCGAGTTCGGCATGCTCTTCATCCCCGCCTTCACCGTCCTCCAGGAAAAGACCGAGGCCGAACTGCGCGGCCGTATCTTTGGCGCCATGTTCACCGTGGTCAATGCCGCGGTTGCCATCCCGATCTTGGTGGCGGGCGGCCTTGCCGACCTCTTCGGTGTGACCCGGGTCATCTTCGGGATGGGCGCCCTGCTGATGGCCAGCGGCGTGATCTCGGCGGTCGCCGGCCGCCGCAGCCCGCTGGTACCGCCGGCGCTCTCGACCAACGGCAAGGCGCCGGTATAGCCACTTTAGCGACGATATAATCCGTGCTTACGCGGGCGCATAGCTCAGTTGGTACGAGCGCTTCCATGACAAGGAAGAGGTCACAGGTTCGACTCCTGTTGCGCCCACCACACCCGGTTCCGTCCTGAGCCGGCCGGCCCAGAGGAGGAGCTAAATGGCCAATACCGCCGCAGGCACGATTCGAATCGAGCGCACGTTCCCCACATCGGACGAGGACGTGTGGCGCCTGTGGACCACCCGTGAAGGGATCGAGTCATGGTGGGCACCGGACGGATTCAAGGTCGACGTTAGCAAGCTTGATCTGCGGCTAGGCGGTGAACTGGTCTACACGATGACGGCGACGGCCCCAGAACAGGTCTCGTTCATGAAAGGCGCCGGCATGCCGCTCACCACGGAAGCGCGGAAGACCTTCACCGAGATCGTGCCACCACGGCGTATTGCGTACCAGTCACTCGTCGACTTCGTTCCCGGTGTCGCGCCATACCTTCAGCTCACCGTCGTTGACCTTAGTCCGATCGGCGACGGCGTGCGAGTGGTCATGACGATGGAGCCGATGCACGACGAGGTCTGGACCGAGCGGCTGGTCATGGGCCGCGGAAACGAGCTCGACAACCTTGCCAGGGTCACCGAACGCAAACGCGGCAGGTGACAGTCCTGGCGCTGCAGCCCGTTATACCGGCATGCCTTCTCGGGCGACCCGCTTTCGGCGCTGGCTGGCACAGCTGCTGGACTACGTCCTGTTGCACGGTCCCAGGCTCCCCTAAACCCGCTACCGTCTAAGGGTGGCTGTCGAGACCGGCGCCCTCTCCCTGGCGGACGTGCGAGGCGCCGCGGACCGCATTGCACCCTATGTTCTGAAGACCCCGACGCTTTCGGGTGAGTCGCTCGTGGGGCCGGACGTCTGGCTGAAGGCCGAGAACCTGCAGCGCACCGGCTCCTTCAAGGTCCGGGGGGCCGTCAATGCCGTTCTGCAGCTGACCCCCGAGCAGCGCCACCGGGGCGTGATCACGCTCTCGGCCGGGAACCACGGGCAGGCGCTCGCCTATGCCGCACAGGCCTTTCAGATTCCGTGTGTGGTCGTCATTCGGGAGGACGCGCAGCTGACCAAGCTGCAGGCGATCCGGCGCTACGGCGCGGAGATCGTGCTGGTGCCGTTGGCGGAGTGGCAGCAGCGGCTCGAGCTGGAACAGCAGCGACGCAATCTTCATCTCGTGCATCCCTTCGATGATCCCGCGGTCGCCGCCGGACAAGGCACCGTGGGCCTCGAAATACTGGACGCGATACCGGACTTGCGCACACTAATCGTCCCGGTCGGTGGCGGCGGGCTAATCGCCGGCATCGCGGTGGCGATCAAAGCGCAGCGGCCGAACCTCAGGATCATCGGTGTGGAGCCCGAGGGGGCTCCTGTCGTGAGCGAGAGCCTAGCCGCCGGGCATCCGGTCGCACCTTCTCGTCTGGACTCGATCGCCGACGGGCTGGGGGCACCCTACACCCGTGCCTTCAACCTCAGCCTGATCGAGCGCTTCGTCGACCAGATGCGCACCGTCTCCGATGACGCGATCATCGAGGCGCTCAAGGCCGTCGCGCAGCAGGCGAAGCTGGTCGTCGAGCCGGCCGGGGCGGCCGCAGTGGCCGTGTTGCTGGCCGATGCGGAGATCGAGCGCCCGGTGGCCGCCGTCCTCAGTGGCGGCAACTTCGATATGGATCGGCTGGGGTCGTGGCTGACTCGCTGAAAAAAGAAATCCCCGGGGGCGGCCCGGGGATTGAGCGAAGGGCTATCGAATGTGCTAACGCGACGAGGGCCCCCTTACTTACGGGCTTCGGCGCATGCCATAATTTCGCTCGACCATGGCCATCGATCCGGATAGCGACACCGCTGCCGCCGTCGTTATCTTCGAGAACGATCCGCGCCAGGCGAACGCCTACCAGGAGCTGTTTACCGGCGCCGGTTACCTCGCCCAGACCGCGCTCCCGAACCAGGACGTGCAGCAACTCTGCGAGCGCCTCAAACCCCAGGTGATCCTCTTCGACATGGCGATCTGGGAAGCCGACACCGCATACGTCTTCGGTGTGCTCAACGGCGCGCTCGGTTTTGAGCGCCCGCTGCTCATCGCGCTGGCCACGCTGCCGCACCAGGCGCGCCGGGCAAAGCGATTCGGTGCCGACAGTGTCTGGATCCGGGGCGTCGATGATGCCGCCGGTCTTCCCCAACTCGCCGACGATCTTCTTCAGCAGCGTCGCGAGGGGAAACTCAAGCCGCGCGTGCCGTCGACGCCGCTCTAGCGCAACAAAAAGCGCCTGCAGAAGCCACACTTCTTTACAAGACCTCATCGCCGGTTGATCGCCGTGATAATTTTCCCCCACTTATCCTCTCGCCGGTCGAAAAATGTGGATAAGCAGCGCCGATGCTTGACACGCTTCAAGCGGCGAGCATAATCAATAACGCGTCAGGGGAGAGGGTCTCGGCAGGGACCGCGACAGTTAGGAGGACAGATTGATCGCTCACGGTTTCAAACAAATCGCTCCGGTCAAGATCTGCGCCCGCCCAGGGTGCGAGGCCGCGGTCAAGAAGACAACGGCCAAGTACTGCAGCATTCGCTGCTGCGCCATGGACCCGGTCCGCCAAGAGCGTCTTCGACGCCAGGCCCGGCGCGCGCCGATCGTTCCCCTGGCGCACCAACTCTCGATCATGTTCCAGGTCCACCCCGACATGGAGGCGTCGCTCGACGAGCGAACGCTGGGCCGGGACGATATCCCGGCCGGTCTCCAGCGACTCCGCGCTGTTTAAGCGCGCACCAAGTCCCTTCGTATAATCGGCTGACCATTTTGCGCGGACAGCCATGAGCGACGACCTCGAGACCCTGCGCCATTCGACGGCGCATGTCATGGCGGCGGCGGTCCTCGATCTCTTTCCCGGCACGGTGATCGGCATCGGGCCGGCCACCGACGAGGGCTTCTACTACGACTTCGCCTTCCAGGATCGCTTGCTCCCTGAGGCGCTGCCCAAGATCGAGGCGCGCATGCACGAGATCGTCAAGGCCGCGACACCCTTCGTCAAACAAGAGGTGCCTCGGACCGAAGCCGTCGCCTTGTTCGAGCGCTTGCACCAGCCACTCAAGGTCGAGCTGATCGAAGAGAAGGTCACGGAGCCGACGGCGCGCCTCTACCGGACCGGTGACTTCGTCGACCTCTGCCTGGGGCCACATGTGCCGAACGCCGGCAAACTGGGCGCCTTCCGCCTGCTCTCGATTGCCGGCGCCTACTGGAAGGGGAGCGAGAAGAACCAGCAGCTGACTCGGATCTACGGTACGGCGTTTCCGACGCAGGCCGAGCTGGACGCCCACCTCACCATGCTGGAGGAGGCGGCCAAGCGCGACCATCGCAAGCTGGGCAAGGAGCTCGACCTCTTCCTGGTCGACGAGATGGTCGGTCGTGGCCTGCCGTTGCTGACCCCGAAGGGGGCGGCCATTCGCCACCAGTTGGAGGAGTTCATCCTTCGGCTCGAACGCCGCCAGGGATACGAGCACGTCAAGACCCCCGACATCGCGCGCCTCGAGCTCTATAAGGTCAGCGGCCACCTCGAGCGCTACCACGACTCGATGTATGCGCCCTCCGAGATGGAGGACGAGGAATGGCAGCTGCGGCCGATGAACTGTCCTCACCACATCCGCGTCTTTCAGCGCAAGCCGTCGAGCTTTCGCGATCTGCCAGTGCGGATCGCCGAGCTGGGGACGGTCTATCGCTACGAGAAATCGGGCGAGGTCTCCGGCTTGATCCGGGTCCGGGCGTTCACCATCAACGACGCCCATATCTTCTGCCGGCCGGACCAATTGAATGTGGAGTTTGAGCGCGTGATCCAGCTTATCCTCCAGGTCTACCGCGCTTTTGGCATCAAGGATTTCTATTTCCGCCTGTCGCTGCGCGATGAGGTCAGCAACAAATGGATGGGCGACCCGGCGATCTGGCAGCGGGCCCAGGACGCCGCCCGCGAGGCGCTGCGCGCGTCCGGGCATCCGTTTGTCGAGGCGCCGGGCGAGGCCGCCTTCTACGGACCGAAGCTCGATGTGCAGATCAAGGACGCCATCGGCCGCGAGTTCAGCCTCTCGACCAACCAGATCGACTTTCTGCTGCCGGAGCGTTTTGGGCTCGAGTACGTGACCTCCGAGCAGACGATGGCGCGGCCGGTGATGCTGCACCGGGCGCCGATCGGAGCGATGGAGCGCTTCATGGCCTACCTGATCGAGCATTACGGGGGCGCCTTCCCCGTCTGGCTGGCTCCGGTACAGGTCGTCTTCATTCCGATCGCGGACCGGCACTTGGAGGCGGTCACCAAGCTGGCTGAGCGCTTTCGCGATCGAGATCTGCGGGTCGAGGTCGACGGCAAGGCGGAGCGGATGCAGGCGAAGATCCGCAACGCCCAACTCCAGAAGGTCCCCTATATGGCCGTGGTGGGAGACAAGGAGCTGGAGGGCGGGACGCTCAACATCCGCCGGCGTGAAGGCGGTGACCAGGTGTCCGTTACGGTCGACCAGTTCCTGGCCCAGCTCGAGCGCGAGGCGCAACTTCCGCTGTAGTGATATACTCCCGCGTGCCAAGAGAGGCTGTCCGACTCTCACCTCCAGGCCGCGCCAAAGAGGTAAAGGGGACGAAGATAGCCCTGAGGCTATCTTTTTTTATGTTCGAAGGAGGCTTGATCCACGGCATTTAGGGAACTTCGCATCAACGACCAGATCCGTGCCGCTGAAGTCCGCGTTATCGACGATCGCAATGAGCAGTTAGGTGTCCTTCCCATCGACCGCGCCAAAGCGCTGGCGGTGGAGCGGGAGATGGACCTGGTGGAAGTCGCGCCCCAGGCGCAGCCACCGGTGGCTCGGATCATGGACTACGGCAAATTCAAATTCGAAAGCATCAAGAAAGAGAAAGATGGGCGCCGCAAGCACAACGTCATCAAGGTCAAAGAAATGAAACTCCGTCCCAAGATCGGCGAGCATGACTTCCAGACGAAGTTTCACGCCGTCAAGTCGTTCCTCGAAGAGGGCGACAAGGTCAAGCTGACGATTATGTTCCGCGGCCGCGAGATGGTGCACCAGGACATCGGCAAGAAGCTGCTGGACCGGATGGCGCTCGAACTGAAGACCATCAGCACGGTGGAGCGGGTGCCGCTGCTCGAGGGCCGGAACATGATCATGATCCTGGCCCCCGCGGGCGCCGCGGCTCCCCCGGCTACGCCCAACACGCCGGCGCCGGCCCAACCCCCGGCGCGGGCCCAGGCACCCAAGAGTTAAAGGAGCGACCGATGCCTAAACTACGTACCCATCGCGCGTCGGCCAAGCGGTTCCGGATGACCAAGACCGGGAAGATCGTGCGCCCGCACGCGCAAAAGAGCCACCTGCTGGGCCACAAGAGCCCTCGGCGCAAGCGCCAGTACAGCAAGCTGCTGGTGTTGACCGGTAAGGATGCTCGGCGTCTGCGGCGGTCGGCGCCGTACATGAAGGACAAGGACTGAGATGCCACGTATAAAGCGCAGCGTCCCAGCCCGCAAGCGCCACAAGAAGATCCTCAACCTGGCCAAGGGCTTTCGGATGACGCACCGGACGCTGTTCCGGCCGGCGAACGAGGCCCTGCTGCACGCGCTCGAGTACGCCTATCGCGACCGTCGGGCCCGCAAGCGTGATATGCGCAAGCTCTGGATCGCCAGGATCAATGCCGCCTCGCGCAGCCAGGGCATGCCCTACAACCAGTTCATGCACGGGCTCAAGGTGGCCGGCGTCAACATCAATCGGAAGATGCTCGCCGACCTCGCGGTTCGTGACGCCCAGTCCTTCAGTGAGTTGGTCGCGGTCGCCAAGGGTGGGCCCAAGTCGTAACATGGCGAACAACATGCGACGCGTCCAACGCTTCATCTTTATTGGGCCGGCCCGGGGCCGGCACGAGCTGAGCTAGCGCCACTCAGCTCTCGCCTCCCGCAAACCGGCCGCCTCCGAGATCGATGAAAAGGGCGCGTCTGGAGGTTTGATCGGATGAAGCAAAGCGTCGTCGGCGAACTCGAGCAGCTCAGAGCGAGCGCGCGCGACCGCGTGGAGGCTGCCACCGACCACAAGTCGCTCGAGGACCTGCGCGTGGGCCTGCTGGGGAAGAAGGGCGAGCTCACCGCCATCTTGAGGCAGCTCGGGAGTCTACCGACCGAGGAGCGGGCCGCTGCCGGGGCCCAGGCGAATCAGCTCAAGGAAGAGATTTTCGGCTGGATCTCGGAGCGCCAGGCTGCGCTGGAAGCAAAACGCCACACGGCGCTGGGTGATACCGAGTGGGTCGACGTGAGCTTCGTGCCCAACCCGGTCCGCCGCGGTCACCTGCATCCCCTGACGCTGATTTTGCGGGAGGTCAAGGCCATCTTCTCGCGGCTCGGCTACGAGGTGGCGCTCGGCCCCCAGGTGGAGGATGAGTTCCACAACTTCGAGGCCCTCAACATCCCGGAGGACCATCCCGCCCGGGATACCATGGACAGCTTCTACGTCGACGCGGACCAGTTGCTGCTGCGCACCCACACCTCACCAGTCCAGATCCGCTACATGCAGAGCCACAAGCCGCCCATCCGGATCATCGCCCCCGGCGCCGTCTACCGGCGCGATGCCACCGACCCCTCGCACGGGTCGCAGTTCTACCAATTCGAGGGCCTCGTAGTGGACCACGATATCCGCCTCTCGGACTTGAAGGGGACGATCGAATATTTCGCGCGCTCGCTGTTCGGTCCCGACCGGCGCATTCGAATTGTCGGTGACCATTTCCCGTTCACGGAACCGAGCATTGCCGCGGCGGTTTCCTGTGGCCTCTGCGACGGCGCCGGCTGCCGAAGCTGCAAGGGTGGCTGGTTGGAAATCCTGGGCGCCGGCATGGTTCACCCGCAGGTGCTGCGCAACGGCGGCATCGACCCCGAACACTATTCCGGTTTCGCCTTCGGCGCCGGGTTGGACCGGCTGGCAATGCTCAAATACAACGTCTCCGACCTGCGCCTGTTCCTCGAGAACGACGTGCGCTTTCTCAGGCAGTTCTAGGGCTCCATGCGGATTTCTCTGAACTGGCTCAAGGAGTACGTGGAGATCGCGGTTGAGGTCCACACCCTGGCCGATCGGCTGACGCTGGCCGGCAACGAGGTCGAGCGCATTCTGGAGCAGGAGGTCGACGTCGAGAACGTGGTGGTTGCCGAAGTCCAGGGCCTGCGGCCACTCCCGGGGTCGACCAAGAACCAGCTCGCCACCGTGACCACGGGACGGGTGGCCACCGAGGTCGTCACCGGCGCCTGGAATCTCAAGCTCGGCGACCGTGTGCCGTACGCGCTGCCTGGCTCGAGACTCAGGGACCGGCGGATCGACACCAAGACATTCCTTGGCGTCCAATCCGCCGGCATGCTCTGTTCCGCCATCGAGCTCGGTCTCGGGGAGGATGCGGCCGGCATCATGATCCTCGACCCGTCGGCGCCGTTGGGGGCGGATCTTCGCACGCTCTATCCGCGCGACACCATCCTCGAACTCGAGATCAAGTCGAACCGCCCCGATCTCCTCTGTCATCTGGGGATCGCCCGGGAGGTCGGCGCGATCTTCAACCTGCCTCTGCGTCCGCCGAGCATCCCGAAGGTGCGGCCGGCCAATGCCCCAGAGCTGGTTCGCATTGACGCCCCCGACGGATGCCGACGGTTCAACGGACGGTTGATGACCGGTGTCACCGTCGCCGCGTCGCCCGCCTGGATGCAGGCTCGGCTGCGCGCCGCCGGCGTCCGGCCGATCAGCAACATCGTCGACATCACCAACTACGTGATGCTCGAAAGTGGGCAGCCGATGCACGCCTTCGACTACCGGCGCCTCAAGGATGGCCGCATCGTGGTCCGCCGTGCGCGTGACGGTGAGGAAATCGCGTGCCTCGACGGCAAGACGCGTCGCCTGACGCCGACCGACATGGTCGTCGCCGATACACAGCGGGCCCAGGGGATCGCCGGCATCATCGGTGGCGCCGACAGCGCCGTCGAGTCAGGGACGACCGACATCTTCCTGGAGGCCGCGACCTGGGAGCCGCGCTCGATCCGGCGGACGGCGCGGCGGCTCGGCCTGCGGACCGAGGCCTCGTCACGATTCGAAAAAGGATTGAGCCCCGAGCTCAGCCGGCCGGCAATCGAGCGGGCAGCGGCACTGGTCGCGGAGTTGGCCGGCGGGACGGCGACCAGGTCGACGGACGTGTATCCGGGCCCACTGAAGCTGACCACGATCGAAGTGGACGCCGATCGGATCGATCGGGTGCTGGGGGTCACGGTCGAGCTCGGCGAAGCGGCCAGCATCCTGGAGCGCCTCGGTTTCACGGTGGAGCGCAAGGATCGCCGGCTGCGCGCGCAGCCGCCGGTCTTCCGTCTCGACTGCTCGATTCCCGAAGACCTGGTTGAGGAGGTCGGCCGCATCTACGGTTACGACCGGGTGCCGAGTACCCTTCCGGGAGCTCGTACTCCGGTGCGCGATCTGTACGTGCGCGCCGACGCTGACGAGACCGCCCGCGAGGTGCTGGCCGGCCATCAGCTGGATGAAGCGGTGACCAGCAGCCTCGTCAGTGGCAGCGGCACCCCCGCGATTGCCATGCCCATGGCGGCGCCGTCGCTGGTCCGGATCAAGAACCCGATGGCGGAAAATCGCGACGCGCTTCGTCGCAGCCTGCTGCCGGGTCTGCTCGAGGCCCTCGCCCTCAACGCGCGTCAGGACCAGGGAGGGGCCCGGCTCTTCGAGCTGGGCACCATCTTCTGGAAGGTGGACGGGGAGGCGGTCGACCAGCCGCAGGTCCTGGCGCTGGCCGCCCACGTTCCGGCCGGAGGCGCCGAGGTCGCGGCGGCCGAACTGCGCGCCCTTCAGGCAACGCTCGTCACCGTGCGAGATCGTTTTGTTCTCCCATCGACCGATTTCAGACAGGCGGAATTCTCAAGCGCCGATCCCGGCCGCTTTGCCGGGTTCCACCCTGGGCGCACCGGCGAAATCCTGGATGGGGGAGAGCCGATCGGCATCGTTGGCGAGGTGCACCCTGAGGTGGCGACCCAGCTCGGGCTCCCCGGGCGAGCGGTGGTCGCCGAGGTCCTTTTCGACCGGTTTAGCGCCGACGGTCAGCGGACGCCGCAGGCCCGGCCGCTGCCGCGCTTCCCGGGAGTGCGACGGGACCTTACGGTCGTCATACGAGGCAAGATCGCGGGCCAGGAGGTCGTGCAAGTTATCCG
This sequence comes from Chloroflexota bacterium, assembly GCA_005882045.1. Lineage (GTDB taxonomy): Bacteria > Chloroflexota > Dormibacteria > CF-121 > CF-121 > CF-13. The sequence goes on along the minus strand of VBHO01000011.1, from coordinate 21,630 downwards.
CGAGCTAGGCGGTTACACGTTGCGGGAGATCTCTATGGTGAGCGAATACCAGGGGCCGCAGCTGGGGGCTGGGGCCCGTAGCCTTTCGTTCCGCCTGCAGTACCAGGCCGACGATCGCACCTTGACCAATGAGGAAGTTTTAGCCCTGCAGCAACGCATCATCGAGGGCCTGCAGCAGCGATTTAAGGCGGAGGTCCGCTCCTGATGGATTTCCTGGATCTGATCATCGTCATCATCCTGCTGGCCAACATCGGCCTCGGGTGGGCGTTTGGCCTGGTCCGGCGTATCGTCGCCTTCGCCGGTCTCTTCGCCGGGGTGGGCGCCGCCACCCTGACCAGCGCGAACACCTCGTCTTACATCGCCAACACCTTTGGCATCACTTCGGCGATCTGGGCGCACGTCATCACCTACACGGTGATCGTGACCTTTGCCATCCTCTTGTTCGAGGTTCTCGGCGCCGTCTACCAGCGCTACCTTGACCAGCTGATCGCGCCCGCCTTCGACCGACTGACCGGCGCGGTCGTCGGCGCCCTTGAGATCACGGTGATCCTGATCATCGGCGTCGGCGTGGTCAACGCCAAAATGCCCAGTGGCTACGCGGCCCCGCCCGCGTTTGTGACGGCGCAGGAGTGGTTCAATTACTCGCTGCTGGCGCCCCACTTTTACGGGCTGGAACCAATCACTCGCACGATCTTCTCGCTGGTCCTGCCGAGCAGCATCAGCAGCTACTTCACCCAGCTGGTCAGCCACTAGCGCTCGGGCGGCGTCCCATCTGCTAAGCAATCAGACGTGGCTTTGACGTCGCCGCGACTCACGCGAGCGTTCTTCTCCAGAGATCCGGTCACGGTGGCGCGGGACCTCCTGGGCCGCATCCTCTTCTATCGCACGCCCAACGGCCTGCTGGCCGGCCGCATCGTCGAGACCGAGGCTTACACGGGTCAGGCCGATCCGGCGTCGCATGCGTTTCGCGGCCGAACCGCCCGCAATGCCGTGATGTTTGGCGCGGCCGGTCACGCGTACGTCTACTTCAGCTATGGCGTGCACTACTGCCTCAACGTGACCGCGGACGCCCCCGGCGTCGCCGGCGCGGTGCTGCTGCGATCGCTCGAGCCGCTCTCCGGCGTGGAGATCATTCGGCGGCATGGCGACGACGGACCGGAGGTCCGCTTGCTCAGCGGGCCCGGCAAGATCGGGCGAGGCTTCGAGCTCGACCTAAAGGACAATGGCCGAGACTTCACGCGCGGGCCGCTAGGCCTGGCGGCCGGGGCTCCGGTCTCGGATCATGAGGTAGCGGTCTCGCGTCGGATCGGCATCTCGCGTGCCACGGACCTGCCCTTTCGCTTTTCTGTGATTGGCAGCCGGTCGGTGTCGGGCCCTTACCGACGCGCTCGCCTTTCCACATCGGGGCTCGCTGATCTGCCCTCCCCCATAGGGGGAGGGAAATAACTAGGGGAGGGTGACGGTGATCGTTTGCGCCGCCGGCGCGTTGGCCGGGTTGTAGTCGTAGGCCTGGACGTTGAGCGTGTGGGTGCTGCCCGAGGCGCCCTTGACCAGGAAGGTGTAGGGGCCCTGGGCCAACCGGACCGGCTTGCTGGCCCCATCGAGGAAGAAATCGACTTCCTTGATTGCCTCATCATCGGTGGCCGTGGCCGTCACCAGGACGCTGCCGTTGGCCTGCGGCGCCTGGGAGAGCGTCAGCGTGGGCGGGATGGTCTCCGTAAACAGCTGGCAATTCTGAGTGGGCGGCTGCGGGCTGTTCTTGTCCTTCATCTCGTCCGGGTAGCCGGGTGGATAGACGACGAAGGTTTTCACCGTTGTCAGGCTGGCTGGAATATCAGGGGTGGCCAGCAGCCCGTCGCTGGTGCAGACCCGGATCGGGTGGTACCAGTCATCTGGCCGGGTGGGAGCGGTGCCGGCGGTGAACCAGTCGGTGAGGGTCTGGCCGGCGCAGTTCGGGGTAGCCAGCAAGCCGCTGGCCTGGCACACCGTGACCTTCTTGAGGCCATCGGGAACGGGGAAGTCGCGCACCGGCTTATTGGCTTCGTAGGCGTTGAAGATGTCGCGGAAGATCAGGCCGGCGCCCTGCACGCCCCACACGACGTTGAGGTTGGAGTTGACATTGGCGGGGCAGCCACCGGCACAGGTGTGGCCCATCCAGGCGCCGATTACGATGTCCGGGTTGTAGCCGATCAGCCAGGAGTCGTGCCAGGCCTCGGTGGTCCCGGTCTTGGATGCGAAGGGCCGCTTGATGTTCAGGGCGGCGCCGACCGGCCGGAGGATGTCACTGATCATGTAGGTGACCTGCGCGGGCAGCACGCGAACGCCGGGGCCCGGCTTCCATTCCTGGAGCGTCTTTCCCTGGCTGTCGACAACTTTGAGAATGACCGTGGGGTCGTGGTAGATCCCGCCTGACGCCAGGACGCCGTAGGCGTTGAAGTGCTGCATCGGCAGGACTTCACTGGCGCCGATCGCCTGGGCGAGTCCACGTTCGGGGGTCAGGTTAGCGCTGGTCAGGCCCATCATCCGGGCGGTCTGGAAGACGCGGTCGTAGCCCAGTTGCTTCAGCAGGTTGATGGCAGGGATGTTGCGCGATTCCGAGAGCGCCCGCCGAATCGTGATGCCACCCTCATCGCGATGGTCCCAGTCCACGAAGGGGTGGCCGTCGATCTTGCCCTGCTTGTCGAGGATCAGGTTCGACGGCGCGTAACCGTTGGCCAGGGCTGTCGCGTACACGTAGATCTTGAAGGACGAGCCCGGCTGGCGGCCGTCGCCGTCGGCGATGACGTTGTACTGGCCGCCGATCGCCTGGTCGTAATAGTTGGCGCTGCCGACCATGGCCAGCACCTGGCCGGTATTGGGGTCGATGACCTCGGCCGCGCCGTTGTTGACGTTGCGCGCCCGCAGGTCGGCGCGGTTGACGTTGTTGGTCACGGCGGCTTCGGCCGACATCTGCACGCCGTAGTCGAGGGTGGTCGTGACTCGCAGGCCGCCGCCGGCGACCACTGCCTCACCGTACTGCTTGCTGAGCTGGCGAAGCACGTAGTCCACGAACCACGGCGCCTTGAGGCCCTTCTCGATGCTGCCGTCCTGGTATTTGAGTTGCTCCTTGACCGACTTGTCGTACTCGGCCTGGCTGATGTAGTGGTCGCGGAGCATGTCGCGAAGGACGAGCTCCTGCCGTGCCTTCGCGTTGGCCGCGGTGGCGGCGTTATATGGATCCAGTCCCGAAGGGGCATTCGGGATCGCGGCCAGCATCGCAGCCTCGGCGATGTCGAGGTCTTTGGCGGACTTGGCGAAGTAGGTCTGGGCCGCCGCCTCGGCGCCGTACGCCGAGTGGCCGTAAAAGATCTGGTTGAGGTAGAGCGTGAGGATGTCGTTCTTGGAGAATCGACGCTCGACCTCCAGCGCCAGCACGATCTCGCGCACCTTTCGCTCCAACGAGCGGTCATCGCCGACGAACATGCGCTTGACCAATTGCTGGGTGATCGTGCTCGCCCCTTGCTCGACGCGCTGGTGGGTGACGTCGGCAATGGCCGCCGCGACGATTCGACGGATGTCGATGCCGTTGTGGGTGTAGAACTGGCGGTCCTCGAGCGCGATGGTGGCGTCGATCAGGTGCGGAGAGATCGCCGACAGCGGGATGACGGTGCGGACGACGCCGTCGGTGTGCTTGACGTAGAGCAGCACGCCGTTGCGGTCATAGATCTTGGTCGCCTGCGACAGCTCCTTGGCATTGAGCGAGCTGGGATTGGGAAGGTCGGCCGTATAAGTCTGGTATTTGTCGACCGCTTCGGCGCCTCCGCCGAGGCTGAGGAGGCCGACCAGGGTGAGCCCGATGATGATGATCTTGTGCCCGGCGGCCCGGCGCCGCCGCGACAGCAGGCTGATGGTGAGCACGCGGATGGCGGCGCGTCGAGCTGACCGGTGCTTGGCTTCGGACACCGCGTCTATAACGGTTGAGTTCGTCAAAAAAGCACAGAGGATCTCGCCGAGCGCCTATATACTCGCGTCTAGAAACCGTGACGGAACGATGAAGAAACGACAAAACCTTGATCACGGCCCCTGGGATGCAGTCACCACGGGCGCGGTGGAGATCATCAACCGTGAACACCTGAAGAGCCGCATCGAGCGCGGCGACAGGTTGCGGGTCAAGCTGGGATTGGACCCGACGAAGCCCGATATCCACCTCGGCCACACCGTCGTCTTGCGCGCGCTGCGCCGCTACCAGGACCACGAACACACGGCGGTCCTCATCATCGGCGACTGGACCGCGAGGATTGGTGACCCCTCCGGCCAGAACATCACCCGGCCGCAATTGACGAAAGAGGAGGTCAATGCCGCGGCGACGACCTACCTCGACCAGGCCTGGAAGATTCTCGATGAAGGCCAGACGGAGGTCCGCTTTCAGTCCGAGTGGTTCGACAAGATGCACCTCGAAAACGTGGTGCAACTGACGAGCCGGTACACGGTGGCGCGAATGCTGGCCCGGGAGGACTTCGCGAAGCGCACCAAAGAGGGCCGGCCGATCGGCATGCACGAGCTGCTCTACCCGCTGCTGCAGGCCTACGACTCGGTGGCCGTCAAATCAGACCTCGAGCTGGGCGGCACCGATCAGACCTTCAACCTCTTGGTCGGGCGCGACATCCAGGAGGCCTACGCTCAGCCGCCGCAGGATATTCAAACGATGCCGCTGCTGGAAGGCCTCGACGGCGTCCAGAAGATGAGCAAGAGCCTCGACAACTACATCGGGATCGACGAGCCGCCCGCCGTGATCTACCGCAAGGCGATGAGCGTGCCCGATCAGCTGATCTTGCGTTATTTCCAGCTGGCGACCGATATTGCGCCCGAGCAGTTGGCCGCCGAGGAGCGCGCGCTCCGGGAGGGCGAGAATCCGCGCGACGTCAAGCAACGGCTGGCGGAGCGGATCGTCCGCCAGTTTCATCCCGACGCGATCCCCAGCGAGTATCGGGGCGAGTCCGGCGGATTCGTAACGGCGGGACCGCCGACGGTCGAGGTGGCGGCCGGTCCGCGCTCGATCGCGCAGCTCTTCCTCGACGCGCGACTGGTCAGCAGCAAGAGCGAGGCGAGACGCCTCGCCGGTCAGAAAGGCCTCAGCGTCAACGGCCAGCCGGTCAACTCCGCGGAGGACAAAATCGAGCCGGCCGACGGCATGGTCTTGCAACGCGGACTGCATCGAGTCGCGCGTCTGAAGCTGGGGTAAAATTCCTGCCGGGGAGAAAATGTCAGGACATTCCAAGTGGTCGTCGATCAAGCACAAGAAGGCCCTCACCGACGCCAAGAAAGGGCAGCAGTTCACCAAGGTGGCCCGGGAAATCACGCTCGCCGCGCGGGAGGGCGGAGGGAACCCGGACGGGAACTACCGGCTGCGGCTGGCAATGGAGAAGGCCCGCGACGTCAACATGCCGCAGGAGAACATCAAGCGTTCCGTCCAACGGGGCACTGGTGAGTTAGGCGGCGCCGCGCTCGAGGAGCTTCGTTTCGAGGGCTACGGTCCACACGGCGTGGCCATCATCGTGGACACGCTGACCGACAACCGAAACCGCACCAGCGGTGAGGTTCGGAACCTCTTCAGCCGGGCCGGCGGCAACCTGGGCACCACGGGCAGCGTGGCCTGGATGTTCACGCGGCAGGGGCAGATCGTCGTCGACGCCGGTAGCCGCGACCCGGATGAGGTCGGATTGGAAGCGATCGAGTTAGGCGCCAGCGACGCGCGCGTCGACGGCAAGACGGTCGACGTCGTCACCGACCCCCCCAAACTCGAGGCGGTCCAGCAGGGATTGAAGAAGAGGGGGTACAAGATCGAGTCCGCCGAAGTCACGATGAACGCCTCGCAGCTCATCCCACTGAACGAGACGACGGCTCCGTCCATCCTCAAGTTGCTGGACGCCCTCGAAGAGCACGATGACGTGCAGTCGGTTTACTCGAACATGGATGTTCCAGCCGACGTCATGGAGCGCATCAGCGAACGTGTCTAGCGTCACCGCGAGCGACGGCCTCCTCGTTCTGGGTGTCGATCCGGGGCTCGCCGATACCGGCTACGGCGCGGTTCGCCGCCAGAACGGGCGCCTGACGATGGTCACCTGCGGCACGCTCAAAACCCCCGCCAACCTCTCGGAGCCGAAACGGCTGGCAATCCTCGCTGCCCAACTACGCGCGCTGATCGCGGAGTTGCATCCGCAGGCCGCCGCCTTCGAGGAGCTGTTCTTCAGCAAGAACGTGCGCACCGCGATGGCGGTCGGCCAGGCACGGGGCGTCGCCCTCCTGTGCGCCGTCGAAACCGGGGCCGACGTGCACGAGTACAGCCCAAACCAGGTCAAGCTCTCGGTGACCGGCTACGGGGCGGCCACCAAGGGCCAGATGCTGAAGATGGTCCAATCGCTGCTCGCCACCCGCGAGTTGCCCCGCTCGGATGACGCAATCGACGCGCTGGCGATAGCCATCTGCCATCACCACAGCGGCCGGCTGCGCACCATCATCAGCCGGGCGCCCGCGAGCGTTCGCGCTTGATCGCGACCCTCGAGGGCATCCTGGCCCAGCGAGGGTCCGACTCGGTGATCGTGGACGTCCACGGTGTGGGCTACCTGGTGACCGTTGGGACCCGCACCCTGGCCGAACTGCCGCGCGCCGGCGAGCGGGCGCGCCTCTACACCCACACGTATGTGCGCGAAGACGCGCTCGGCCTCTTCGGCTTCCTCAGCCAGGAGGAGCTGACCTTCTTCAAACTACTGCTCTCCGTCAAGGGCATCGGCCCGAAGGCCGCACTGGCAATCCTCAGCCGGGCTGAGCTCCGCGTCCTCAAGCGGGCCATCCTTCAGGAAGACGCGGCATTGCTGGCGACCGTGCCCGGGATCGGCCCGAAGACAGCGGCCCGGGTGGTGCTCGAGTTGAAGGGCAAGCTCAAGGACGAGATCTTCGGCGAGGAGGCCGCGGCGCCCGCGTCGGGGGGCCCCGACCCGGTCGCGCAGGCCCTGGTGGTCCTCACGGGCCTCGGCTACACACCCGCCGAAGCCAAGGAAGCGGTGCGAAAGGCGACCGGCGGCAACGGCGGTAACCATTCGGTCGAACAGCTGGTAACCGTCGCGCTCAAGGGGCTAGACCGCGGATGAGCGAGCGGATCATCACCGCCGAAGAGCGCAACGAAGACAAGGAATTCGAATGGAGTCTCCGCCCGAAGCGCCTCGCCGAGTTCATCGGACAGGAAGGGGTCAAGGCGAACCTGGAGATCCTGATCAGCGCGGCGCGCGGCCGCAACGAGCCGATCGAGCACATCCTGATCGCGGGACCGCCGGGACTGGGCAAGACGACGCTCGCCAACATCATGGCCAACGAGATGGGGGTCAACATCCGGACCACGTCCGGCCCAGCGATCGAGCACCAGGGAGCGCTGGCCTCGATCCTCACCAACCTGGAGGATCGCGACATCTTTTTCGTCGACGAGATCCACCGGCTCGCCCGGCCGGTCGAGGAGTCGCTCTACCCGGCGATGGAGGACTTCAAGTTCGATTTCGTCAGCGGCAAGGGGGCAGGCGCCCAGACGTTCAGGCTCCAGTTGCCGCGCTTCACGGTGATCGGCGCCACCACCCGGCAGGGGATGCTGTCGGCCCCGCTCCGAGACCGGTTCGGTGCCGTCTATCCGCTCTATTTCTACGCTGTCGACGAATTATTTGCGATGGTCATCCGCTCCGCACGGTTGCTGAAGGTCGCGATCGACGACGCAGGGGCTCGCATCATCGCCAGCCGCGCGCGCGGCACGCCTCGGGTCGCCAACCGCCTGCTGCGGCGGGTCCGTGACTTTGCCCAGGTGCGGGCGCAGGGCAGCATCGACGAGCGAATCGCGCTGGACGCCCTCTCCATGCTCGAGGTCGACGAGCTGGGTCTGGACGTGATCGACCGGCGGATCCTGCGCACCATCGTCGAGAAGTACGAGGGGGGGCCGGTCGGCCTCGACACCATCGCGGTCTCGGTGTCCGAGGATCCCGAGACGGTGGAGGATGTCTACGAACCGTTCCTGATGCAGCTCGGCTTTCTGGCGCGCACACCTCGGGGCCGGGTCGCGACCAAGCTGGCCTACGACCACCTCGGCCTGGTCAAGGCGAGCAGCGGCGAGCAGCCTCGACTCTTCTGAGAACTGCGGACTTCGATTACGAGCTGCCACCCGAGCTGATCGCCCAGCATCCACCGGAGCGGCGCGATGCCGCGCGCATGCTGGTCCTGGCTCCACGCGCGGGCGCGGTGACGCATTCAACGGTCAGGGAGCTGCCGCGGTACCTCGAGCCCGGTGACCTGCTGGTGCTCAACGACAGCCGCGTGTTGCCGGCGCGGCTGATCGGCCGGCGCGCGGATAGGGGAGAGGCCGAGGTCCTGCTGCTTCGTCCGCTCGACGGGGATCGGCACCGCTGGGAGGCGCTTATTCGGCCCGGGCGTCGCCTCGAGCCCGGATCGCGCGTGCAGTTCGAGAGCTCAGCGCTGGTGGTTTCGATCGAAGAGCGCAACGATGAGACGGCCACAGTCCGCCTGAACGGGGTGGCGGATCCAGTAGCTGAAGTTCGGCGGATCGGGCAGATGCCGACGCCGCCCTACATCAAAGCGCGGCTCGACGATCGCGAACGCTATCAGACCATCTACGCGCGCGAGGAAGGGTCGGCCGCGGCGCCCACGGCCGGCCTGCACTTCACACCGGAGCTATTGAGCGCCGTCCGTGAGCGGGGCGTGGGGATCGCATTCGTCACGCTGCACGTCGGTCTCGACACCTTTCGCCCGGTGCGGGTCGACGATCCGGCAACGCACCGGATCCACCGCGAGTGGTACCGGATCGATGATGGAAGTGCCGACGCCATCGTCGAGACCCGCCGACGTGGCAAGCGGATCGTGGCGGTCGGGACGACCAGCGTCCGCGTCCTGGAAAGTGCCGCGACAGATAGCGGCGTGGCGGCGGGGGAGGGGTGGACGGGGCTGTTCATCATGCCTGGCTACCGGTTCCAGGTCGTCGACGCGATGCTCACCAATTTCCACCTGCCGAAGAGCACGCTGCTGATGCTGGTCAGCGCCTTCGCCGGCCGCGAGCGGATCCTCGCCGCGTACGCGGAGGCAATCCGCGAGAACTACCGGTTTTACAGCTTCGGGGATTGCATGTTCATCGAGAGTTTCCGATGAGCTTCGAGCTGCTGGCGGAGGAGGATGGGGCCCGGCGCGGACGGCTGACGACCGCCCACGGGATGATCGATACGCCCGCCTTCATGCCGGTCGGGACGCAGGCGACGGTCAAGGCGCTCAGCCCCGATGAGGTCCGCGCGCTGGGCGCGCAGGTCCTGCTCAGCAACACCTATCACCTGGCACTGCGGCCCGGTGGGGAACGCATTGCGCGGCTTGGTGGCCTGCACAAGTTCATGGGTTGGGACGGTCCGATCCTGACCGACAGCGGTGGCTTCCAGGTGTTCAGTCTCGACCACCTGGTCAAGGTCAGCGATGAAGGCGCCACCTTCCGATCGCACCTGGATGGCAGCGAGCAGCACTTCACGCCCGAGTCGGTGATGGCAATCCAGCGCCAGCTCGGGTCCGACATCGCCATGGCTTTCGACCAGCCGGTCTCCTGGCCGGCCACGGCGGCGACCACAAAGGCCGCGATGGAGCGCACGCACCAATGGGCGGCCCGCTGCCTCGAGAGTCAGCCCGCCGCGGGGCAGTTGCGCTTCGGGATCGTGCAGGGCGGATTCGATGAGCAGCTTCGCCGGGAAAGCGCGGAGGTCCTCATGGGACTTCCGTTTGACGGCTTCGGCGTCGGAGGGCTCAGCCTGGGGGAACCGAAGGGCGTCACGTATCGGCTCCTGTCTCTGCAGACGGCGATCCTGCCGCGCGAGCGTCCGCGCTACCTGATGGGCGTGGGCACACCGGAGGATCTCGTAGAGGCGATCGCGCGCGGCATCGACATGTTCGACTGCGTGCTGCCCACGCGCATCGCGCGGAACGGATCGATCCTGACCCGGGGAGGCCGGATCAACCTCCGCAACCGGCGGTTCATCGAGGATGCCGGCCCGCTGGATGAGGGCTGCGACTGCTACACCTGCGCGCGCTTCTCCCGCGCCTATCTCCGTCACCTCTTCATGGCGGGCGAAATTCTCGGCCACCGGCTGGCCTCGATCCATAACCTCCGCATGCTGGTGCGGCTTGTCGGTGAGACTCGGCAGGCGATCGGCAGCGGTCGTTTGGCCCAGATCATGGCCACGCTGCGTGACCAATGGGCTCTCGCGCCGCTTCCCTGACAGCGCAAGGTCTTAACCGAGTCGTCGCTACACGATCATGCGTCCAGGTCGATCCTGGTTATTGGCCGCGGCCGGTGTTGTCGTCGCCGCCGGCCTCGGTATCGGCGTCGCGCGTCTCTCCGGGCTCGCGCTGGGTCCGGCCGCGCCCACCACGACGGTGGTCTCGTATCGCTTGTCCGGCGTGCCGTCGACGATGACGACGGCGCAGGCCCGAGAGATCGCCATGCGCGTGATCACCCGACGATTGGCCAGCCATCGGCTGGTGAATCGCGTTGACCCGGGCGCCGCTGCCGATGTGATCGACGTCCGCGTCGCGCATGCGACGCCGGCCCAGGTCGCGGCGATCGTCGAGGCCGATGGCGTCAACCTCACCATCTGGAAATGGGTGCCAGGCCAGGTCGACGAGGCCTCCCAGAGCCAGCTCGGCCCGTTAGCCGCGCAGTACCACCCGGGCTATAAGCCGGTCTTCACGGGAATCGATGGCACGATGCTCATCCACGCCACCGTCGGTCAGGCGACCCGGCCGCCCGGACCGGGGGTGATCGTACCCTTCGATCCGGATGGGGCCGAGTTGCTCGACCTGGTCACGCGCGACCGGGCGGCGCAAACCTACGATACCGTCGACAACAAGCTCGCGGTCTTCATCGACCGCAGGCTCTTCGAGGATGCGGACATCTCCGGGGAGATTACGAAAGGCGCCATGCTGCTCGTGCCAGATATCGGGACCTTCACCGTGACCGACGCCGAACAGCTGGCGGATGGGCTCAACGCCGGGACGATCCCGGGGAAACTCACCCGGCTCAGCCGCTGAGCCCGCGCCGTATTCACGCCTTAAAAGTTTCTCATCGGGGCTCACCTATACTTTCCCTCGCATGCGCGTCGATCGTCGACTCCTGGCTCTGATTGGCGTCATTGCCGTACTTGCCCTCTTCATCGACGGGTTCGCGTACGTCTACCGGGTGGCGACCAATCAGCCGCTGACGGGCCCGATCCGTGGCGTCCCGACGCTCTCCATCCCGTTCCTTGGCTTCGAGCAGCAGATCTTCGTCCATAAGGGCCTCGACCTACAAGGCGGAACACATCTCGAACTGGAAATCACGAAGGTCCGGTCCGGCACGTCGATTACAGAGGCCCGCGACGTTGCCGTCGCCATCATCGAGCGGCGCGTCAACAGCAGCGGCTACGCCGAGTCGGTGGTTCGGCCCGAGGGCGCCAACCGAATCATCGTCGAGCTGCCCGGCGTCGACCTGGAGCAGGCGAAACAGATCCTCGGCAAGACGTCGTACCTGACGATCTGGAAATGGGAGCCTGGGACGTCTGATGCCGCGACCCTCCAGGAACTCAACCCCAAGGACGCGCAGAAATATCCCGGCTACAAACCGGTCTTCACCCAGATCGACGGCAGCATGATCACGAACGCCAGCCGCTCGACCGATCCCAACACCAACTTGCCGGATGTCACGATCTCCTTCAATTCCAAGGGAAGCGACCTATTCTGTGCCTTCACCCGCGATCGCGTCACCCACCCGCAAGGTGATCCGCAGAACAAGCTCGCCATCTTCATCGACAAGGACCTGGTCGAGGACGCCAACGTCATCAGCGAGATCTGCGGAGGGAGCGCGATCATCACTGGCGGCTTCACCGCGGCTAGCGCGCAGGCGTTGGCCATCCAGCTGAACTCGGGCTCCCTTCCGGGCACGATCACCCTCGCGTCCGCCACCGAAGTCGGCGCCACGCTGGGCGCCACCACGGTCAAGCTGAGCCTGCTGGCCGGGGCGTTTGGACTTTCTATCGTCATCCTCTTCATGCTCCTCTACTACCGGCTGCCGGGCCTGGTCGCCAGCATCGCGCTGCTCATCTACGCTGCGATCGCGTTGGCAATCTTCAAGCTGTTCGGCGTCACGCTGACGCTGGCGGGGCTCGCGGGCTTCATCCTCTCGATAGGTATGGCGGTCGATGCCAATGTGCTCATTTTCGAGCGCCTCAAGGAGGAGCTACGTGCCGGTCGAACGTTGGGGGCCGCGATGGAAGCCGGTGTGCACCGTGCGTGGCCTGCGATCCGGGACTCGAATATCTCGACGCTGATCACCTGTTTCGTCCTCTATTTCTTCGGCGCCCCGCTGATCAAGGGCTTTGCGATCACCCTGGCGATCGGTGTCGGGGTGAGCATGTTCTCGGCCATCGTCACCACGCAGCAATTCCTGCAGATCCTGGCCGGGCTACGGCCGGCCCGCCGGCTGGCGCTTTACGGCGTGCAGGCGCCGAAGGCGGCCTGAGAACCCGATGAACATCGTCGGGCGCCGCAACTGGTACTTCCTGCTGTCGCTGGCGATCATCCTGCCGGGGATCGTGTCGATGGCCTTCCTCGGCTTTCGTCTCGGCATCGACTTCGCCGGGGGCGACCAGTACAACCTGGCCTTCACGCAGCCGGTGCAGGCGTCGGCGGTCCAGAAAGAAATGGACACCTTCAACGTGGAGGCCATCGTGCAGCAGGCCGGTCCGGACGGCGTGCTGGTCACGACGAAGCCGCTTGCGTCGGCGCAGGAGACCACCATCCGCGCCGACCTCGCCAAGAAATTCCCGCTCGATCCATCTCGGTCGAGCTACGCCCAGGTCGGACCGACGATTGCCCGCGAGCTGGTGGTGGGAGCCGGCGGGCTGGTCGTGATCGCCTCCATCCTGATCGTCATCTACCTGAGCATCCGGTTCAACTACAAGTTCGCCATCGCTGCCGTCCTCGCGCTGCTGCATGACGTCTTCGTCCTCACCGGCATCTGGTCGATCCTCGGCAAGGTCTTTAACTCGCCGCTGGGGGAGATCAACACGCTGTTCGTGACGGCGGCGCTCACCGTCATCGGTTTCTCGGTTCATGACACGATCGTCATCTTCGACCGGATCCGGGAGAACCTCCGGCAAGCGAGCCGCCTCACGTTCGAGCAGAACGTGAACCTCAGCATCATTCAGTCGCTCGCCCGATCGCTGAACACCTCGATGACCGTCATCTTCGTGCTCGTCGCGTTGTTCTTGATCTCGCCGACAAACATCAAAGGCTTTACGCTCGCGCTGCTGATCGGGATCGTCAGCGGAACGTACTCATCGATTTTTAATGCGAGCCCGCTGCTGGTCGTATGGAGACGGCTCGACCCCAGGTAACAGACGTATACTCAGGACCAAGTGAATACGAAGCTTGCAGAGGGGGGCCGTCGGCCCTTTTTCTTTTAGTGGTGACGCCGTCAACCACGAATCAGCTCGATCGCATCCGGGAACTGATCATGCCGACGCTCAGCTTCCTCGGTTATGAGTTGTATGACCTGGCGCTCTCCGGCAGCGCCGGCTACATGACCCTCCGCGTCCGGATCGACCGCCCGGAGGGCGTGACTCTTGCTGACTGCGAGCGGGTCAGTAAGTCGCTCAGCGCCCTGCTCGACCAGGCCGATCCGTTGCCCACCCGTTATGACCTCGAGGTCTCCTCACCGGGTGCCGAGCGGCCGCTGCGCAACCTGGAGGAATACCGTCGCTTCATCGGCCGGCGCGCCAACGTTCGCTACCGCGTCGGCGACAGCGAGCAGGTCGCCGAAGGACGGCTCACCGCTGTTTCCGACGACATGATCGAGCTGCAGCTCGGCGAAGGGAAACATCTGAGAACGGTCGCGATCCCGCTGGCGGATATCGTCGCCGCCCGGCTGGCAATCGACCTGTCGCGGCACTGATGCTCAAGTCTGATTTCCTCAAGGCGCTCGACCAGGTCCAGGAAGAGAAGGGCATCTCCAAGCAATCGCTGCTCAGCCTGATGGAGACGGCGCTGGCCACCGCGTACCGGCGTGCGTTCAATCCGCCGGAGAGCATCCGGGTGCACGTCGACCCGGACACCGCCCAGATCGCCATCTTCGGTCGGCGCCGGGTGGTCGACACGGTGGCCGATCCGGCAACGGAGATCAGTCTCGAGGAGGCAGCCAAACTGGGCCCGGCATCGGTGGGCGACCTGGTCGACGTCCCGCTCCCCACCGAAGACTTTGCGCGGCTGGCCGCCCAGATCAGCAAGCAGGTCGTCTTCCAACGTCTGCGCGATGCGGAGAAGGACCAGGTCCTCAAGGACGTCCTCGAGCACAAGGGCGAGATGCTCAGCGGGATCGTCGAGCGTATCGCCGAGCGCTCAGACGGCCACACCATCTACCTCGAGCTGGGCAAGGCCGAGGGCGTGTTGCCGCCGGAGGAACAGATTCCCGACGAGCAGATCCGCGTCGGGCAGCACCTGAAGGTCCTCCTGCTCGAGGAACGCAAGCGCAGCCGCGGGGCGCAGGTGCTCGTCTCCCGCGCTCACAAGGCGCTGGTCCGACGCTTGCTCGAGTTTGAGATCCCCGAGCTGTCCTCCGGGGCGGTTGTCATCCGGGCGCTTGCGCGCGAGCCCGGGGTGCGGACCAAGGTGGCGGTGTCCGCCAACCAGGAGGGCATCGACCCGGTCGGCGCGTGCGTCGGTCCGCGAGGCGTGCGGATCCGGAGCGTCGTGGGCGAGCTCGGTTCGGAGCGGGTCGACATCATCCCCTGGGCGGACGATCCGGCCCAGCTCGTCGCCAATGCGCTCAGTCCCGCCCAGGTCTTTAGCGTGGAGATCGACCGCGATTCGCGCACGGCGACCGCCCACGTGCCGGAAAACCAGCTCTCGCTGGCGATCGGCAAGGATGGGCAGAACGCCCGGCTGGCGGCGAAGCTGACAGGGTGGCGGATCGACATCAAGCCGAGCCCGGAAGGGGCGACCGGCTCTCCCCCGGCGGGGGAGGCACCGGTTGCGCCCTGAGCCGCAACGTACCTGCATCGGCTGCCGCCAGGTCAAGCCGCGGTCGTCGCTGCACCGGCTGGCGGTGATCGACGGCAAGCTCGTCGCGGACCCAGCGCGGGTGACGGGTCGAAGCGCCTATCTGTGTCGGGATCCGGCCTGCTGGGCGCTGGCGGAGAAGCGGCGGGCGCTCGACCGTGCACTCGAACTCCACACTTCCACCCAAGATTGGGAGCGGCTCCGTCAGGGAATACTGATCTAGGCGCGCCCGCTGGCGGCGCGCAGCGTATTATTGCCAGTTGAATTGCGGAGGTTAAGCCACAGATAGCTACGACAACTCGCGGTATCAAGGTTCAACAGCTCGCCCGTGACCTCAATGTCGAGGCCCGGCAGATCCTGGATTTCCTGCGTCCGCAGCGGCACGCACCCCGCCACGCGATGGCGGTGCTGACCCCGGAGCAGGAAGCGTCCGTGCGCACCCAGTTTGCGCCCGGCGGCCAGTCAGCCGACGCCAAGCCGAAGGTTACGGAGGGCAAGGTTGAGCTGCCGCCCACCCTGTCCGTCAAGGAGCTGGCCGAGTATCTCGACGTCAAGACCGTCGACATCATCAAAGAGCTGATGAAGAACGGCGTGATGGCCAACATCAACCAGCAGATCGACTTCGACACCGCCTACCTCGTCGCAGGCAGCTTCGGCATCACGGCCACCCCGATGGCGATGGATTCCGCAATCGCCGAAGAGGTCGTGGGCGAGGGCGAGGCCACCCAGGTCAAGCTGATGACCCGCTCTGAGCTCTTCAGCGTCGACGGCGAATCGCCGGAGAACCTGAAGACGCGTCCGCCGGTAGTCGCGGTCATGGGTCACGTCGACCATGGCAAGACCTCGCTGCTCGACGCCATCCGGGAGACCAAGGTCGCGGTGGGCGAGGCCGGTGGCATCACCCAGAGCATCGGCGCCTACGTCGTCGAGGAGAACGGACGTCGCATCGTCTTCCTGGACACCCCGGGCCACGAGGCGTTTACGGCTATGCGCGCCCGCGGCGCCCAGGTGACCGACGTCGCGGTGCTGGTCGTGGCTGCCGATGACGGCGTCATGCCGCAAACGATCGAGGCCATCTCACACGTGAAAGCGGCCCAGGTGCCGATCGTGGTCGCGATCAACAAGATCGACAAGGAGGGCGCCAACCCCGACCGCGTCAAGCAAGGGCTCTCCGAGCAGGGCCTGATCCCTGAGGACTGGGGCGGCCAGACCGTCATGGTGCCTGTATCCGCCAAGCAGAAGACGGGGATCTCGGAATTGCTGGAGATGATCCTGCTGGTCGCCGACCTCCAGGACCTCAAGGCCAATCCGGCGAAGCTCGCCGCCGGTACCGTGATCGACGCCCACCTCGAGAAGGGTCGGGGCGCGGTCGCGACGGTGCTGGTGCAGAGCGGCACGCTGCACATCGGAGACAACCTCGTGGTCGGGCACATTTTCGGCAAGGTGCGGGCGTTGCTCGACGACCGCGGCCGCAAGATGAAGGATGCCGGGCCCGCGACCCCGGCGGTCGTCACCGGACTGCCCGACGTGCCAACCGCCGGCGACATCTTCCAGGTGGTCTCCAGCGAGAAGGTGGCGCGCACGATCGCCGGCCAGCGGGCCGAGCAGTATCGCGTCGCCACCCTGGCCCAGACCCGACGCGTCACGCTGGCCGACCTGTCGGCCCAGGTGGGGAAGGGGGCCGTCAAGGACCTCAACCTCGTGCTCAAGGCCGACAGCAACGGCTCGGTGGAGGCGCTCAAGGGCTCGCTGTTGAAGATCCAGGACCCGCAGGTGCAGATCAAGATCGTCTTCGAGGGCGTCGGCCCGGTCACCGAATCGGATATCTTGCTGGCCGCCGTATCGAACGCACTCGTCATCGCCTTCAACGTCAAGCCGGATGCGCTGGGCCAGAAAGCCGCCGAGCGGGAGAAGGTCGACATCCGCAGCTACGACGTGGTCTACAACGTCACCAACGACATCGAGCGCGCCATCAAGGGTCTCTACGAGCCGACCTTCGTCCAGATCTGGGAAGGCCGCGCCGAGGTCCTTACCCCAATCAAGATCCCCAAGCTGGGCATCATCGCCGGCTCGCGGGTCCAGGAAGGCAAGATCACGAGCGGCTCGACCGCGAAGCTGCTGCGCGACAACAAGCCGATCCACGAGGGCCAGATCACCGGTCTGAAGCGCTTCAAGGATGACGTCAAGGAAGTCGTCGCCGGGTTGGAATGCGGCATCCGGATCGACGGCTATCAGGACTTCCAGGAAGGCGACGTCATCGAGTCCTACCAGGTCAAACAGGCCTAATCCCACGCGCCCGCTCAAGGTCGGCTTCCAGCTGCCCGAGGTGGAGCGGTTAGTCCGCTGGCCGGAAATCGTCGCCATGACCCGGCTGGGCGAGCAGGTCGGTTTCGATTCGGTGTGGGTGGGCGACCACCTTCTCTATCGTGACGAGGTCAACGGTGCCCGAGGTCCGTGGGAGGCGTGGACGACGCTGGCCGCCATCGCCGCCGCGACCAGCCGGATCGCGATTGGGCCACTCGTCGCCTGCACCAGCTTTCACAATCCGACGATGCTCGCCAAGCTGGCCGGAACGGTCGATGAGATCAGCGGCGGACGCCTGATCCTCGGACTGGGGGCCGGCTGGAACGAGACGGAATATCGTGCCTACGGCTTTCCCTTCGACCGGCGCGTGGCACGATTCGCCGAAGCCTTCACCATCATTCGATCGCTTCTGCGAGACGGCAAAGTCGACTTCGCCGGCGAGTTTTACTCGGCGCGCGATTGCGAGCTCGTGCCACGGCCGCGTCCCGGCGGACCACCGTTGATGGTCGGGTCCATCGGCGAGCGCATGCTGGCGCTGACCATCCCCTACGTGGACAGTTGGAATGCGTGGTACAGCTGGACGGGAAATAGGCCCGAGGGCGTCGGGCCGCTGAGAGCCAAGGTCGACGCCGCCTGCACCACGGCCGGACGCAAGCCGGGCGAGGTGGAGCGGACGGTGGCGGTCCTGGTTCGGCTGCCCGGAGCCACCGGCCGCCGCGAGGCTGATCCAGCAGAACACGTGACGCCTCTGGCAGGAAGCCCGGAGGATATGGCGGAGGCCCTGCGCGCCTACGCCCGTGAGGGAATCGGGCACGTGCAGCTCGTCATCGATCCGATCAACGAAGCCTCGATCGAGGCGCTCGCTCCGGTGCTGCAGGGACTCGACAGCCGAAGCTGACTGGGGGCTTCATACAATGAAGCCATGGGCACTCATAGAGTTGAACGCGTCGCTGCACAGCTGCGTGAGGAGATCAGTCAGATCATCATCCGCGACCTCAAAGACCCTCGGATCGGGATGGCCACGATCACCGACGTGAAACTGAGCCCCGATCTCCGGAACGCGACCGTCAAGGTGAGCGTGGTGGGCGAAGACGACGCCCGCGAGGCGGCGATCGACGGTCTCGATCACGCTAAGGGCTTCATTCGGCGCGAGCTCGGGTCCCGTCTCTCGAACCTTCGGTTCGCGCCGGACCTGCGTTTCGAGCTCGACCAGGGAGTCGCCTACAGCGTCCGTGTCAGCCAGCTCCTGCGGGAAGTCGAGCAAGGGGAGCCAAACGCCGGCACCTGAACTCGCTCCACCGCGCCCCGAGGTGGCTGAGCTGGCACCCCGGATCTGGCAGGTGATCGACGACGCTCCGGTGGTCACGGCCGTCACGCATAAGGATGCGGATGGCGACACGCTCGGATCCGCGCTCGCCCTCGCGCTGACGCTCGAGCCGATCGGAAAATCGGTCCCCGTGCTCTCCTCGCCGCCGGTCCCGGCCGCCTGGTGGTTCCTGCCCGGCATCGATCGTGTCAACCGGCAAGCCCCACCTGCGAAGACCCCGGTCTTCATTTTCGACGCCAGCGACGCGTCGCGCGCCGGTGCATACGAGCCGGTGGTGACGCAGGCGGCGGTGGTCGTCAATGTCGACCACCACGTCACCAACGCCCAATTCGGCACCATCAACCTGGTCCTCACCGATGCCGCCTCGACGGGCGAGCTCGTTTACGACCTCCTGAAGGCGTGGAAGCTCCAGATCCCGCCTGGGGCCGCCTCTTGCCTGTACGCCACCATCCTTTCCGATACCGGTGGATTCCGCCACGACAACACCTCGATGCATGCGCTGCGCGCCGCGGCGGAGCTGGTGCAGCTCGGCGCCGACCCGGTGGCAATCGCTCGCGGCCTCTTCAAGAGCCGACCGGCCTCGTCACTCAAGATGCAGGGACGGATCCTGCGGGGGCTCCACTACGAGTTCGGCGACCGCCTCGTCTGGGGATCGATCAGCCAGGCCGGGTTGCGCGACAGCGGCGCGTCGACCGACCAGGCCGACAGCGCCATCGACCAGCTCAACACGGTGCGCGGCCAGGAGCTCGCCATCCTCTTCAAAGAGGCAGGACCGCGGGTGACGAAGGTAAGTATCCGTAGCCGCGACCAGGTCGACGCTGCGGAACTGGCCGCGAAGTTCGGCGGCGGCGGCCATCGTCGCGCGGCCGGGATCGAGCTGGCGCTGCCGCTCAAGGAGGCGGAGGCCAAGGTGCTTGCCGAAGTGCGCGCGCGCATGAACGACCTCGCGTGACGGCCGGCATCCTGAATGTCAACAAACCGGTCGGGCCGTCGTCCTTTGCCGTCGTGCGCAATCTGCGCCGCTTACCAGGGGTGGTCAAGGCTGGACATGGCGGGACGCTGGATCCGGCGGCGGACGGCGTTCTGCCGATTTTGATCAATGCAGCCACGCGGGTGGCGGACTTCGTACACGAATGGCCGAAGACCTACCTGGCGACCATCACCTTCGGATTTACGTCAGAGACCGGTGACCGGGAAGGCACCATCCGTCCGGCCGGCAATCCGGCAACCGTCACCCGCGCGCGCATCGAGGTGGCATTGCCGGCCTTCACCGGGCACATCGACCAGGTCCCGCCGCTGTACTCCGCGCTGAAACAAGGTGGAGAGGCTCTCTACCGAAAAGCTCGTCGCGGCGAGCACGTCGAGCGCCAAGCGCGGCCGGTCGAGATCTATGCCATCCGCCTACTCGACTATGACCACGGTGCGGCGGTCGCTCGTCTCGAGGTGAGCTCGGGGCGCGGGATGTACGTCCGAAGCCTTGCCCACGATCTCGGGTCCGCTCTTGGAACTGGCGCCTACCTGTCGGCGCTCACGCGCACCGCGGTCGGCCCTCTGACGGTTGGCGACGCCGTTCCGATGGCGACCCTGACGGCGGCGGGGGACGGATGGACGCGATGGCTGCTGCCCATGGACCTGCCGCTTCGCTCCTGGCCTGCGATCGAACTCGATGCTGCCGGCGTTGCCGCCATTCGGCGGGGTCAGGCCGTTCCCGCCCCAAGCCGCACGGCGGGTCGCTACCGATTGCTTGGCCCCGACGGGGACTTGCTGGCCTGGGGCGAGGCCGACGCCACCATGCGAATCCAACCGCGCGCCGTCTTTCCCGCATGACGCAAGTCAGCTTCGGTTTCCCGGCAGCGGGCTTCCTGGGGCCAAGCCACATGACGATGGGCACCTTCGACGGCGTCCATCGCGGCCATCAGGCGTTGCTCAAGCCGCTGATTGCGGGCGCGCGCAAGGCAGGGGCTGCCAGCGTGCTGGTCACGTACGAACCGCATCCGCGCTGCGTGCTCGATCCCGAGCATTGCCCCGCGAACCTCACCACGCTCGAAGAGAAAACCTGGCTGCTCGACCAGCTCGGGCTCGACCAGCTGGTCGTGATTCCGTTCACGCCCCAGGTCGCCGCCTTGAGCCCGGCGGCCTTCATGCAACGGCTGTTGCGCGGCATCCAGGTCCGCCGCATCGTGATCGGGGAGAATCACCGGTTCGGGCACGGCCGGCGGGGCGATCCCGCGTTGTTACGCCGCCTGGGAACCCGGCATGGCTTTACGGTTGAGGTTGCTCCAACCCTTACGCGCGGCCGAGAACCGATCAGCAGCTCGCGAATCCGGCGTCTCGTCCTCCTGGGACAGGTTCGGGCCGCCGCCCAATTGCTCGGTCGGGACTACTTCATTCGCTCTACCGTGGAACACGGGCTCAAGCGAGGGCGAGAGCTTGGCTTCCCAACCGCCAATTTGCGCATCAGCCCGAACAAGCTCTTGCCCGCCACGGGAATCTATGCCGTCCGCGTCGACAGTGCAGACCGGACCTATGCCGGCGCGTTGAGCGTCGGATTCCGCCCGACCTTCGGCAGCAACAGCCTCACGGTCGAGGTCTTCATCCTCGATTTCGATGCCGATCTCTACGACAGGCTGCTCACAGTCTGGTTCGTGCAGCGACTGCGCGCCGAAAAGCGATTCGCCTCGGTGCCAGCCCTGCAGCAGCAAATGTTGCGCGACGTCGCCGCCGCCAGGCGCATCCTCGACAGGGTCCCGGCTGGCGACCGCACGTGATCGAGCAACAGCCGCCACTCATCATCGTCAACCCTGCTGCCGGTGGCGGTCGGGCCCGAGCCTTCTGGCGGCGCTGTGCGGAAGCCTGTGCCGGGATTCCCTTCGAGATGGTCGAGACGAAGCGTCGAGGCGATGCCG
>VBHO01000213.1 GCA_005882045.1 Chloroflexota bacterium | reverse complement strand
TCACGAGCGCCGGCACCGGGCCGCGGACCGCTCCGATCGGCAGCAGCGAGAGAAGGGCGGTGATGGCGAGACACAGCAGTTCGAGGCTAACCACCCAACGCCAGGCCCAGCGCCGTCCGCGGCGAAGGTTGCGCGCCAGCCAGAACATCGCCGCGGCCAGCAGGACCGTCACCACGCCGAGAACGCGCAAGCCCGGTTCAACGATCGCAAACGGGAGGGCGCTCAACCCGGCCACGAGGGACAAGCTAGCCTGCACGGCGACGAGCACGGAGGCAATTTCGGAAGCACCGTCGTTGATCGATTCTGTGCGATTCATGGCTTTATGACTTCGCGGTGAGCTGGCGCTGGACCGTCTTGTCCAGGTCGGCGGCGAATGGTCCGTTCTTGCCGTTGTCGATGATCCAGACGTGCAGCATGGGTGGCGTCGTGATGCTGGTCGAGCCGACCGGGCAGGTCCAGAAGGGGGTCTCGAAGCTGAACTCGAAACCGAAGGGGGAGAAGCAGATGCCCTCGTGCTGATGCCACTGCGTCAGCGGCCCTCCTGGGTCGGGACCCCATTGGCCGGCGCGCTTCATCTGGTACATGGCGCCGATCAGTTGCAACCCGCGCGGCGTCTGCGCGTAGACGAGCGCTTGCGGCCGCTTGGGGTCGAGGACGGCGTTGACATTGGCCGAACTCTCGAAATGCCGCAGTGGTTCGGCACTCGATAACGGGCCCGGCTTGAACCCGGCGGCGATCGCCGCGGCCGGATCCTGGTAGCGGGCGATGCTGGCCCGGGTATCGGCCACGAGTTGCGCGGCGGCCGCCTGCTGCCCCAGCGTGGCGACGTCGGCCACCGGTTGCAGCAGGGCACCGGCGTGTGCGTGCAGGGCATCGGGATGGGCCAGCCCGCCGACCCAGATGCCCAGCGTCGTGACGCACGCCATCAGCGGAAAGGCGGTCGCCCGCCAGACACGGCGCGGCCAGGTCCGGCGTGTCGGGTTGGCCAGCCGCATCAGCAACCCGAGAGCGACGAGCTCGATCAGCTTGCAGGCGATCCCGACCTGGTCGGGCGTTTCCCAGCCGGCGATGACCCAGACGAGGTAGGCGAGGATCGTCGCCACCAGCCAGAGGGACGCCGGCCGGCGCCACCATGTGGTCATGAAGGCCGCGATGGCGAATCCGATGAACCCCAGCCCATCGATGACGAAGAGCATCCCCGTGATCCCTTCGTGACCCGGGACGAGCGCCAGGTGGATCCCGCCGGTGAGCAGCATCAGGGCGGCGGCCAGCTTGGTGATCGACGGCGCGGCATCGTACGCCTGCGTCACCCGGACGGCCCAGGCGACGCGGCGACCGGCCAGGAACCGTAGCCCGCGGCCGAATGCGAAGACGACAAGGAGAAGGAGAAAGGCGGCGGTTAACCCGCCGGCGTGGTCGGTGGCGATGTCGTACATGACGCCAACCTAGCCCGGGCCGATAAGAGCGACGTAAGTTAAGCGGGTGTGAAAACGCCGCGTGTTTAAGCGGCCCCGGTGTGGAATGGCCGCGTGTTAGGTCGCGAGCGGGAAGGTGATGGTGAAGGTCGCGCCCGGACCGTCGTTGTTGCGCGCCGCGACCGAGCCGTGATGCTGATCGACGATCCACCGTGCGATCGAGAGACCCAGGCCCGCGCCTTTGTTCGAGCGAGCCGGGTCTACCTGGTAGAAGCGCTCGAAGATGCGCGCGAGATCGCCGGGTGGGATGCCGGCGCCGTCGTCGGCGACCGTTAGCAGAGCGGCCGAACCATGCTGGTGCAGGCCCAGCTCGATCGAGCCGCCCGGCTTGGTGAACTTCACGGCATTGTCGACCAGGATCCAGAGGAGCTGGGTCATCGCGTCCGCGTCGCCATTGACGGTGGCGTCCGTCAGGCCGACGGTGCGAACGTTTCGATCCGCGTGGGTGGCCTGCGCTTGCCGGCCGACGGATTCGATGATCGGCCGCAACGCGATTGGCCTCAGCGCCAGGTTCTGCCCGGCGTCGGCCTGGGCCAGGGTCAACAGGTGCTCGACCAGGCGGCTCATGCGCTCGCTCTCGCTCGCGATGTCCTGGGCGGCGGCCGCGCGCACCTCCTCGGGCACCGTGGGGCCGTGGGCCAGCAACTCCGCATTTCCTCGGATGGTCGTGAGCGGCGTGCGCAACTCGTGCGAGGCATCGGCGACGAAGCGACGCTGGGCCTCGAGCGCGATCGTCAGCTGCTGATTCGCCGCCTCAACCCTCTCCAACATGCCGTTGAAGCTCTCGCTGAGGAGGCCGATCTCGTCCTCTCGTTTCGCGGGCGGCAGCCGGCGCTTCAAGTCCCGCGTGCGCGCGATCGAGTCGGCGGTCTCGACGACCGTTTTGAGCGGCCGCAGCGCCCGCCCGGTAATCAGCCAGCTGGCCACGAATGCTGCCAGCAATGTTGGGATCGACGAGATGATCAGGAAGCCGAGGATGCCCCTGCGGTTGGTCGACTGGATGCTGGTGGGCTGGCCGGCGACCACGAACCCGGCAAGGCCGAGGTCGGGTCGCGCCCAACCCGTGGCATACAGCCGAAGCGTCGGCGCGCCCGGCGGGTCGATCGTGGCCAGAGCGCTGCCCTGCGCGGCCGCGGAGGCCAGCAGGCTTGCGGGAACCACCGGCGCCGCGTCGCCAATGCGACCCGTGCTGGACAGCACGGTCCCGGTCGACGTCAGCACTTCGATAAATGGGTCGGTGCGATGCGCCAGGTCCTCGGCGGCGCTCAACGAAACCGTCGCCGCGCTGCCGAGTTGGCTCGCGGGCGCGCTGGCGATCGCCGCCTGCGCATCAGCGGCGCGTTGCCTGAGGGCATCGTCCTGTGTCGGGCCCTGGCTGTTGGTGGCCAGCAGGTAGACCAGCCAGCCGAAGGCCAGCACGGTCAGGGCGACCAGCGCCGCGCCAAAGAACGTCAGCCGGAGTCGGAATGACACGTCATGCCTCGCGCAGGCTGTAGCCGAAGCCGCGCATCGTCTGGATCAGCCGGGGTTCACCGGCGCCGTCCAGCTTGCTTCGCAGGTAGCCGATGTAGACGGCGACCACGTTGTCATCCGTCTCCTCGCCGGCCCACACGGCGCTGAGCAGTTGTTCGCGCGTCAGCACCAGCCGAGGATGCCGAAGAAAGTGAGTCAGCAGCGCGAACTCCCTCGCCGTGAGCTGCACGGTCCGCTCGCCGCGCCGGACCTCGCCGGTTTCGACCTCCAGCGTCAGGTCCGCAAACTGCAGAATGGTCGACGGCGGTGGGGCGCGACGCAGCAGCGCGCGTACGCGGGCGAGCAGCTCTGTGTATGCAAACGGCTTGACCAGGTAGTCGTCGGCGCCAGTGTCGAGCCCGCGGACCCGGTCGGCCGTGCCGCTTCGGGCCGTCAGCATCAGGATGGGCAGGCTGCCGTTCGCTCGCAGCTGTCGGCAGACCTCGAGGCCGTCGATGCCGGGCATCATCACGTCGAGGACGACCAGGTCGGGCCGTTGTACGCGAGCCTGCTCGAGCGCCGCCCCGCCGCCGAGCGCGACATCGACGGCGTAGCCCTCCGGGCGGAGGACGCGCTGGATGGTAGTGGCGACCATGGGGTCGTCGTCGACGACCAGGATCCGCCGAGGCGCGGCGCTCACGACCCGTATATCCTCCTCGAACTCAATAAGGATGCTGTAAGACTGTTGGCGCGGATAGTTGACATCGATTGGTCGGCGTAGTATAGTCGGTGTCGACTAACAATGAAGACCAGGAGAGAGCTGCCGCGGACGCCGCTGGCGCTCGCCGTGATGAACCTGTTGGCCGAGGCCCCGATGCACCCCTACGAGATGAAATCGAAGATGAAGGAGCGCGGCCACGACCAGGTCATCCGGCTCAAAGGCGGCTCCATTTACGACACCGTCGAGCGGCTGGAGCAGGGCGGGTTCATCGAGGCGCAGACAACCAGCCGCGAGGGGCGCCGGCCCGAGCGGACCGTCTACGCCATCACCGCGGCGGGCCGTGAGGAAATCATGGCCTGGCTGCGTGAGCTGCTCGCGCAACCCGTCAACGAGTATCCGCAGTTTGGCGCGGCGCTCGCCTTCTTCGCTGCCCTCGACAAGGACGAGGTCGTCCGCCTGCTCAAGGTGCGGATCGCGTTGCTCGACGGGCAGGCCGCCGGCGACGAGCAGCAAGTGAAGACGTTTACGGACATGGGGTTGCCGCGCCTCTTCCTGGTCGAAGGCGAGTATGCCGTGGCCATGAAGCGAGCCGAGCGCGACTGGATCCGCCAGCTCATCGCGGACATCGAAGGCGGCCGGTTGTGGATCACCAAAGCCCAGATGGAAGCCGTCCAGGAAAAGTTCGAGAAGCGCACAGAGGGAGGTGAACGCGAATGAAACACAACGACCTCCGGCGAAGTGTTCTGAGCACTCCGTCAGAGGTCGTGTTCCTCGAGTCGGTCCGAGTGGACCTGGTCCTCAAGGGCGCGCATCCCGGAGTATAGCCAGGCTCCCGTCGCGTAATCAAGGAAGGAGCGCTGAACCCTATGTCGAACACCACTGTGAACGATCAATCGATCGCGGCCGGAGCGGGCCACTACGTTATGGGCTCCGTCATTTCGAAAGACGGCACTACCATCGGCTATCGCCAGCTCGGGCGAGGTCCCGGTCTGGTCGTGCTGCACGGCGCCATGGAGTCAGCCCAAAGCCACATGCAGCTTGCCG
>VBHO01000212.1 GCA_005882045.1 Chloroflexota bacterium | reverse complement strand
GGGCCACGCCGGTCATGGTGCCGCCCGTCCCCAGTCCGGCGACCACCACGTCGACCTTGCCGTCCGTTTGCTCCCAGATTTCCGGGCCGGTCGTCTCGTAGTGGGAGCTCGGGTTTGCCTGGTTGAAATACTGGTTCGGCTGAAACGCGCCCGGGATTTCGCGGCTGAGCCGTTCGGCGACGGAGTAGTAGCTCTCCGGCGAGTCGCGGGGCACAGCCGTCGGGCAGACCACCACTTCGGCACCGTAGGCGCGCAGCAGCGCGATCTTTTCGGGCGACTGCTTGTCGGCCATCACGAAGATCATGCGATAGCCCTTGAGCGCGGCCGCGATCGCCAGCGCGTGGCCGGTATTGCCGGAGGTCGGTTCGACGATCGTGCCGCCGGGCTTCAGCAGGCCGCGACGTTCCGCGTCCTCGATCATCCGAAGCCCGATCCGGTCCTTCACGCTCCCGCCGGGGTTGAGAGTTTCGACCTTGGCCAGGATGGTCGGGCGAAGCCCGGCGGTGATGCGCGTGAGCCGCACCAGCGGCGTGTGCCCGACGGCCTCCAGGATGCTGCCCAGGACCTGCACGGCCATCATCATACGGGCGGTCCACTGCCACGGCGCGTTGCCCGGCCGGACTCAGTTAATGACGGATGCGACGTGGGCCCAGGTCGACCCGGCGTCGGTCGTCCGAAGGAGTGTCGCCGGTTGCCCCAAAACGGTCCCCGGGGCGATGAACCCTGTCGTCGTGTCGACGAAATTCAGCTCCGGGCCGAAGTAATCGTGCGGCCCGTCCGCCAAGCGCCATTCGCGCCCGCCGTCGACCGTCGAGTAGAGCGAACGCTGCTCGGTGTTGCCGCCCGGACCGGCCGCGATCATCCAGCCGTGCGTTGGGTCGACGAAATTGGCGGCCAGCTCGGCGTAGGGGAGGCGGATGGCCGTCCAGGAGTTTCCGCCGTCGTGCGTGAGGTAGATCGCGGCCGCCTGCAGGGCATTGGCTCCCGTCGTGACGCCGCGATGAAAGAAAACGACCACATCGGTTGGCGACAGCCGCTGTAGCGAGTCGACATAGTACTGGAGGTAGGGCAGCTCCGCCGAGCTCGGTGGAGAGCCAGGGAAGGCCGGGACGTTCTGGCGTGACCAGCCATGGCCGCCATCGTGTGTCACATAGAAGAAGGGCTGCTGGCAGAAGGCGCCCAGCCAGCCTGTCTGGGAATCGGTGAAGACCGGTTGACCGATGGGCCCGCCCATCGGACAGGCTTCGGGCAGGCCGGCGAACACTGCCGGAGCCCCACGAACTTCGCTCGCCGGCTTGATCGCCTGCCAGTGCTGTCCGCCGTCCCCGGTTCGATATAGCGTCGTATCGCCGGCGCCGATCGCGCCACCCGCGCCCGGTGTGGCGAACACCCACCCGTGCCCAGCATCAATGAACTGGATTCCACTTCCGTGTCCGTCGATCGAGAACGTCGGTGTCGTGCTCCAGCGACGGCCACCGTCCGCGGTCGATGCAACGACGGCCAGTTCGCGACTGGCCGTGCTTTCCGCCCCGAGCACGACGAGCACCCACGCCTGCATCGCGTCATGAAAATCGACTGCATCGATGTTTGGGGTGTTCAAGCCGGCGGGCAGTCGAATCGCTTCCCAGTGCGCGCCGCCATCGGTTGTCCGGACCAGGTGGCCCAGCCCCTTACCGCCGGGCGCGGCCACCGCCCAACCGGTCTGCGGGCTGATCATGCGCAGCCGCGCAAGCAAGAGGGACTCCGCAAAAGTCGGCACCGCGGTCACCGGCTTCCGCAGCGGCGTCGCGGCGGGCCCCGGTGCCACCGGCTGGCTGCCGCAGGCCACCACGACCAGCCCGATGGCGGTCACCAGCAGGCCGGGTACGATTTTCGGCACGTCTGCGCAACGGAAATTGGGCGGATCTGGATACGGCCTAGAATCCTCTCGAACCTTTGGAGGGGTGATGCAGTGCCGGTCTCGGTAGCCAACTCGCAGCTGGTCTATGACGCCATGAAAGGGGTGGGCGTCAAACTCGTCAGCGCGTTGCCGGAGACCTGGCTGGTCCACCTGATCCGGATCGCGGACGACGACCCCGAGATGACGCTGGTTCGCCTCGCCAAGGAGGAAGAGGGCGTAGGTGTCTCTGCCGGCGCGCATTTTGCCGCAGTTAAATCCGCCATGTTGTTACAGAATCACGGATTCCTGCAGGCGATCAACGGCATCATCGGGGTTTCGCTCCTCTACAAGATTCCATTGCTGATGCTGATCACGGATCGGGGCAGCTTCGGCGAGAAAGATCCCTGGCAGACCGAGGGCGGCAAATACACGCGGCCCGTGCTCGACGCGCTGCACATCGCCCACGATGACCTGAGCCGCCCGGAGGATGTCGAGCCGAAGATAGCAAAGGCAATGACGCTGGCGCAGAGCTCGCTCTCGCCGGTGGCGCTGCTTCTCCAACGCGACCTGATGTGGGAGGAGCCCAAATGAAACGGATCGATTGCCTGAAGGCGATCTATCCGCGACTCGACGACTGCGCGGTCGTCACCATCATGGGCGCGGTTGCGGCGGAGCTCTATTCGCTCGGTCATCGCGCCAACTTCTTCTACCTCGAGCACGCGATGGGCCTCGCCTCCTCGATCGGACTCGGCATCGCGCTCTGCCAGCCCAATCGCAAGGTGGTCGTGATCGATGGCGACGGGTCAGTCCTGATGAACCTGGGTGGGCTGACAACCATGGCTCGCTCGCGGCCGAAGAACCTGGTGCACGTGATCTTCGACAACGAGACGCTGCTCTCCGTCGGCGGCGGTGCCCCTGGCGGCTACAAGTGGTTCACCACCGCCACGTCGACCGGCACCGACCTGGCCGCGATCGCCAAGGCAGCCGGGTACCCGCGCGCGCAGCTGGTCCGCGAGCTGCAGGACTTCGAGGAGGCGGCGCTCGACGCCATCAACGGCGACGAGCTGAACTGCATCGTCGCCAAGGTCGAGGCCGAGATGCCGAAGAGCTTCTTGATGGACGTCCACATGCTGGAGAACCGCTTCGAATTTCCCCGCTGGCTGCAAACAAAGGGAGGAATGAATTGAGTACGAGAGTG
>VBHO01000219.1 GCA_005882045.1 Chloroflexota bacterium | reverse complement strand
CGCATTCCAGCTGTCCTGCCATGACAGGGTTCCCGCCTCGCCACCGAGGCTCATCGGCCCGGTGAAGGTGATGGGCCCTTTGCCGTTGCTCACACCCCACTGGCTGGTGCGTTGCCATTGCGTCGCGTTGGCGGTGACGTAGATCTCGGGCACGGCGCAAGCGACCGGCGCGCCCCAGGCAACCTGGTAATAGAGCGAGTCGGTCCAACCGTTGGTCAGCACGTCGTCGCCGTAGTCCGCCATCCGGTAGGGGTCGTTGCCGGCGCAGAATTTGGTGCCACCCAACGAGGTTGCCGCGGCAGAGCCGTACCCGTCCACCCAGGGCGTGGTCAGCGTGGGGTCATAGAAGTTACCGCTGCTGCTGCCCTCGATGTCATTTGCCGCCCAGGGGACGATCAGCGCGGGTCCGGCCAGGCTCGCGGCGAATGGCTGAACCAGGTTTGTGAACCAGGCTTGTCCCGAGTCGTGCATCTGCGGGCCCGTCAGTGCGTGGCCGGTGTTGACGCCGTTCAGGCTGTTGCTCGTACCCAGGGCGATGATGGCCAACGGCGAACCGGCGCCATGCGTGCTCTGATAGCCGCGTGCGAAGGCCTGCGCCAGCGGGAGCAACTGATCGTCGGTGGTGCATGTGGTGGTATTGAATAGCTGGGTCCCGTAGATCGGCGCGCCGGTCGTCGGCGGCACGAAACAGGGCGCACCGAAGTCGAGGACGACGAGGGGCCCACCGCTCGGACTGGGCTCATCGGCGCCATCGACGTAGAGCGGGCATCCCGAGGTGGCGGTCGGACCGCACGACGCCAGGAAGGCGCCGAACACGTAATAGGACGATGCGGGCGAGGGCATCCCGCCCGTCGCCTGCGTCGTCGCGATGATCTCCTGCGACGCCGCTGCGAATCCCGATCCCCGGGCCGGGGCTGCGCCTGGACAGGTGCTGTTTCCAACCGGGACTGCCCGGGCGCCGGCCAGGTCCAGGTCGAACGTGCCGGTGAAGTCGGAAATGCACGCGTGCCGGCTCGCGACCCGGTGGATGCGCATCGCCCCCGAGCCCGGCAGGGTCAGCTTCCGCGCGTGCTGCCCGTCGACGATGACGGCTGCGCCATCCATTACGGCTCTTGGGTCCGCGCCGACGATCAGCACCGAGGTCGGCCCCGTCACCCAGCAGCTCGCCGGTGCGATCAGCGCGCCGCTGACCGGCAGGTTCAGGCACGCTTCGGGCCCGAGCGGACTCACCGCCGGACCGACTGGCCCGGCCTGCTCCGCGATCGGCGCGGCCCCCAACATCAGCAGCGCCCCCAGCAACGCCAGGGCGCCCCTCCCCCACCAAGGTCCCAGGTGTCTCACGTTACCAGCACCCCCCACCCCGACCCTCCCCCACGGGGGAGGGCGGAGCGGAGCCGGGCGATTATCGCTGAATCGGGGCCAGGTGGAGCGAGAACGGCTTGATCGGACGGGCCGGCGCCGGCACGGCCGAGCCGTAGTACCCCACCAGGTCCATGATCAGGTCCGTCTGACCGAGCGCATTGTAGATGTCGATCTTCGAGCTGTTGCCGAGCTTCACCACGACCAGGTTGGGCACGGTCTCGCCGGCGGTGAAGTTCAGATCGGAGATTGGAGGCCGCGGCGGCCCATCGGGCCACAGCGTGACGTAGCTCGCCATCGACGGGCCGGTCACGGTGACGTTGAAGACCACGGCGGAGATCCCCGTCACCGGCTGGTTGTTCTGGTCCAAGAGCTGGAAGGTGTTGAGGAAGCCGCCGTAGATCGGGCCAATCCCGGGCGTGCGCGTATCGAGCAACCGGGTGGGAATGGTGCCGCTGAAGCGGGCACCACCGGCGGTGCTGGTGGCATCGGTAAACCAGCCGCCGATATCGGCGATCACCTGGGTGCTACCGGCCGCGTTGAAGAAGCTGACCAGGCCGCCCGCGCCCACCTTCACGATGACGCGATTGGGCACCGTCTCGCCGGCGCTGAAGTTCAGGTTCGACGCCGTCGGCTGAGTCGCATCCGCTGGGAACACCGTCAGATAGCTGGCGGCCGTCGGACTGGTGACGGTGACGTTGAGGACGACCGCCGACACACCGGCGCCCGACGGCACCCCGGCCCCACAGCGGCCCTGGCCACGCCAAGCCCCACACGGGTGTCCATGATCCGCGCCGGGGTCAGCGGCTGGTAGAGGCCATCCTTGACCAGCGAGTTGCCGGCCACGCCGACCCAGCCGGCCACGTCGAAGATCACGTCCCCATGACCCGACGGGCTCGCGAACTGGGTCGCGATGTTGACCCTGCCGCCGTTGCCGACCGCGACTTCAACGAGGTTGGGCACCGTTTGACCGGCCACAAAGTTGAGGTTCGACGCCGTTGGCTGGGCCACCCCCGCCGGGAAGACGGTGAGAAACCCGGCCGCGGTCGGACCGGTCACGGTCACGTTCAGGACCACCGCCGAGACGCCACTGCTCGGCACCAAGCCCTGGCCCGTGATCTGGACGCCACGGATTTCGCCGTTCTGCATCGCTAGCGTCGGGCCGCCGATGCCGCTGCGCGTGTCGAGAATGCGCGCCGGCGTCAGCGGGTGATAGTTGCCCCCCTGGACGGGCGTCACCGCGTTCGACGGCGCGGAGTCCTGGCCGAGGGCGCTACCGACGGTGCAGGCGACGACGAAGGTGTAGATGGTTCCATCGGTCAGGCCGGTGAGGATCACGTTCGTCGCCGGAGGCGTACCGGTCACCGCGGTGGACGTTTGCGCCGTGGTCCCCACGTACGGAGTGACGCGATACCCGCTCAGCGTGCCGACGATGGTTGCCGGCGCCGACCATGAGACGAAGGCGTCGGTGTCTCCTGGGATGGCGCTGACGCTGGTCGGCGGGCTGCACGCCCAGGGCACCACCGCGTTCGAGGCGGCCGACCCGGCGCTGGGACCGCTTGCATTGGTCGCGGTCACGGTGAAGGTGTAGGAGACACCCGGGGTCAGCCCGTTGACGACGGTCGATGTCCCACTCGTGGTGGCAGTGATGCCGCCCGGTGCGCTGGTGACGGTGTAGCTGCTGATCGGACTGGTGCCCGGGTCAACAGGCGGCGTCCAGCTGACGCTCGCCGACGCGATACCGGCGATCGCCGTCGCACCGGTCGGGGGCTGCGGCGCGCCCGGCGTGGTCGTGGGAACCACCGCATTGGAAGGGGCGGACGGTGGACCGGTGCCGGCCGTGTTGGTCGCGGTCACCGTAAAGGTGTAGGAAACGCCCGGTGTCAAGCCGTTGACCGTCGTCGATGTCCCGGCGGTCGAGGCGGTGATGCCCCCGGGTGAGCTGGTGACGGTGTAACTGGTAATCGGGCTGGTGCCCGGGTCAGCGGGCGCCGTCCAGCTGACCGTCGCCGATCCGGCGCCGGCGGTCGCCGTCGCGCCGGTAGGCGGTCCGGGCTGACCGGTGACGGCGATCGGAACGATATTGAGCAGGAATGTGCCGGTGCCGCCCGACACCACGAAGGCGTTGAGGCCATCGGGCTCGAAGGCAACACCGCGACCGGGCACGGTATTGCTGCTCCCGCCAAAATCTACCTTGGCGAGGGTGGTCGCGGGAGCGCCAATCTTGTAGGCGTAGAAGTCAAAGTCGTAGAGCCCGTTCAGT
The DNA here is from genome assembly GCA_005882045.1 of Chloroflexota bacterium. Taxonomy (GTDB): domain Bacteria; phylum Chloroflexota; class Dormibacteria; order CF-121; family CF-121; genus CF-13. The sequence continues at coordinate 1,822 of VBHO01000219.1, read as the reverse complement.
CCGCCCGCCATCACGTTGCCGTTGGCGCCGACGGTTGCGACTGATGTGGGGTAGGTGTTCGCCGGATAGATGACGCCGTCCTGCCCGAGTCCGGCCACCGTCCATTCGTCGAATTCGTAAGGAGCTCCGGATGCGGTGATGAAATGCGTCCCATCCGGGTTGACGGCGACGTCCTGTAGGTTGCCTAACGCGCCCTCACGCGCCGTGGTCACCTGAACCGGGCTACCGGAGGTCACGTCGAAGCTCGTGATGTTCGCCGGACTGAGCCCGAGGTCCCACGCGAGCAGCAGGTTGGGATTCGCGGTTGGGTTGCTCGCGAATGCCGCGCAATAGGAAAGGCCGTTGGTGCTGTCGAAGGCCGAGGGGTAGGTCACCACGGTCGGCGTTACCGCCGCCGGATCGACACTGACAAGCTGCGTGATCCACTGCGTGCAGTTGCCGGTCGTCGTCCACAGCTTGCCGCCGGCCAGCACGAGGTCGGTCGGGTGCACGATGCCGCTGACCAGCTGGCCGCTATCGAGCAGCGTGCCGGTATCGATCTTCTCGATGGCGCCGGCGGTGCTGAGAGCCACGTAGAGCGTGCTGCCGCTGAGCGCCATTCCGTAGGCGCCCGCTTCGCCGGTGATGGTCTTGACGACCGTCCCGCTGTAGTCGAGGACAATGATCGAGCTGCTGCCCGGGCTGGAAACAAAGACGTGAGACGTCGCCGCGTCGACCAGGATCCGGCCGAAGCTGGTGACGCCGAGGCTGGTCGGTCCCGTGGCACGGGCTTGCAAGGTGGCCGGTAGGTTGCTGCCGGCTGCAATCGCCAGCGTCATCAGCAAAGTGATCGCTCGCCCGATCGTGCGTCCTCGATTCATGTTGCCCCCAGGTACCCGCGGATTCCGATATGGACGCTTCGACAGTCCATAACGGAGGGCGCCCTTCGCCCTTGCGGAAAACGTTGCAGTTAACTCAACGTGATCAGGCAGTCAGTTGTAGTACCCGACCACGTCGATGATCACGTCAGTCGAGCCGGCGGCGTTGTAGAGGGAAATGCTGCCGTCGGCGCCAAGCCGCACCACGACGAGGTTGGGTGACGTCTGACTGGCGACGTAGTTCAGGTCAGACGCGGTCGGTTGCGACGCCGCGTCGCTCGGCCAGACCGTGAGGAAGCTTGGCGACGTCGGATTGGTGACCGTCACGTTGAGGACCACGGCGGTCGGTTGCGGCGTCGAATTCATGCTCGGGACCTGTCCCTGTCCGGCCACCACCACGTTGCGGGTCTGCCGTGGCCCAAAGGGCGTCGAGAACGGGCCGACCTGCGATTGAGGCCGGGTATCCAGGATCCGTGCCGGGGTGAGGCCGATGAAGGTGCTTCCGATTCCATCCGGCGTGGCATCGGTGAACCAGCCGCCCACATCCGCGATGACGTCCACGGAACCTGCCGCGTTGTAGAAGCTGACTTTTCCTGTGCTCCCGAGCTTGACGATCACACGATTGGGCGTGTTCTGGCCGGCCAGGAAGTTCAGGTTGGAGGCAACCGGTTGCTGCACCCCCTCGGGCCACACCGTCAGATAGCTGGCCGCGGTCGCGTTGGTCACGGTCACGTTCAGCACCACCGCTGAGACGCCCGCCGCCGGAATGCCACTTCCGCCGCGACCGGTCATCTGGACGGTGATGGTCTGCCCCTGTCCGACCTGCGCCTGGGGAGCACCGTTTCCGCTGCGAGTATCGAGCACCCGATCAGGCACCACCGGGTGGTAGAGCCCATCCGGCTGGGCGGTCACCGTCGCAGCGTCGATATAGCCGGCCACATCGATCACCACATCGATGGTGCCGA
>VBHO01000225.1 GCA_005882045.1 Chloroflexota bacterium | reverse complement strand
CTCCCGAATGGAAAAGTGATGCGGGGCCGGAAAAATGTTCTCGCTCACCTTGCAACCACGCCCGATAGGCATCCTGGTCATCATGAACTGCGAGACGGCAGATTTACCGTTGGGTCGAGTAGCCGAACTTCCCAGCAACCGACGGCAGCCCGTCAGCCCATCACTTCACCGGGGCCCCGCGTGTATCACCAGGTGAAAGGCCTTGGGGCGGCGTAAGAAAACGCGGCCTAGAGAGTGCGCTTGCCGCGCACATCGCGGCTCACGAGGTAGGTCACGATCGCGAGATACTCCTCGGCATCGGCAGAGCTGAGCCACATGGCGTCACCACTCGGTCGGTGAAACAGGTGGAGCATCTCCTCGACGGTCATCCAGCCCATCGCGACCTCACCGTTTCGCTGCCAGCCCGCGGCCAAATGCATCCGTTCTTTGCCACCGGCCCCGAATATCGAGAATCTGCAGCCACCCGATCTGCTCCGGCAGCGCGGAGTCAACCAGGAGGTGCTCACCAATGGGCTCGAGGCCCAGCATTGCTCGAAGCATGAGCAGAGGAGCCCCGCTCGCCCAGGCCTGCGGGCTACACGCCGTCGGATACTCGACAGGGAAGCTGGTGAGATCGCGACGGTACCCGGCAAAGGCCTCTGGCAAGCGCCCATCGAAATAGGTGGCTGCTTCCAGGATGGCCATTGCGACTCGGGCGGCCTGCTCGCGGTATCCATAGCGCGCGAGTCCAGCGACGATGAGGCTGTTGTCGTGCGGCCAGACCGTGCCGAGGTGGTAACCGATCGGGTTGTACCCGCCTTCACCTTCGGCCATCGTCCGAATCCCCCAGCCCGAAAAGAGCTGCTCCCCCAGTAGATGGCCGACGCATGCCGCGGCGTGCGTCGGGTCGGCAATGCCGCTCCAGAGCAGATGCCCAATGTTCGACGTGATGGCGTCGACTTTGCGGCCGTCACCGTCGATCGCGAGCGCGAACGCCTGGCGATCCTCGAGCCAGAAGTCGCGATTGAAGCGCGCTTTCAACTCCGCCGCCTCCCGCTCGAGGCGCTCCGCGAGCGCCGGGTCGTCCCAGAAGGTTCGAGCCAGGCGGGCGGCACGGACCTTGGCATCGTAGACGTAGCCCTGGATCTCGCACGTCGCCCGCGGCAGCTTCGACATCGAGCCGTCGGCGAAGAGGATCGAGTTCCAGGAGTCTTTCCAGCACTGGTTCTCGAGCCCGGTCTTCATGTGGCGCTCGTACTCGACGTAGCCGTCGCGATTGCGGTCGCCGTAGGCATCGATCCAGTGGAGGGCCGCGCGCGCCTCGCCTTCGAGGTCCTCAACGAGTGCGCGATCGCCGGTCCAGCGTTCGGTCTCATCCAGGAGGATGAGGAAGAGGGGCGTGCTGTCCGCTGAGCCGTAGTAGGGCGAGTGCGGCCGCTCTTCGAAAGCCGTCATCTCCCCGAATCGGAGTTCGTGCAAGATCTTGCCGGGCTCCTCATCACGGAAGTCGTCGCGACGGGTCCCTGCCAGGCCGCGAGCGCTCGAAGGGTCGTCAGGGCCAGTTCCGGAACAAAAGGGAGGGCCTGGTAGCTCGTGAGCAGGCTATCGCGACCGAAGATGCTCATGAACCAGGGCAAGCCGGCCGCAGGAAGCGCGCCCGCAACGATTCCCGGAAAGAACCGCAGCGCGGCAAGATCGACAAGACTGCGTTGATAAATTCGCGCCATCGGCGCCCAATCGCAAGTCAGCTTGGGAGCCGAGGCGAGCCATCCCTCCAGGTCTTTGGCGGGCGCGGCAGCGGCGCCAGGGCCGCCGAGCTGACCTGGGTCCGCCGGTGTCGCTTTTAGGGCATAGGGCACCTGGACATCGATCGTGGCCCGCCACTCACCGTGCGGCTCCATATGAACCTGAAAAGTGATGCCCTTCGGATCGAGAACACATGGGGCGCTGCTCGTGACCCAGGTTTCACGGACGAACGTCTCACGCCGATAGCCCAGGACGAGTCGCCCGTCCTCGACCCTTTGGTAGGTCTCGCCTTTCTTCGATAACGCATCTTTGACCTCGAAGAGGTCAGCGAAGTCGGCCGCTGCCTCAAGACGAATCACCACCTCTCGCCGCTCGGACTTCTCGTTACGGACCAGCAATTCCTCTCGGAAGCCGTTCCCGGCGGAGCGCTTGCGCATGAGGGAGAGGTCGGCATCAACGTAGACCGTGCCGGTCCCGGGTACAAGGAAGAACTGGGCTGAGAAGTATTCGAGGTCATCCGTGGAGAGCGCATGCAGCGGCTGGTTGTCGATGGTCAAGACCCACCGTGACAGGAAGCGCGTGTCCCAGGCAAAGAGGCCGTGGGTATCGACCGGCGAGGCGTCGATATTGCCGGCCTGATCGCTGACGATGAACGTGTTGCCTTCGAGGATGCTGATCGTCTTCGGGCCCATTACTGTGGCTCCGCGACTCGTTGGAGGCTGAGCCCCAGCGCGATGTCTCCGGTGACTTTCACCGCACCTCGGATGGCGGCGGCGACGGGGTTTTGCTGGCCGTCGAGGATCCGCGTGAATGTCTGTGCGTCACAGGAGAGAACGCAGTCGGCCTTCATTGGACTGCGGGTGACAAGCAGGTCACCGCGATTCACCGTGATCCAGCGGCGATCGGTCCCCTCGATGTCAAATTCCACGGTTCCGCTGACGTGATTGAGCAGCGGAACGTGCCCCCGTGTGGCCAGTTGGTCAAAGAAAGTCTCGATCCGGTCGACCGTGGACGTTGCCAGGGTGCTCATCGATCGCACCCTAGACTCCCCCCGCAAGAGAAGCGTGAAAACGCCCTCCCACATCGTCAGATGACGTGCGCGAGCTGGGTTCGGCCTGGTCGGGATTCCGGCAAACTACATTCGGTGGGAGGAGTTCAGCCTCCGCCAGGCGGATACTGAGAATGACATGAATGAGAACCTGAGCCTTGGCCGCATCGCGGGAATCCATGTGGGGCTGAACTGGAGCCTGCTCGTCATTGGCGCCCTGATCGCCTGGAGCCTCGCATGCCGGTGTGGTGTCCGCCTTCGTGTACCTGGCATCCCTGCTCGCCCACGAGCTCGCTCACTCCATCGTGGCCATGCGACGCGGCGTCCGAGTCGAGGGCATCACGCTCTGGCTGTTTGGCGGCGTGTCACGGTTCAGCAGCGAGACTAGCTCGCCCGGTGCGCAAGCGCTGATCACCTTCGTGGGCCCCCTCACAAGTCTGCTGCTGGGCGCAGTGTTTCTCCTGGCGTCGGTCGCAGCTGGCGGTGGTACCCACCCAGGCCTGGTGCCCGCCACCCTGGCGTGGCTGGGCTACATCAACATCCTGCTCGGGGTGTTCAACCTGCTCCCCGCCTTCCCGCTTGACGGAGGCCGGATCTTGCAGTCGCTGATCTGGCTGCGCACCGGTAATCGGCTGCGGGCCACCAACATCGCTGCCCGTATTGGCATGGCCTTCGCTTTCCTCTTGATTGCCTACGGTCTGGTCACGGTCTTTGCGGCGGGCAGCCTGTTTGGTGGGATCTGGTCGGTCTTCCTGGGCT
>VBHO01000224.1 GCA_005882045.1 Chloroflexota bacterium | reverse complement strand
CTGCTCGGTGTGCTCGTCGTCGCCGGCTTCCTACCGTTCGTGCGCACCAAAGCCTCATGGCGGGACATCGACTTCGTCGGGTCTGGGGCGCTCGCCGCCGGTCTGATCCCGGTGCTGGTCGCGCTCTCGGTCGCAAAGGATCAGGGCTGGACCTCCTTCGAAGTGCTCGGCCTGCTGGGCTTCGGTGTCGCCATGCTGGTCGCCTTCTTCATCATCGAGCAGCGCGTCAAGGAGCCGATCGTGCCGTTCACGCTGTTCAAGAACCGTGCCTTCGCCGTCTCGATGGTCGTCGGCTTCTTTGCCGCCCTCGGAATGTTCGGCATGATCATCTTCGTCCCGCTCGAGCTCCAGGGCGTGCTGGGCGTGAGTGTTACCAACTCGGGGCTGCTGCTCACCCCAATGATGCTCGGGCTGATCGTGGCCAGCATTTTGTCGGGCCAGCTGATCCCCCGGATCAAGCACTATCACTATCTGGGGACGATTGGCGTCGCGCTGATGATGGTCGGGATTTATTTGCTCGCGCAGACCACGACGGCGACGTCCCAGATGTCGATCACGATCGATATCGTCATGGTCGGTCTCGGCCTCGGCGTCACCATGCCGCTCTATATCAATGCCGTACAAAGTGCCCTGCCGCAGCGCTATCTCGGTGTCGGTACCAGCCAGATCCAGTTCTGGCGCAACGTTGGCGGCACCGTGAGTTCGGCCGTCCTCGGCAGCATCCTGGCGCAGCGGCTCCCCGGGGCCATCGCCTCTGAAATCGCCAAGCTGCATCTTCCCGCGGCGTTCGCCGGCGTCTTGGGCAAGTCGGCCGGCAACCCGAACCAGTTGCTGGATCCGGCGCAGATCGCCGCGACCAAAGCGAAGCTCCCGGCGCAGCTCGCGCCGCTCTACGATCAAGCGATGCACGCCGTTCGTCAGGCGCTCGCGCTGACGCTTCACGACCTGTTCCTGATTGCGATCGCCCTGTCAACGATCGCGCTGGTCGCCTCGTTGTTCATGCCCGACGTGCCCCTGCGGTCTCGCCAATCGCAGCGACAGCCCGCGATCGGTGAGGGCCTCGCTGCGGAGCCCGAGGCGGCGGTCGGCTAAGGCTATCCGTCGGGTGGGAGAATGGCTCCAGGGGCCGGTCCCAAGGAGGCTGCGGGATGGCACGCACACACGCGATGCACCGACGCTGGTTGGCGACACTGTTCGGATCGATCATCATCGGCGCCATGTTCGCCTGGCTGCCGCGGCCCGCGGCTGCCGCGGACCTGCGGCAGGGTACCGACGTCACCGTTGCCCGCACGGAAACGGTCAACGATGACATCTACGCGGGGGCGGGCACGATCAGCATCGAGGGGACCGTCAACGGCAACGTCGTTGCCGGTGGCGGCACCGTCACGGTGTCGGGCAACGTCACGCGCGACGTGATCGTCGGCGGCGGCACCATCAACGTGACCGGCCACGTCGGTGGCAGCATCATCGCGGCCGGTGGCACGCTGACCCTCAACGGCCCGGTTGCGCATGACATCGTCGTCACTGGGGGAATGATCGACATCGGATCCGGTGCCACGATCGGCCGCGACCTGGTCGTGGCCGGCGGAACGGCGACCGTGTCGGCCCCAATTGCCCGTCGGGTGCAGATGTCATCGGGCAGCCTGACGTTACGCAATCGCGTCGGTGGCGATGTGCGCGGCAGGGTCGACCATCTCAAGCTGGATGGCGCGCAGATCGGGGGCAACCTGGACTACACGAGCGACAATCCCGTCGAGCTGGTCAATGGCGCGCGCGTCGCCGGGACGACCACCCGGCATACCCCCTTGGATAGCCGCGGCCCGGGCAACGGGTTTCTGAATTGGCTCCGAGAGCTGATCGGGATCTTCGCCCTTGGCCTGATCTTGATTTTTCTGTTTCCTGGCATCAGCACTCGGGCGATCGACACGCTACGAGCGCAGCCGTGGCTCAGCCTGGGCATCGGTGCGGCCATCCTGATCATCCCGCCGATCGTCGCGCTGATTGTCTTCATCGTCGGCGTGCTAATCGGCGGCTGGTGGCTTGGCGTCCTGCTGATACCGATTTGGATCCTCGTGTTGGCCATTGGCTATGTCGTGTCTGGTTTCCTGGTGGGACGGCTGCTCTTCGCTCGACTCGGCTGGGCCGGGTATCACGACGCGCTGGCGCTGCTGGGCGGGCTCGTTGTCCTGACGCTGGTGGGGCTCCTGCCGGTACTCGGTGGGTTCGTCGGTCTGGCGGCGCTGGTTTTCGGTGCCGGCGCCCTGGCGCTGGTAGTGAGCCGGCGGACCGGGATGCGAGCGGCGGCGGGCTAAGACGCTGGGACGGAAGCCACCGCCTGGCGCCGGACGAGAAGTCGCGCCAGACCGATCGTCAGCATGGTCGCAGCTGGCAACGGCAGGAGCAAACCGATCCAGGGGTGTGTAACGATCGTTCGGGCGACGGCGTCGCCGACCGTGACGCCAAGCGTGAGCATCAGCCCCGCCCAAATTGCCGCCGAGATCGTCGTACTGAACCAGAACGTGCGGTAGCCCACGCCCAGGCTGCCGCAAGCCACGGCCATAGCCCAGCGTAGGCCGGGCACGTAACGCGAGACTACGATCGCGAGCGGGCCCCAACGCGCAATCCACGATTGCGCTCGAGCAACTCGAGAGGGCGTCAGGTGCAGCGCCGTGCCGATACGACCGGCGATAAGTCTTTGTCCGAACCGGCGCGAGGCCACGAAGAGATTCGTCGATCCCAGCACGATCAACGCCGTGAGGCCGAGCCAGGTCGCGAACAACACAGACGGACTCTTACTAAGGCGCTGGCCAAGATAGCCGACGGACACTTCCGAGGGCACCGCCATGGGGAGGCCCGACTCTTCCAGGTAGATGCCGGCAATGGCGATCTCCACCCCGATCTGTTGCTGGACGGCGCCCTCTACGTCCACGACCCCCTTCGCCATATCGGGATGCGTCGCGGCGACAGCGGCACCGGCCGCGAGTGCAGCGAGAGCAAGGCCGAGGCAAGCCCGTCGAACTGACAGAACGATGCGCTCACGGTAATGCCGGAGAGGAGCGGGTATAGCCGTGATCGACTGGTCGAAATGTGAGTGGGTCGCGGGGTGATCTACTGCCGCGAGGGAGAAGGTCGCGGGAGGACGCCGAGCAGCTCGAAGCCATAATCCAGTACCTTCGGCATCTGCGCATCCGGCCCCGGAAAACAAAATAGGTAGACGTTGGCGACTTAAAATCGCCTGCCCGTAAGGGCGTCAGGGTTCGAGTCCCTGTCCCGGCACCAGCCCCCGCGGCAAGTAGTATGGCCCTCATGCTCGAGACGCTCGAAGTCATCGTCGGGATCGCCGTCGTTTTCTACATCCTCAACGATATCTTTCAGAGTGTCGTCGTCCCGCGGCCGACCCCGGCACGCTATCGCCTGACGCGTTGGGTCGTCCGTCCCGGATGGCGCGCCTGGCGAGCGATGGGGCTGCGGACTCGCTCGTCCGGGGAAAGGGAGCGACTCCTCGGCGTCTATGCCCCGCTGGTCGTGGTCGTCTTGCTGCTGCTGTGGTTGAGCGGACTCGTGTTCGGCTACGGGCTGATCTTCGACGGGCTGCGTAACCAACTGCACCCCCTGGTGCGCGATTTTCCGACCGCCCTGTATTTTGCCGGTACGTCGGTGTTGACCATTGGCTTCGGCGACTTCGTTGCCACCTCCGGGGTGGCTCGGCTGCTGGCCTTGACCGCGGGCGGAACTGGTCTCGGCACCATCGCGCTGGCCATCAGCTTCTTGTTTTCGCTCTACGGATCCTTCCAGCGTCGCGAAATCCTGATTGTGACGCTCGACGCGCGGGCAGGCGCGCCACCTTCCGGCGTCAACCTGCTCGAGACGATGGCCAAGCTGGGCATGATCGATGATCTCCCGCGCTTCTTCGCCGAATGGGAGAAGTGGGCCGCCGAGGTCCTCGACAGCCATATGGCCTACCCCGTCCTCGCCTATTTCCGCTCGTCACACGACAACGAATCCTGGGTCAGCGCGCTGGGCGCCGTCCTGGACGCGACGACCCTGGTGACGACCACGGTCCGCGACGGTCCCCACGGCCCCGCCAAAATGATGTTCGCGATGGGGAGGCATTTGGTGGAAGACCTGGCCCGTTTCTTCCGCATCGAGAGCGATCACGACCCGGGCGTCGAGCGTTATGAGTTCGACCAGGCGCGGGAGCGATTGGCGGCAGCGGGCTGGTCGTTGCTCGGGCCGGAGGAGTCGTGGGTGGCCTTCTCACGCCTTCGCGCGCAATACGCGGTTGCCCTGAACAACATGGCGAAATGGTGGGCGGCGCCGCCAACGCAATGGATCGGTGACCGCTCCTATGTGCGCCTGACGTCGCTGAGACACGAGGAAGCCCCGGTCCGCGTCGCGTCCCGTTAAGCGGCAGCCGAAGCGTTCGGTGGGCGGCCGTGCAGACGCAAATAAAACGCCGTCGCCAGTGCGTACGGCAGGAGCAGCCGGACTTCGAAATTCGGCGATTGCCGCGCGATCCCGGCAAAGAGCTCGGGCAACTGGCGCCGCTCCATCGCCTCGGTGATGTGCTGGATGGCAAAGGCGTCGGAGGCGCGGATGCGCGCGCTGGCGACGTCCCAGATGGTCTGACCATCTTCCAGCTGCCGCCACTCCGCGAGCAGCACGCCCTGGACGGCGCTCAGGGCGAGGGCCTGGGTCAGGCGCGACTGACCCCCGGGATCCAGCTGGACGCCGCGCGACCGCGCCAGTGCCAGGGTTTTTTGGACCGCCGCCTCGACTACCGGCCACGATTCGGCGTCGGCCGCGGCGTGGGTGAGCAGGTCGGGCGCCTCGATGATGCGGCGGGTACGGCCGAG
>VBHO01000223.1 GCA_005882045.1 Chloroflexota bacterium | reverse complement strand
ACCGCCAGCCGGGCGATCTGTTCGCGCGCCTGGCTCAGCTGTTGGTTGGCTTCGACCAGCAAGCGGCCGGCCACGGCGGCGATGCCGACCAGCATGTCGTTGAGAAACTGGCCGGTGGACGCGGTGACGGATTCCCCGCGAGCGAGTTCGATCGCCCCTGCGAGCACCGAGAGGATGACGACAGCGGTCACCCCCCGCCGCCAGGGAAAGGCGGCACCGCCCATGATGACCGCGTAAAGGAAGAGGCTGCCGTACTGGGGAGGCGTGCGCAGCGTGAACACAATGAGGATGAGCGTTGCTGCCACGATGGCCGGCACCATGAAGCGGCGATCGGGGCCGGCGCAGATCCGAGTCCAGAACCATGCCCAGATCAGTGCGAGTGCGAACAGAAGCAGCAGGCCGTATGTGCGCGTCTCAGTGCTGAAACGATCGGTCAGGAATGCAGCGAGCGGGTAGATAAAAAAGGCAAGCCAGGCCACCATGAAGAGGCGGCCCAGCTTGATCCAGCGCCGATTAAGCGCCATGCGTCTACCCTACGCCACGCTCTCTTTGCGGTCGAGCTTCGCCAGGTACGTCTGTTCCGCGTCGACGCGCGCGTCCGAGAGGACTTTGCCGTCCTTGAGCCGGATGACGCGATCGGTCTGGCCCGCGACGTCCATGTCGTGCGTCACGATCACGAAGGTCACGCCATGGTCCCGATTCATGCGCCGCATCAAAGCGACGATCTGCTGGCTGGTCTCGCTGTCGACCTCCCCGGTCGGCTCGTCGCCGAGTACCAGCGAGGGCCGGTTGATCAAGGCGCGGGCGATCGCCGTCCGCTGCTGTTCGCCGCCCGACATCTGGTCGGGGCGGTGATGCATGCGATCCTTCAGGCCGACCTCGTCGAGCAAGGTGGCGGCGCGAGCCTTGCCATCCTTGCCGTTCTTGTGGTACCGAAGCGGCAGCATGACGTTCTGGATGGCCGTGAGGCCGGGGAGCAGGTTGAACTCCTGGAAGACGAAGCCGAGCTTCTTCCCGCGCAGGTCGGCGCGGGCGCCGTCGCGCAGCTTGCCAGTGTCGGTGCCGTCGAGCATCACCTGGCCGTTGGTTGGACGGAGCAGAAGGCCGAGCAGGTCGAGCGCCGTCGTCTTGCCACTTCCCGAGCGACCCACGATTGAAACGAACTCGCCGGATTCGATACTCAGATTGACGCCATCGAGGGCTCTGACGACGGTCGAACCCTGCTTGTAGTGCTTGGTCAGGTCGATCAGTTCGATGCTTGCCATGTGAATTCCTCCTAGGCCGCCCGCAGCGCCCGCACCGGATCCATCCGGGAGGCGCGCAGGGCGGGGATGATGCCGGCAATCGCACCGAGCCCGACCGAGAAGACGATGGCGATGATCACCAGGCGCCAGGTGACCAGGAACAGACTCAAGTTCGATGTCGCGGTCGCCGCATTGACGAGGCTGGTGATGCCCCAGCCGAGCAGTAGCCCGACGGTCCCGCCGATGGCGCCGATCAGGGTTGCCTCGAGCAGGTACTCACGAAGGATGTGACGGGTGTGAGCGCCGACCGCCTTCTTGAGGCCGATCTCCCGGACGCGTTCGGTAACGGCCATGAGCATGGTGTTGATGACGGACAAGCCGCCAACGATCAACGCCAGCAGCGCCGCGCCGGTGGTGATCGCCGTGAAGAGGGCCCCGCCCGACTTGAAGCTGTTGACGATCGTGCTGGGCTTGGTGGCCTTGACGCCACTGACCTGGTTGTTGATGGTGTCGGACAGATTGTCCAGGTTGACTCCCGGATTGCCGTAGACGGTCATGCCGGTGACCAGGGTGCTGGTGTCGATCCGGTCACGAATCGCAGCCGGCAGGCTGTCCTTCAGCAGCATCTGAGCGTCCTTGAGGTTGATGAACGCTCCGGTGTCGGGGCCCGTCTGCGTCTTAGCCAGCACTCCGACGACCGTGAAGCTGTGGTTGACGAAGTCCGCTTTCGCATCCGACGGACGGATCGGTAGGTCGATCGTGCTCCCCGCATTCTTGCTGAACTCGTGCGCGAAGTCCGAGCCGAGGACCACCTCACCGGATGCGGCGACGTCGCGACCCTGCGCCATCGTCGTCTTGACGGCCGAATAGCTGTTGGCCCGTGGGTCGTAAGACGTGATGTAGTCCGGCAATCCAAAGGAGACGGTCTGTACCGACCCAGGTTTCGCCTGAACCTGAATCTCGCCAAACGCGGCGGCGACGCCGGGAACTTGCTCGACCTGGCTCACCGTGCTCTGTTGCAGCACGCTGCTGCCCCCAAAGGCGCTCGCGCCGGCGGCCGTCACCTGGATGTTGGAACCGAAATAGGTCACGCCGCCGTCGAGCAGGGCGTTGAACTTCTCGGCCATCGCGCCCATCGTGACCAGCGCCAGGACGCCGATCACGATGCCGCTTATCGTCAGTGTGTTGCGCAGCTTGCGCCGCGTCAGGTTTCGAATGATTTCCATGCTTCCTCCTCCTGAGGGTTGGGTGAATATCTCTTCCGGAAGGCTACGGCCGCACCGTGCTCTAAACCAGTCTCAGTGGTCAGCTATTCCGGATGACAACCGTCATGCCGAATCATTGCCCCTCCCGCGCTCGCGGGGGAGGGCAGGGCGCTATCAGACATACCCCTCAGCTCTTGACGCGTCGATAGAAACCGTCTATAGCTAGAGTGTGCTGCTAGCGCAGGTCGAGGGGTTTCTCGAGGTCGCCCGCCGGGGGAACGTGAGTCGCGCCGCCGAGGCGATGTTCGTGACCCAGCCGACCCTAACCGCCCGCATTCACGCGCTCGAGCGCGAGCTGGGCGAACCCCTGTTTGCGCGGACGCGCCGTGGTATGCGCCTCACCGACGCCGGCAGGGCCTTCCTCCCTTACGCCGAGCGCGCGATGCGCGCCGTTCGCGATGGCCGGCAGGCGCTGACCGACGCGCGATCCGCCTCAGCCGGCCGGCTGGTGCTCGGTGCCGCGCCCGCCGTCAGCACCTATGTGCTGCCGGCGCTGCTGCAGCGGTTTGCGGCGGCCTATCCCCGGATCGAAGTCGCCGTTCGCACCGGACATTCGGAAGTCGTCCTGCAAATGCTGCTGCGCGAGGAAGTCCAGCTCGCCATGGTGCGGACGTTGCGACACCCGGATATCGAGTCGATCCCCCTCTACGAAGAGGCGCTGGTCCTGGTCGTGCCGCCGGGGCATCCCTTTGCCAAGCGGTCTAACGTCGGGATCGCCGATGTCGCATCCGAGCGGCTGATTTTCTTCGACCGGACCTCCAGCTACTACGAGCTGACGCAATCCTTCTTTCTCAGCCTGGGCGTGACCCCCCGCGAGGTGATGGAGCTCGACAACATCGAGTCGGCCAAGAAGATGGT
>VBHO01000177.1 GCA_005882045.1 Chloroflexota bacterium | reverse complement strand
ACGACGTGGCCGTGGTCGCCAATAGCGTGACCTATGGACGACCGCGCGGCATCTTCAGCGCTGGCGTCGAGGAACCGAATGCCCTCGTGCAGGTCGGCAACGAGACCATGCTTCGCGCCACCCAGGTCGAGCTGGTCGACGGGCTCGAGGCGATCGGACTCAACGGCCGCGGCCGTCTTCAACTCGATTCCAACTCCCCCTCCGGCGGAGGGCAGGGTGGGGGCCCTCGCTACGACAAAATCTATGCCCACTGCGAGGTGCTGGTCATCGGCGGCGGCCGCGCCGGTATTACGGCGGCGTTGGATGCCGCCCAAACGGGCGTTCGTGTAATCCACGTCGATGAGCAGGCCGAGCCAGGCGGCCGGCTGTTGAGCGCGGGCTGGAATGATTGGCTCGCCGCCGGCATTGCTACCCTCGAGTCCGCCCCGGACGTTCGGGTCCTTCCTCGAGCGACCGCCTTCGGCCACTACGACCAAAACCTGGTCTTGATCGCACAGAGGCTGGAGAACGGCGGCCGCCTCTGGCAAGTCCGAGCCAAGCGGGTGGTACTTGCCACGGGGGCTCACGAGCGGTCGCTCATCTTCGCGAACAACGACCGGCCGGGCATCATGCTCGCCGGTGCCGCCCGGACTTATACCAACCGATTCGGCGTCGCGCCGGGCACGCGCGCGGTCATCTTTACCAACAACGACAGCACCGATGTCGTGGCGGCCGACCTGAAGCGGGCCGGCATCACCGTCGAAGCAATCGTCGACGTCCGCGCCGGCGAAGCAGTCGTCGATACATCATCCTCCCCCGCTGGTGAAGGCATGAAATTCCCCTCCCCCGCTCGCGGGGGAGGGCAGGGTGGGGGCCTTCGCGGAGTCACTATCGCCCCCCTGACTGGCGGCGGCCCCCGCCGAGAGGTCGAATGTGACCTGCTCTGCGTTTCGGGCGGCTTCAATCCGACACTGCACCTCTTCAGCCAGGCGCAGGGCCGGATCCGATACGACAAGGGTCTGGCGTGCTTCGTGCCCGACGTCGCACCCCCGAACGTCGAGGTCGTCGGCGCGGCCGCCGGAGATCTGGGCGGTCGCGGACAGGGCACGATCATGCCCTACTGGGTCGTCGCGGGTGACGGCCAAGCCTGGTCGAATCACTTCGTCGACCTGGAGCGCGACGTCACCGTGGCGGATGTGCGTCGCGCGCTGGGCACCGGCATGCGGTCGGTCGAGCATGTCAAGCGATTCACGACGATCGGCACCGGCAGCGACCAGGGCAAGACGGCGGGGATCAACGAGACTGCCATCATCGCGGCGCAACTCGGCCAGCCGGTCGGCGCGGTTGGTGTCACGACGTTTCGCCCGCCCTACGTGCCGATCTCGTTTGGGCTGATGGCCGGACGAAATCGCGGCGACCTCTTCGATCCCATTCGGGTGACCGCGATTCATCCCTGGCATGTCGCCCACGTGGAGGCGGCCCTGGTACTTCCCGCACGAGGGCGAGGACATGGAAGCCGCCGTCCTCCGCGAATGCCGAGCGGCACGCGAAAACGTCGCCGTGATGGACGTCTCGACCCTCGGCAAGATTGAGATCCAGGGGCCGGACGCCCTCGAGTTCCTCAATCGGATTTACACCAACGCCTTCGACAACCTGAAGATCGGGTCGTGTCGATACGGCCTGATGTGCAAAGCCGACGGCATGGTCTTCGACGACGGCGTCGTGATGCACCTCGATACCGACCGATGGCTCGCGACGACGACCACCGGCGGCGCCGCTTCGGTGTTGGACTGGATGGAGGAGTGGCTCCAGACCGAATGGCACGACCTGCGCGTCCGGCTGACATCAGTGACGGACCACTGGGCCGCTATCGCCGTGGTCGGACCGCGCTCCCGGAATGTGATCCACAGCCTCTTCCCTCACCTGGCCTCGGGTCCGGACAGCTTCCCTTTCATGGCAATTCGCGAGGCGGAGACGGGTGCGATCCCGGCTCGCCTGCATCGGATTACGTTCTCCGGCGAGCTCGCGTACGAGCTATGGACACCGAGCTGGTACGGCCTGGCGCTATGGGAAGCGGTAATGGCAGCGGGTGAACCGCTCGGCATTGCACCCTACGGCACCGAGGCGATGCACGTCCTTCGGGCCGAGAAGGGCTACATCATCTGCGGCCAGGAGACCGACGGGACGGTGACGCCGCAGGACCTTGGGATGAGCTGGATCGTCTCCAAGAAGAAGCCGTTCATCGGCCAGCGGTCGCACCGGCGCAGCGATACGGCTCGACCCGACCGCCGGCACCTGGTCGGCTTGCTTCCAATCGACCGGGACGAGCTTCTGCCGGAGGGCGCGCAACTGATCCTCGAACCGAACGTCTCAGTGCCGGCCAAGATGGTCGGCCATGTGACGTCGAGCTATCGAAGTGCAACGCTCGGCCGCACCTTCGCGCTCGCCATGCTGCAAAGCGGTCGGGAGCGAATCGGCGCCACCGTCTATGCCCCTCTCAACGGACATACCGTCGCAGCCATCGTCACGGAGCCGATTTTCTATGACAAGGAGAACGTGCGCCGTGATAGCTGAGGCCGTTCGACGCAGCCCACTTTCCGACTATCGGGACCGGTTTGTCGCCCTTTCCTCGGCAACTCGCGGCGACATTGCCCTCCGCGAGATCCCGTACGTCGCACAGGTCAACTTCCGAGCCGACCCCAACAGCGCCGACCTCGTGCAGCGACTCGCATCGACCCTTGGTTTCGCCTTGCCAGTCATGCCGAACACGACTAGCTCCCAAAATGACCGTCGTGCCCTCTGGCTGGCTCCCAATGAATGGCTGGTTGTCGGTCCGGATGGTCAGCAAGAAGCGCTGGAGCAAGCGCTGAGCGATGGGCTCAACGGCGTCTTTGGCTCGATCGTCGATGTCTCGGCCAACCGTACAGTGCTGGAGGTCGGCGGTCCGAAGGCGCGCGAATTGCTGGCGCATAGCGTCCCCA
This sequence comes from Chloroflexota bacterium, assembly GCA_005882045.1. Classification (GTDB taxonomy): domain Bacteria; phylum Chloroflexota; class Dormibacteria; order CF-121; family CF-121; genus CF-13. The sequence continues at coordinate 11,415 of VBHO01000177.1, read as the reverse complement.
TTGATCTCGATGCGCGCTCGTTCGGCCCCGACCGCTGCGCTCAGACCTTGCTCGCGAAGGCTCAGGTGATAATCGAGCGCCGCGGCGAGTCAGCTTTTTACGTCTATCCACGGAGCTCGTTTGCCTGCTACGTTGCCGACTGGCTCCTGAACGCCGCGACAGCCACGCCGACAACATCATGATCGACTTACATCTGTCAATCGGCACCTCGGAATGAATGGACCCTACGTCAGGCCAGTGATCTGTCCGCTCGTGTCGATGTCGATCCTTGTGTAGGCGGGTTCTTTGCCTAGACCGGGCATCAGCTGGATGTCGCCAGCAAGGGCAACGACGAAGCCGGCACCGGCGGATGGATAGACGTTGCGGACCGGGAGGGTGAAGCCGCGCGGGCGGCCTTTCAACGCGGGATCGTGCGAGAGGGACAGGTGTGTCTTCGACATGCAGACCGGTAGGGTTCCCATGCCTCGCTCGGTCAGCCAGTCGATGCGCTTCTGACACTCCGGCAGGAACTCCACGTCCGCGGCGCCGTAGAGGCGGCGAGCCAGCGTCTGAATCTGCTCGCGGATCGGCGTATCGGGAGGGTACAGAGGCGCGAAGTTGCTGCCGTTCTGGGTTTTCGCGAGTACAGCCTCGGCCAGTTCGACCGCGCCTTCGCCGCCATGAGCGAAGCCATCGTTCACCACCGCAGCGTCGGCACCGAAGTGCTTCGCGAGCTGCGTCAGGAGATCAAGCTCGCGGTCGGTATCGGTCGGGAAGCGGTTGACCCCCACCACCGAGCGCATGCCGAAGGCCCTGACGATGTCGATGTGAGCCGCCAGGTTCTCCGCACCACGCTTCAATGCGTCGAGGTCCTCGGCGCCGAGTTTCGCGAGCGGGACGCCGCCGTGGGACTTGAGCGCGCGGACGGTCGCGACGACCAGCGCTGCGGCCGGGCGCAGGTGGCCGTAGCGCGCCACGATGTGGGCGAATTTCTCGAGTCCGAGGTCGGCCCCGAATCCGGCCTCGGTGACGACAACGTCGGCCAGCTTGAGCGCGATCTGGTCGGCGAGCAGCGAGTTGTTGCCGTGCGCGATGTTGCCGAAGGGACCGGCATGGACCAGCGCCGGCTCGCCTTCCATCGTCTGAACGATGTTCGGAAGCAGCGCGTCCTTGAGTAGCACCGTCATGGCGCCCGCCACGCGCAGATCCTCGGCGGTAATGAAGCTGCCGTCCTTACGCTGCGCCACGATAATTCGCCCGATCCGTTGTCGAAGGTCTCCGAGATCGCTGGCCAGCGCGAGGATCGCCATGATCTCCGACGCCGCGGCGATGATGAAGCTCGACTCCCGGGTCACGCCATGCTCGTCGCCACCGAGGCCGGTCACGATGTGGCGGAGGGCGCGGTCGTTCACGTCCAGGGTGCGCGGCCAGGTGATGAAACTCGGTCCGATCTCGAGCTGTCCATGAAAGAGGGCGGCGTCGATCACCGCCGCCAGCAGGTTGTGCGCCGCCTCGACGGCGTGGATGTCCCCGGTGAAATGTAAGTTGATCTCCTCCATCGGCACGATCTGGGCCATGCCGCCACCGGTGCCGCCGCCTTTGATGCCGAACAGCGGCCCGGTCGACGGTTGGCGCAAACAGAGAGCAACCTTGGTGCCGATCCGTCCCAGCCCCTGCGTCAGGCTGATCGCGCTGGTGGTTTTCCCCTCCCCCGCCCGCGTCGGAGTGATCGCCGTCACCACGACAAGCCGGCCATCGGGCCGGTTCTTCAGCCGCTTCAAGGCGTCGAGGCTGATCTTGGCCTTGTACGGTCCATAGGAGATGAGCTCGGACTCCAGCAACCCGAACGCTTTGCCGACTTCCATGATCGGTCGGAGTTGATACGGTTGCTGGACGTCGAGCGTCCGTGCGGCCTGGCTCATGCGCTCTCCTCCGTTGGACTCATCAACCTCGATCGCGGATTGGCCGCGTCCAATTCCGTAACAACAGCGCTGGCGACATCGTCCGCCGAGCCCGGACGCTCCTGCGCCTCGCTCCAGCGCCAGCCTTCGAGATAGGCGTCCATTTCCGTCGATCCGTCCTTCATCGCGTAGGCGTCGATGGCGGCCTGGAAACGGTCGGGCAGGAGGCGCTTCACCTCTCCCTGCTCGTCCCACGCTTTGACGTGGGCCGGGATGTGCTTCCAGAACATCACCTGGTATTTCGCCATCAGGCCGCCTCGACCAATTTGGCGAGGCGGGTCTCGAGCGCGTTGAGTCCGGTGTGCCGAACCTCGAGCGGGAGTCCCAGGTACTCCGCGATCTCCCGCGCCTTGTCGACAAGGCGCTCGTCGGCGAACTGCTCCAGGTAGAGCAGATCGGTGTAGTTCTGGAAGTACACCGCCTTCAGTTCCGGGTATCGGTCGATGCCGAGGCCGCGCACGACGGCGCGCTCAAAATTCCTCACCAACCAGTCCGTGAGGAAGAAGGTCGCCGGCCGCTCGTCCGCGATCCTTGCGAAGTCCGCGCCGGCGAACATTTCGTAGCAGTGCGGCCCGGAAAGCTGGACCGCGCCGTACCGCGCAAGAACCGGGTCCAGCGCGCCGGCCGTGCCGCAATCGCCGTAAACGACGACGACTTGCCGATACCGCGGCGCGAGCACCGCCAGCCGGCGGTCGACCGCCTCGACGATCTTCTTCGGATAGAAATGATGCATCGCCGGAACACCGTACACGTCAACGTCCCAACCGTGGCCGTCGACGATGGCCTTGACCTCTCTCCCTAACGCGCCACAAATGAGCAGCGCCACCTTCTTCATCGGAGCGTATCGAGCTCCGCGAATTGCAGCACCGACACGAACGAGTCGTTGAAGTCCGCCCGGCCGGAGAGCTCGACGTATTCCATCTTGTCGGGCAGCTCGAAAGCGACCTGGCGCTCCCGAAAGGAAAGCAGTGTCATCTTGGCGCCCTCGCCGGCGGTGTTGCCCACCGAGAGTATTCGGTCCACCTCGACGGGCGGCACCAGGCCGATGATCTTCGCGCTCTCCGGATTCAGATACGACCCAAACGATCCGCCCAGCAAGACCTCATCGAGGTCGGCGGTCTTGACCCCCATCACGTCCATCAGCACCTTGATACCGGTTGCGATCGAGCCCTTCCCGAATTGCAGCTCGCGAACGTCCTTTTGACTCAGGTAGACACCTTCGGCCAGGAGAAAGGCGCGCACGCCATCGACGTTGATGAGCCGATCCGACAGCGGGTGTTCTGGGACCTCTTCGCGGCTGCGCATCCGGCCGGACGGATCGAGCAGGCCCGCGACCCGAAGTTGCGCGACCGTGTCGACGAGCCCCGATCCACAAATCCCTTTCGGCGGGATGTCGCCACCGATGATTTGCAGCTCGACGCGGTCGGTCAACGTCACGCCTTCGATGGCCCCATCGGTGGCCCGCATGCCGCAGCGGATCTGGCTACCTTCGAACGCCGGTCCCGCGGGAGCGGCCGTACAGAGCACCCGCTTCGCCGAGCCGAGCACGATCTCCCCGTTGGTGCCGACGTCGACGAAGACCCGCAACTTGTCCTCACGTGCGAGACCGGTGGCAACGACACCGGCAATAATGTCAGCGCCCACATACGCACCGATCACCGGAAGCGTCTGCACATAACCGCCGGTATGAATGTCGAGCCCGGCATCACGAGCCGGGAGGTACAGGGGCTCGCGAAAGGCGGGTGTAAACGGCATCATCGAGATGGGCGTGGCGTCGATGCCAAACAGCAGGTGCAGCATCGTCGCGTTCCCCACGATCACCATCTCGTAGACGCGCTCGCGGGCAACGCCGGCGGCCTCATAGAGCTCGGCGAGAATCGTGTTCATGGTGTGCTGAATCGCGTCGCGCAACTCCGCTTTTGCCTCATCGCCCTGCATTCCGTGGCTGATCCGCGAAATGACGTCGGCACCGAATGGCGCCTGGCCGTTCAGCGTCGAGCGAACTGCTTCCGCCATGCCGGTGCGCAGGTTCATCAAGGTGCCGACCACCGTGGTCGTGCCGAGATCGAAGGCAACGCCGTAGTTCTCCTCGCGCGAATCCCCCGGCTCGACCGCAATCAAATGGTCGCCGCCGAGCACGGCGGTCACCTTGAACTCGGCGTTGCGAAGCAGGGCCGGCAGTGTGCGCAGCGCTTGAAGATCGACCTTCATGTCGAAGCCCTCGGCGGTTAACGCGTCGCGGAGACGCTCCACGTCGCTGCGCTGATCTTCCAACGTTGGTTCGCTGAGCTCGACGAAGACTTTGCGCACGTTCGGGTCCAGCAAGACCAGGCGGTTTACGCCCATGGTGGCGGCTTTCGGAACCCGCATCAGTTCCGGCACGGTGACGGTGGTGTCGTCGTAAACCTTGGCCTGGCAGGACAGCCGCCAGCCGGCCTCCAGTTCGTCAGCGCGCAGCTGCTTGCGATCGGCGGTCGTAATCTCAGCGCCACCCTGCAGCACCTGCACCTTGCACTTGCCGCAGGTGCCGCGGCCGCCGCAGGTCGAGTCGATCGGCAGTCCGATCCAGTGCGCCGCGCTGAAGAGCGTGGTCCCCGGCGGCACCCGGGTCGTCTTGTCGAACGGCTTGTAGACGACCTCGAGCTTCTTCTGGATCACGGAGCCGCCACCGCCTTCTTCTGATCGGCGCGGAAAGCGGAGATCCAGCGCATCGCGTACTCGTCGTGACCGAGCAACAGGTCGGACGCCTGCACCGCTTTGCGCACTTCCAGGACGAGTGGGTTGGTGATGGCGCAGGTCAACCCGGCGTGCATCGCGACGGAAAAGAACGCGGCATTGAGGATGTGCCGGTCGGGCAGACCAAAGGACACGTTGGAGGCGCCGCAGGTCATGTTGTTGCCGAGTTGCTCCTTGATCAGCTGCATGGTCTCGAGCGTGATCAAGCCAGCCTGCGGATCGGCGGCGACGGTCATCGCGATCGGGTCGATGATGACGTCCTCGGCCGGGATGCCGTAGTACTTCGCGCGCTCGATGATGCGACGGGCGATCTCCACCCGCTCCTGCGGCACCATCGTGATGCCGGTTTCGTCGTTGCTCATGCCGATGACCGCGGCGCCGTATTTCTTCACCACCGGTAGGATGCGATCCATGCGCTCGTCCTCTGCCGTCACGGAGTTGACCAGCGCCTTGCCCTCATAGGCCCCGAGCGCCGCCTCGAGGGCCTCGATGACGGAGGAGTCGATGCAGATGGGTACGTCGGTGACCTCGTTCACGGCCTTGATGGTTGCCACCAGCAGCGCCGGCTCGTCAGCCAGGGGCACGCCGGCGTTGACGTCGAGCATCTGGGCGCCGGCCTCTACCTGCGCGATCGCGTCCGCCTTTACCCGATCCATCACGCCGGCCTTCATCTCGGCGGCGAGCACCTTGCGGCCGGTTGGATTGATGCGCTCGCCGATCATGACGAAGGGGCGGTCAGCGGAAATGACGACTTCGCGGGAGCGCGAGCGAAGGATCGTTTCCATCAGCCGCGACCTCCGGCGGTCACCAGTGGGCTGAGCGTCGGCCGGGGCAGCAGGCCCGCCGCCTCTGCGACCCGGACCACGCCCTCCTCCCATTTGATTCCAATCAGGTGCACGCCGCTCACGCCGGGGATCGCGCGCACCGCGTTCACGAGCTCGACCGCGATCTTGATGCCCTCCTCGGACTGCCGCGCCGGCGGGGTCTTTTCGAGGCGCGTAACGATCTCGTCAGGGACGTGCAGTCCGGGGACCTTCTCGCGCATGAAATTGGCGCCGCGGGCCGAGCGGGGAATTCCGATCGAGGGGATGATGAAGACCTTCCCGATCAGGCCAAGGTCGGCGACCATGGTCATGAATCGGGCGAAAAGAGGCACATCGAAGACCAGCTGCGTTTGAATGAAGTCGGCGCCCGCGCGAACTTTCTTTTGCAATCGCAGGGGGCGAAACTCCAGTGGCGGTGCGAACGGGTTCTCGACGGCGCCGATGAAGAAGGTTGGGGCCTGCTCCAGCTTTCGGCCGCTCAGGTAGGTGCTGCGATCGCGCATGGTGGCAGCAACTTCGAGCAGCTGCATGGAATCGATGTCATAGATGCGACGGGCCTCCGGATGATCGCCGGCCGTCACATCGTCTCCGCTCATCAGCACCAGGTTGCGTACGCCGAGCGCGGCAGCGCCGAGCAGGTCCGCCTGTAGCGCCAGCCGGTTCCGGTCCCGAACGGTGAGCTGCATGATGGGTTCGAATCCCTTCTCAACTAAAAGATGCGACGCCGCCAGCGACGACATGTGCACATGCGCGCCGGTGTTATCGGTGCAGTTGATGGCATCGACCGATCCGCGCAGCACTTCCGCCCGACGCCAGGTCGCTTCCGGATCGGCGCTGTTGCTGGAAGACAGTTCGGCCGTCACCACGAAACGGCCGTCGCGCAGCAAGTCGGCCAGCCGGCTAGGACTCGGCATCCGGTTTCCAGCCTTTAGGCGCCCCGCTGTCGCGGCCATTGACGAGGTTGATCCACGATGACGACCCCTGTAATTGCCAATCGACCGGCTTTTGCAGGTGCTCGATGTGGTCGCGCCAGAGCGGAAGTCGCTGCGAGCCCTCCCAGGCTTCGACCCAGACGCAGCGCTGGTCCGCATACACCTCGCAATTACCGTTGGCGCGCACGCCGCCACACGGGCCGTTGCGAAGGTTCTTGGGGCAGCGCATCGGACAGCTGAGGCCGGTCGAATGCAGGATGCACTGGCCGCACATCCGGCAGTCCCAGATCGCCTCCTTGAGAGGCTTCTCGATGGCAAGCACCAGGCGCTCGACCACGCGCACCGTCCTACCCCTTCTTCAGCGTTTTGTCGATGAGCTCGACAGCCTGGGTCAGCGCCGCATTCTCCGCCGCCTGCGCTGCGCCGACGATCTGCTTGGCCATGCGGGTGGCGATCGAGGCATCGGGTGAGTAATGATCCGCCCCCGCGAGCTTGGCATATTCCTCGGTGACCGGGGCGCCGCCCACCATGACAGCAACCTTCTCGCGCAGGCCGGCCTTCTCCAACGCCTGGATATTGACCTTGAACATCGGCATCGTCGTGGTGAGGAAGGCAGAGAAGCCGACGATGTGCGGCTCATTGACGCGAACCGCTTCGACGAATTTTTCGGGTGGACAATTGACGCCAAGGTCGACCACCTCGAAGCCGGCGCCCTCCAGCATGATGATGACGAGGTTCTTGCCGATGTCGTGGATATCGCCCTTGACCGTCCCAATCACGACCTTCCCGATCGGTTTGGCACCGGTCTCGGCAATCAGCGGCCGAAGGATGACGAGCGCCCCCTGCATGGCGCGCGCCGCGATCAGCATCTCCGGGACGAAGAAGTCCCCTTTCTCAAACCGTCGACCGACCTCCTCCAGCGAGGGGATCAGCGCCTTGAACAGGATGTCCATCGGATCCATGCCGAGCTTCAGCGCTTCCTCGGTCAGGGCCTTCACTTCGGGCGCGTGCCCGTTCAGGGTGTGATCGAAAAGTTCCTGTCGAATCTCTTCTTCCCGACTCATACCTCGCCTCCTCCCGGGATGTAGCCCATTCGTCGCGAGATCGCCTCGCCAGCTTCGCGTGTTATCTCACCAAGCTCGTTGAGTCGCTGCGGGGTCACGCGATACGCGGGCCCGGCCACACTGACCGCAGCCTGGACCCGTCCGTCGGCAGCCCGTACTGGCGCGGCCACGGCATTCAATCCAATCTCCAGTTCTTCGAGGGTGAAGGCGTAGCCGTCCTCGACCACCCGGCGCAACTGCTTCTCGAGCGTGCGGGCGTCGGTGATGGTGCGCGGCGTCAGTCGAGGCAGCGTCGCAGCCAGCAGCCGGCGACGCTCCGCCTCGGGAAGATAGGCGAGCAACACTTTGCCGTTCGAGGTCGCGTGGAGCGGCGTCTGCTTCCCGACCCAGTTGACGTTGACGACCAGGTTGGGCGCAGCGATCTGATCGATGTTGACCACCTGGTTCCCCTGGAGGATGGCGAGGTTGACGGTTTCGCCAGTGCGGAGAGCCAGCTCTTCCAACACGGGCCGGGAGGCGCGGGCGAGGTCGACCTCAGCGACGACCGACCCCGCCAGCCGGACCAGGCCGTACCCCAGTCGGTACTTCTCGGTGCTGGGGTTCTGCTCCACCAGACCGTGCTCCTCGAGCGTCGACAGCAGCCGGAAAACCGTCGATTTGTGCACTTCCAGGCGGCGAGCAAGGTCGGTGACCCGCATTTCCGGCTCGGCCCCGAGGAGCTTCAGGATCTCGAGCGCCCGATCCAGCGACTGCACTTTGTTGCGCGTGACGAAACCGGTGCTCATCGCACAACAAACTATACCGCCCCCGAACGACGAAGGCAACTGGACTTTCTCCCTCCCCCGCTCGCGGGGGAGGTCGGGGCGGGGGCCTGTCAGGCCGGTGTTCGGCTGGGTGCTCCTGCCTTGACTCGCTTGATTTCGGCGTTGACCGCCGTCAGCACCTTCTGGACGTCGCCGATCACTGCGTAGTCGGCCTGCGCAACGATGGGCGCGGCCGGGTCGGTGTTGATGGCGAGGATGTGCTTGGCGGCACGGCACCCTACCATGTGCTGGATCGCGCCGCTGATCCCGCACGCGATGTAGAGATCCGGCGCGATTCGGGTCCCGGTCTGGTCGACCTGGTCGCTGTGTGGCCGCCAGCCCAGGCTGGTCACGGCGCGCGAGCAGCCGACTGCGCCGCCGAGCAAGTCGGCCAGCTCTTCCAGCGAGGCGAAGCCTTCGGCGCTGCCCACGCCACGTCCGCCACCGACGACGACACGCGCCTGCGCGAGCGAGATCTTCCCGGTGTCGGCCTCGACCTGCGGCACGAGGCGGACGCGGAAATCCCTGTCATCTAACGCGGGCGTAAATGCACGCGTCGTTACGTCGGTCCGGCTGGGCGAAGCCTCGGCGGTCAACGCGTGCGGCGCCAGCGTCAACAGTTTGACTCTCGCCTTGATGTGCGCCTCCTCGAGAAGGCTCCCACCCCAGCGCTGACGTATCACGATGAACGGATCACCCGGTGCGATCTCGGTGCAGTTAGCCGCCAGTGGCACCTGCATGCGGGCGCCGACGTGGGCCATGACCTCGCCGCCGCGGTCGCTCGCCGTCCCGATGACAATCTCGGCATTGACCTGGTCGGCAAGCTCGGCGATGGCGTGGGCCCAGGCAACCGGCGCGTACTCCGCCAGCCGTGGATCGTCTGCCACATGCAGCGTGCTCACGCCGTACGAGGAAAGGATTCCCGCGGCCCCGGCTCCTTGAGAACCGATCGCCACGGCCTCGAGTGGCCTCCCGATGTCGAGCGCAACGCGGCCGGCCATCGTCAGCACCTCGAGCGACAGCATCGTCGGCGCTCCAGCGACATGCTCGATAAAAGCGAGGACCATGCTCAGAGCAACCGCAGGCGTTGAAAGAGCTCGACCACCTGGACGCCCGGGTCGCCGTCTTTTCCGAGAATCTCGACAGTGTGCCCGACCTGCACCGGCAACTTGAGCCGGATCTTTTCGAGGCCGCCATCCTGCCACTGCGGTGTGCTCCGCTCGATCTCTTTCTTCTTCGCCTTCAATCGCCCGGGCAGCGAGGGGTAGCGCGGCAGGTTGATCCCTTCTTTCACCGTCAACACCGCGGGCAGCGGCACGTCGGCTACCTCCCAGCCCGACTCCGTCTGGCGACGAACGGTCGCGTGGCCGTTCGTAACCTCCAGCGCCTTGATCCCGGTCACGCATGGAAGATCGAGCGCGTCGGCGACGCGCACGCCCACCTGGTATCCCGCACTGTCGGCTGACTCGTTCCCGAACATCACCACGTCATACGTGCGCCCGGCGGCACGCTCGGCCTCGATTGCCTCCACCATCGCGGCGGCGGTCGCGACGGGGTCCCACTCTCGACCATCGGTTTCGAGCAGCATCGCGCGCTCGATACCCAGCGCCATCGCCTCGCGAAGCTGGTCGATCGCGGCCTCCGGTCCGAGCGTTAGCACGGTCGAGCTCCCCCCGTGCTTTTCGATCAGGCGCACGGCCTCCTCGACGGCGCATTCCTCGTGGGGACTCACCGTAAACCCGAGGTAGCGCGTGTCGATCTCCTGGCCGTCGGGGGTCAGCGTGATCTGGCCGGCGGTGGCGGGAACGCGCTTGATGCCGACGAGGACGTTCATCGCAGGCCGGGTCAGCTCCGCACGCGGGTGTTCTGGGGATCGAAGACGGGCGTCGAGCCCACGACCGCCACCGTCGCTGGATATCGTTCGCCGAAATATTCGATGGCGAGCTTGGTGCCAACCTTCGCCTGCTCCGGCGGCAGGAAGCTCATCAGGATGGTCTTCCCGACCGATGGGCCGGACCCGGCGCTCGTGACGTAGGAGCCCCGGCCGTGTCGATCGACCAGCCGCTCCCCCTTTTGCGACAGCACGGGCTCGCGCCCCATCGGGTAACGCTTGAAGCCCGATCGCGAGGTGTTGTCGTCGAGCGTGAGCGTGCACAGGATCGCGGCCGGCGGCTCGGCGCGCTGCTTGAGGTAGGCCTCCTTGCCGATGAAGTCCTGCGGCTTGACCTGGGGCCGCGCCAGTCCGGTCTCGACCAGGTTGAATTCCTGTTCGAGCTCGTTGCCATAGGCGCGGTAGCACTTCTCCAGCCGTCCGGTGGTGCCGTAGACGCCAATGCCCACGGGCGCGATCCGATGCGGTTGGCCGGCCTGCCAGATGGCATCCCACAGACGCGATCCCTGCTCGAAAGGCACGTAGATTTCCCAGCCCAACTCGCCCACGTAAGAGATGCGAGACGCTAGCGCCCGCACCGGGCCAAGGTCGATGAAGCGGCAGGTCCCGAAGGGGAAGCCCTCGTTCGAGACGTCGGCGTCGGTGATCGATTGCAGCAGGTCGCGGGCGCGTGGTCCCCAGACACCGATCGTGGCCCAGCCCGAGGTGAGGTCCGTCAATTGCACCGCGCCGTCCTCCGGGAGGTGGTCCGCGAACCACTTGCGGTCGCGCATCCCGTCGGCGCCGCCGGTCACCACCCGGAAATGGTTGGTCCCGAGGCGCATCACCGTCAGGTCCGCCTTGATCCCACCGGCCGGGTTCAAGAGCGAGGTGTAGATCACCCGCCCGACCGGGAGGTTCATCTGGACCACGCACACCTTCTGCAGGTAATCGAGGGCGCAAGTGCCGGCAATGTCGAAGACGGCGAACGCCGACAGGTCGACCATGCCGACGCGGTCCCGCATCGCGAGGTGCTCGGCGTTGATGATCGGCGACCACCAGCGCGCGTCCCACTCGTAACGGCGGGGCATCACTCGTTCGCCGTACTCGGCCAGCAATGGCTTGTTCGACTCGTACCAGTTGGGCCGCTCCCAGCCGGCGGTTTCGAAGAAGACCGCGCCCAACGCTTTCTCTCGCTCGTAGAACGGGCTGACGCGGACCCGGCGGTTCGAATCCCATTGTTCGC
>VBHO01000218.1 GCA_005882045.1 Chloroflexota bacterium | reverse complement strand
GGCAGACAAACCGTCGAGGCCGCTCGACAACACCGACCTGAGCCACTACTGGCGGAAGCGCATGACGAAGGTCTACATCGAGCGAGCGCTACGCGAGGCGTGCGGGCTACCTCCGCTCGACGGGCGGCTCACCGCCCAGGTCAAGGCCAGTGCGACCTGACCGTGGCTGCGAGCCGTGAGACGTGTGGCAGGCCGGCGTTATAACCAGCAGTGAAGAAAGTCGTCGCGTGCATCGCGGCCGCCCTGTACCTGGCCGCCTGCGGCGCACCCGCGTCGACCTCAGGATCGAGTGGGACGA
>VBHO01000217.1:3461-5465 GCA_005882045.1 Chloroflexota bacterium | reverse complement strand
ATCTCCACGATGGACTGCGGTTGCCGGCCGACATGCAGGGGCTGCTCGATGCCGGCCCGGATGCCTGGCGTCACGCGGACGATCTGTGCCGGCGCTTCGCGTCGGAGCTGGAGAGCCACGACCTCGCCCAGGATGGCGAGGCCGGCCTCGCCTATCCGGCCGACCGCGTCCGCTACCACGCGCCGATTCCTCGGCCGAAAAAGGACGTCTTCTGCCTTGGCCAAAACTACGCCGCCCACGCCGCCGAATCCGGAAACCTTCCCCCAACCGCGCCGATTTATTTCACCAAGCCACCGACGACCGTCATCGGCCCAGATGAAGCGATCCCGTATCCACAGGGGCTGACGACACGGCTCGACTGGGAAGTGGAGCTCGGCGTCGTCATCGGGCGGGGCGGGCGGGACATCCCTGAGGCGCGCGCCCTCGATTACGTCTTTGGCTACACGATCTTCAACGACGTCTCGGCGCGCGACCTCCAATACCGCTCGTCTCAGTGGTTCAAGGGCAAGTCGCTGGATGGCAGCTGCCCGATGGGACCCGTAATCGTCACGGCCGACGAAATTCCCGATCCGCAGCGTCTACGCCTGCAGCTGTCGGTCAACGGGGTCAAAAAGCAAGACAGCAACACCAGCGACATGATCTTCTCGGCGGCGCGGATCATCGCGGATCTATCCGCCGGGATGACGCTCGAACCCGGAGACTGCATCTCGACCGGGACGCCGCAGGGGGTGGGCGACGGCCGCAAGCCCCCCGAGTACTTAAAGCGCGGCGACGTGATGGAGGCCGACGTCGAGGGGATCGGTGTGCTGAGGAATCCGGTTCGCTAGGGCTGGAGGTTCCAGTGCTCCAGCATGTCGACCGCGGGATAAGCGGTCAGGTCATATGACACGGGAGTGATCGAGACGTATCCTTCGTTGACCATCTTCGCGTCGGCATGCTCCTCCAGTTCCTGCAGCTTGAAGGTGCCGTCCAACCAGTAGTAGGTCTGGTTGCGCGGATCGGTGCGCTTCTCGAACCGTTCTTCCACGCGCGAGTCGCCCTGCCTCGTGATGGCGACGCCCTTGATCTTCTCCTCGGGCAGGTTGGGGATGTTGACATTCAAGAGCGTCTTGTCGGGTAATCCCCTGGCGATCACCTGCAGCGCGAGCTTCCTGGTGAACTTCGCGGCGTAGGTGAAGTCGGGGTGGGTGAAGGTCGCGAGCGACACCGCGATCGAAGGGATGCCGAGGATGCGAGCCTCGGTCGCGGCGCTGACCGTGCCGGAGTAGATGACATTGGTGCCGGTGTTGGAGCCGAGGTTGATGCCCGAGACCACCAGGTCCGGCGGGCGAGGCAGGATCGCCTTGATCGCGATCTTGACGCAATCCGCCGGCATGCCGTTGACCGCGTAACCGAAGCGAACGTTGCGCCGCACCACTTCCTTGGTGCGAAGGGGAAGCAGGAGCGTGATCGCATGGCCGACCGCGCTCCGTTCGGCGTCGGGCGCGACCACCTCGACCTCGCCAATCTTGCGCAACTCCTGCCAGGCGGCCAGGATGCCCTGAGCATAGATGCCGTCGTCGTTGGTCAACAGGATCAGCGGTTTTGCCACGACTTCGCCATCAATGATGCGCCTTCGGCGCGCTTATACTGGATCGGGCGACGATGGAAGATCCCATCCTGGAGTTCCTGCGGTCCCAGGCTCGTAACTACCGCTGCCGCGTGTGCGGCAGCAACCACAAGGGCTCGCAGCTGCGCAAGATCGGCAACCACAACAACAAGCTGATCGTGCAGGTGACGTGTGGCCGCTGCCGTGACTCGTTCTTCCTTCACGTCGAGTTTGCCGGTTCAATCGTCAACGCCGTCGAAGAAGTGACCCGCGTCGCCGCTCCCTCGCCGCGTGACGCGGACGAGATCGAAGGCGATCCGCTCACGCACGATGAGGTGCTCGACGCCCATCAGCGCCTATCGGCCTTCAGCGGCAAGCTGACCGACCTGCTCGAGGAGTAACGAGGCCGCAGGCCG
>VBHO01000217.1:2841-3417 GCA_005882045.1 Chloroflexota bacterium | reverse complement strand
ACACTCGTCTTATGTCCGAGTGCGCCGCGAACCGCTGGACGGCGCCACCGCCCGGTTTAGTCGAGGCGGCGATAGCCGCTGCGGTAATAGACCAACGGTTCGACCTCACTGCGAACCTCGAGCGCGGTCACCTGACCGACGATGACCGAGTGGTCGCCCGCCTCCAGCGTGCTGTGCACGGTGGCTTCGAGGTAAGCGACTGCCTCGTTGAGCAGCGGCGCGCCGCTGACACCCACGTGATAGGCGCCGGCGACGAACTCCGGGCCCTTGAGCCGCGCGTTGTCGGCGAAGAAACGGGCGGTGCCTTCGGCGTGCTCGCCGAGGATGTTGATGGCAAAGACCCGGCTGGCCATCACCAGCTTGTGCATCTCCGTCGATCGCTCCACCGAGACCAGGATCAACAAGGGGTCGAGCGATTGCGAGGCAAAGGCGCTCACCGTCATGCCGTGCATCCGTCCGGCCGCGGTGGTGGTCATGATCGTGACGCCGCTCGCGAACTGCCCCATGGCGTGGCGAAAGGAGGATTGATCCAGGGGCAGGGTCACGCCGATACGTTACGGGAACGTCGCCTCTTCG
>VBHO01000217.1:0-2826 GCA_005882045.1 Chloroflexota bacterium | reverse complement strand
TGAGATTCTCCACCCGCTCCGAATACGGGATCCGCGTCATGGTCCGCCTCGGCCGCGGCTATGGCCAGGGGCCGACGCCGCTGGCCGAGCTCGCCGAGCAGGAGGGGCTGCCGCAGTCGTATCTGGAGCAGATCGCCGCCCAGCTACGCCGCGCCGGACTGGTAACCAGCCGGATGGGCGTCAAGGGCGGCTACACGCTCGCCCGTCGCCCCGCCGCCATCTCGATGGCCGACATCGTGCGCAGCCTCGAGGGCACGCTGGCTCCGGTGAGCTGCCTGGCCGAAGGTGGCGGTCCCGGGGAATGCACCCACGCCGATACGCCGTGCTCAGCCCATGCCTTCTGGGAGAAGCTCCAGGGAACCATCACCTCGACGCTGCAGTCGGTCACCGTCGCCGACTTGATGCACGAGGCGCAGCCGGCATGATCGAGGCCCGCGCCATCAACGCCGAAGCGGTCCGTGCCGACTTCCCGATCATGGGGCGGACCATCAACGGCAAGCCGTTGGTCTACCTCGACAGCGCCGCCACCTCGCAGAAACCGGCGGCCGTGATCGACATCATGGACGACTACTACCGCCGCTACAACGCCAACCCGCATCGGGGCGTCTACACCATCAGCGAGGAGGCAACCGCCGCCTACGAGTCCGCCCGTCAGCGGGTGGCGACCTTCATCAACGCCGCCTCGGTCAAGGAAGTCATCTTCACTCGCAACACCACCGAAGCCATCAACCTGGTGCGCTACACCTGGGGCCGGGTCAACATCCACAAGGGCGAGCGCATCCTGCTCACCGAGATGGAGCATCACAGCAACCTCGTCCCCTGGCAGTTGCTGGCGCAGGAGGTGGGGGCCACCCTCGAGTTCCTGCGCATCGACGACCAGGGGCTGCTGCAGCTCGACGAGCTGGACGACCGGCTGAAGGGCGTGCGCCTGCTGGCGATCACCCACCAGTCGAACACGCTGGGGACCATCAATCCGATCAAGGCGATCACCGCCGCCGCGCACCGGGCGGGCGCCCTCGTGCTCATCGACGGCGCGCAAGCCGTCCCGCACATGCCAGTCGACGTCAAAGACCTCGACGTGGACTTCTATGCGTTCAGCGGCCACAAGATGTGCGGCCCAACCGGCATCGGCGTGCTCTGGGCGCGCCGAGCGCTGCTAGAGGCGATGCCGCCGTTTCTCGGTGGGGGCGACATGATCAAGCGGGTCAAGCTCCACGAGGCCAGCTGGAACGACCTTCCATGGAAGTTCGAAGCCGGGACGCCGAGCGTGGCCGAGGGAATCGGCCTGGGCGCGGCGGTCGACTATCTCGAGAATCTCGGGATGGACCAGGTTCGGACGCATGAGCGGACGCTGGTCGACTACGCGCTGGAGAAACTCCAGGAGATCCCCGGCATCGTCATCTACGGCCCGCGCGACCCGGAGATCCACGGCGGCGCCATCTCGTTCACGATCCCCGACATCCATCCCCATGACCTGGCGACGCTCGTCGATCGCGAGGGGATCGCGGTGCGCGCCGGCCATCACTGCACGCAGCCGCTGATGGATAGGCTCGGCGTTCCCGCCACCACTCGGGCGAGCTTTTACGTCTACAACCGGCCGGACGAGGTGGACCAGCTCGTCAGCGGAATTCAGAAGGCCCAGAAGGTGTTCGCATAACTATGAGTGACGATCTCTACCGCGAGCAGATCCTCGAGCATTACAAGAACCCGCACCATTTCGGGGAGCTGCCCAATGCCGACATCACCCAGGAGGGCGACAACCCGCTCTGCGGCGACGTCATCACCCTCTACCTCAAGCTCGACGACGGCAAACTGGGTGACGTTAGCTTCCGCGGACGGGGTTGTGCCATCAGCCAGGCGTCGGCATCGATGCTGACCGACATGATCGTCGGCCGTGAGGTCGCGGAGCTGAAGAGCTTTCCTACCAAGGATCTGCTGGAGGAGCTCGGCATCCAGATCAGCCCGGCCCGGATGAAGTGCGCGACCCTTTCGGTGAACACGCTGCGGGTCGCGCTCAACGGCGACAACCATGAGGAGGACTGAATTCGCTTTGAATACGGAGGCCGCGGGTAAACTGACAAAGGGAATGGCAGATTTCGAGATCAAAGACCTTCGGGTAAGCGTCGAGGGTCGGGAGATCCTCAAAGGCGTCTCCCTTTCGGTCAACAAGGGCGAAGTGCACGCCGTGATGGGCCCCAACGGGTCCGGCAAGAGCACGCTCTCGCACACCCTGATGGGCCACCCCAACTACAAGGTGATCAGCGGCCAGGTGCTGTTCAAGGGCAAGAACATCCTCACCTTGCCGCCTGAGGAACGGGCGAAGCTCGGTATGTTCCTCGCCTTGCAGTACCCGGTGGTGGTTCCTGGGATCACGATGTCAAACTTCCTGCGGACCGCCATCAATGCCAAGCGCGGGTATGACGGCAAGGATAAGTCCAAGGCGATCAACGTCAAGGAATTTCGCGCCATGCTCAAGGACGAGATGTCGGTGCTCCGGATGGATGATTCCTTCCTCTCCCGCTACGTCAACGAGGGATTCTCGGGCGGTGAGAAGAAGCGCGCCGAGATCCTGCAGATGGCGGTGCTCAAGCCAGAGATCGCGATCCTCGACGAGACCGACTCCGGACTCGACATCGACTCCATCAAGTTCGTCAGCGATGCCGTCAACCGGATGCGTGGTCCGGAGCTCGGCGTGCTGATCATCACCCACTACACCCGCGTCTTGAAGTTCATCAAGCCGGACTACGTGCATGTCCTCGTGAACGGCGAGTTCGTTCGCTCGGGCGGGCCGGAGCTCGCCGACTGGCTGGAGGCAAAAGGCTACTC
>VBHO01000176.1 GCA_005882045.1 Chloroflexota bacterium | reverse complement strand
CGACCGGGAGATCGCGAGCGCAGGTTCACCGCGATCGAGGGCGGCTTCCGCCGCCCCCGCAAGCAAGTGAGGGAGCAGGTCCCGGTCGCCGACATGCCGGAGCTGCTCCGCCCCGGCCAGAAAGAGGGACTCCGCTTCCGCCGCTCTTCCCTGGGCAAGCAGGATCTCCGCCATGTTGTTGCGGAGCTGAGCACTCATGCGCACGTCCCGAAGCGTGTCGAACAGGCGCAGGCTGCGCTGCGCATACTCCAGGGCCCGAGTGATATCGCCGGTTTTCTGGTAGGCCAAGGCAAGGCCTTCATAAATCCCACCGAGCGCCGGCATGTCGAGGACATCCTCGGCCGCGGCGATGGCCGATTGATAGCCGGCGATCGCCTCCACCGCCTCGCCCGCGACATAGTGGAGGTTGGCTCGATGACCAAGGATACGGGCCTTGAGGAGTGGATCTGTCAGCTCGGCGTCTTCGTAGCTACCCAGGGCCTTGTCCCACCAGCGGCCGGCCTGGTGGGGGTGGCGGAGGTTGTAGTAAGCCGTCCCCATACGGTCGTAGAGCTCGACCTTCAACGCGCGCCACCCGTTCGTCTCACTCGCCTCGATTGCTACCTGCAGAACCTCGATGGCCTCCGGGATCGCCCGGAGCTTCAGCAGGGCCTCGCCCAGCACCAGTTGCGCCCGGGCCCGAAGCTCCGGGGCGATTTGGGGCAGCGCCAGCAACTCTGTCATCAGCTGGCGGGCCCGCACGCTATCGCCCTGACGGATGCGTGTCCCGGCCTCGGCGAGACGGAACTCGAGGGCCGAGGCAGAGTTCCGAGGATCCTGGAGGAAGTATTCAACCGGCCGGTGCAACCGTTCGGCGATGACCTGGAGGATCCGGGTGGAGGGCCGCGACCGCCCGAGCTCAATCTGGTTGAGGAAGGCCCGGCTGAAGTCGCTCTGGGCGACCGCCGCCAGACTGAGCCCGAGCTCCATTCGCGCCTTGCGAATCCGAATGCCGAGCTGGTCCGGAGTTCGTGGGCTCCAGTGGTTTGTGCGTGTCTGCGTCGCCAAAGCGCCCCTCTCTTGTTGCTTAATTTCCCGAGCCGTCGTCGAGGACAGCGCCGTTCGGCCAGATGACGT
Source organism: Chloroflexota bacterium (assembly GCA_005882045.1). Taxonomy (GTDB): domain Bacteria; phylum Chloroflexota; class Dormibacteria; order CF-121; family CF-121; genus CF-13. The sequence goes on along the minus strand of VBHO01000176.1, from coordinate 20,866 downwards.
CATCGATGATGGCGGCGTTGGGCCAGATGATGTCAGCCACTACCTCCACTCCATTCGGCCAGATCTCAGCGATCTGCCGGGCGGAGAGGTGGGAGACGGTGGCTGGGGCCGTCAGCGCCAGCGTCGCCGCAAACGAAAGCAAAGCCATGACCAAGCGCCAACGGATGTTCGACATGCCCTCTCCTTCCTGTGCGGTGCCCACGACGGCTATCGAATCATACAGGCCTGAAGGATTCACCGCAACTGGCGATCTCTCAAGTAACTCTGTCGCCGAAACACGGTGATGAGCCGGCGTCGCGACGACGCCGGCTCCGCCACCTCACCTCCTTCTGGTTTATCGGCAGACGAAGGTCTGGGCCGCCACCAGCGGCGCCCCGGTCGAGAGGAAGACGAGCTGTTCGGATCCGCCCGAGTTCGGATTCCAGCTATCGCCGGTCACCGAGTGGCTGGACGTGTCGCCAGGGGCGACGATGATCGGCGGCTCGGCGATCGTTACCGAGCCGCGGTTGTCGGTTCGAATCCACGCATATGACACGGAGCCGCCGGTCCCGTTGGTCGTAAACGTACCCGTCGCCGTGACCGTGCCCTTTCGGCACGAGCCCGACTTCGCCGGTCCCGCGTACGCCACCGCGTCGGATGCACCTACCAGGGTGGCCGCCTGTACGGTGGCCGGCGCCGCCACTGGGCTCGACGTTGGCGAGGGCGTCGGAGTAGGCGCTGGGGTCGCGCTTGGACTCGGCGCCGGAGTCGGGCTTGGAGCCGGCGCGGGAGCCGCCGCGCCCCAGGTCGGGTATTGGCTGATGTAGGCCTCCAACATGCTGTAGCTCGGCAGAGGTCCCGTGGTCGGCCAGAGGTTCATCCCGTCGTCGTTGTCCATCAGGGTATAGATGAAGACCCGTTGGACCACCGCGGACGCGCGCGAGCTGTCCAGGACGTACTGGAGGTATTGCGACTGCTGCGCCAGCGTCACGATCGGCCCGGGCTGGCCGTTCGAATTCACGGCCCAACCTACTTCGGTGCACCAGATCGGCTTGGACCCGTCGTTGAAGGTCGCCATCACGTTGTGGATTACCTGCCACTCGAGCGGGTAGGACGGAACGTCTCCGTTGGTGATCGACGGATCGCCGCCCGTGTAATAGTGGAAGTTGGCGAAGTCCATGTAGGCGCCAAAGCCATTCTGGTAGAGCCACGTCATGTAGCCCTGAATGTGATTGGTGCTCTCCCACCAGAGCCCGGTCATCCCGACCAGGGCGTTCGGTGAGTTCGCTTTGATCGCCTGATAGCCCGCTTTGAGCACCGGGCCGTACCAGTCGGCGGTCCGGCAGGGCAGGGTGGCGATCCAGCTGCCGCCCCAGTAGTTGTCCCATTCCTCGTTGCCGATCTCGAAGCTCGGCACGTAGCCGTGCCCGTTATTGCCGTTGTAGCGAGCGCTAAGGACGGCGGCGAAGGTGCTCATCTCGCTCGGCCCGGGAAACAGGTTGACCCCGTTACAGACCTGGGTCTTGCGAAACCCCGGGGCATCCTGGATCACAACCGAAATCTGGATCCCGTTCGCATTCTCCAGCGCGACCGCCTGATCGAGGGTGCCGAAGTTGTAGACCCCGGGCGAGCTCTCGATCGACGACCAGTCCAGCCCCTGGCGCACCCACCCGACGTGGGAGGCGTTAAGTTTGGCCTGGTCGGGCGGAACCGGCGGCGTGAAACCGTATGGGCTGGACGCGGCCGCCCGCACGGGCTGGAATGAGGCCACCGCACCTCCCAGGACGAATATCGCGATCATGCCAACGACGCGACGTCGTGTCATCTGATCCCTCCTCGAAACCCCCGCGGCGGAGGCCCCGGGTCCGACTATGGAGGGGTATTGCTACGGGAGCCGCGGCGATCCGGCGACAAGCGATGATCGCTCCGTAACGGAATTCGTAACGCTGCGACGTCCGCTTAACCGGGTTCGAACCTGAGATGGCACGCAATCACCATCCAACAATGCGATGGCCGTACACTCGCCTTACGGGGGATTGTCAACCACTGTTAAATTTGGCAACCAGGGCTTTACAACCGTCGGAAACTCGATGCCGAGCGAGCTCAAGCATGACCGCTGGCCGCGAGCGGCGACCGTTGATGTTCGTCTGGGCGGCGCCTGGTTGAGGACCGGCCTAAGATCACGCTCGGTCAGTTTATTTGGTACGAACATAGGTTTTGGGTTGTCGAGGACCGTACTGGCCTGTCAACTGCGGTCCCATCTCGGTGGGGGCCGTTTGCTTTACAGAATTCGGCGCCCGGCGGCTATTGCGCAACGTTTTGAGCAAGATCCTTTTGACAGGAAAATCACTGATGGTACTGTTCTGGCTGAGAGCGCGCGGGGTCATCATCTGATTTAGCTGAGCGACGGGCAGGAGCGAGGAAGAGGCTGAGGTTGCGCGGTCGAAACACGCCCACGCACACCTGGAACGGGGAGCATTTCGTTTGGCAACGGTTTTGACGCTCGACAAAGACGTGCTGCAGTTGGAGGTGCTCGCCTCCCTCCTCAAGCACGAAGGTCACCGGGTGCATCCGACCGCGGATCCCGAGGCGGCCCTTGCCATCCTTCAGTCATCGCTGGTCGACCTGGTCATCATCGAGCCCGCCACCCAACGGCCCGATGGCATTCGGCTCTGCCAGCAGATCCGCCAGCTCAATCCCTACCGGCCGTTGATGATCGTCTCCGAGCGTGGCGATGAGGAACAGATCTTTAAGACCATGATGGTGGCCGCCGACGACTACATGGTGAAGCCGCTCTCGCCCCGACTGTTCGTGGCCCACGTCCACGCCCTGCTCCGCCGCGCCGAACAGGTGCGCGGCCAGCGCTGGCAGGACCAGAACGTGGCGATCGGCGAGATTTCCCTCAGCCTGCAGCAGATGCACGCGGTCGTGAACGGCCAGCGGGTCCCGCTGACCCCACGCGAGCTCTCCCTGCTCCACGCCTTGATGGAGAACGCCAACCGGGTGCTGAACCGCGACCAGCTGATGCGAATCGCCTGGGGTGACCACTTCGTCGGCACACCGAAAGCGGTCGATGTCTACGTCCAGCGGCTGCGGCGCAAGATCCAACCGCACCTCACGGCGGGCTTCTATATCCAGTCGCTCCGGGGCTTCGGCTACAAGTTCGAAATTCCTCGGCCGCAGCCGGTCGCGGTTTGAGCGAGTAACAGAACTTTTACCTGCGGTCGTTGCGGTCCGGGCCAAATTATCCCGGCCTGCCCATCGCGGTTGTCAAATAGTGAATTGTTTGTCGCGCCCGCGATTTTGGCGCCCGCATAACCCGGGCCGGCAGGCATCACAGACTGTTACCCGGCAACCCGGTCGCGCTTACCGGACTGTTCCCCGGCGACTCTAGCGTTGCTTGACGTGTGGCACGTTGCGCACGTCCATCCGAACCACGAGGCCCAGGTTGCCAAGTTTTTGGCGCTGCACGCCGTCGAGATCTACTGCCCGCGGTTCGCGGCGCCCGCCGGAACGCGGCCGGGCAGCGTGCGCGACGGCCGGCCGCGCTGGGTGTTTCCCGGCTACCTCTTTTTCAAGGTGCCCATGGGGTTCGCGCGCTGGGACCTGGTGCAGTGGGCCCCCGGCGTCCGTCGCGTGCTCAGTGATGACGGGACGCCGTCACCGGTGAGCGACGCCGTGGTCGCGCGGCTCCGCACCCGGCTGGCGCAGCCGGCCGGCCGGCGCCCGGCGTTCCGTCGGGGCCAGCCGGTGGTCATCGAGCGCGGCCCGCTGGCGATGGTCGACGCGATCTTCGATCGGGAGCTGAACACGTCCGAGCGTGTCCAGGTCCTCGTGCAGTTGCTCGGCCGGCCGATGACGGTCGTGGTCGACGCGGCGATCCTACGCCCCGCGAGCTGAGCTCAGCGAGCCGGATCGCCATTTTTCGAATACGCGAAGTGTTCGAAGCGGCGGAGCTTACCCGGGCGGGCCATCCCGCAACCCTGACCAACACGCGTCACTCGAGGAGGAAAGCATTCGATGCAACTGATGGAGCGCCCCGCGACCCTGGCGACCGTACTCGAAGACCACATCAACGAAGTCCGTGCGGTGCTAAGCCAAATTCCGATCAGCGCGGTCGAGCGCGTGGTCGGCATCATCCTCGATGCCTACGATGCGGGCGGCCACGTCTACGTGGTCGGTAATGGCGGCAGCGCGACCAATGCGAGCCACTTCGCCTGCGACCTGTCCAAAGCCACCATCGTCGAGGGCCGAGCCCGGCTCCGCGTCACCTCCCTCGCCGATAACATCGCGCTGCTCACCGCCTGGGCGAACGACACCTCTTACGAGCGGGTCTTCTCCGAGCAGCTCACCAATGTGCTCAACCCGGGTGACGTCGTGATCGCGATCAGCGCCAGCGGCAACTCGCCAAACGTCGTCTCGGCGATTCGCACCGCTCGCCTGATGGGGGCGGGGACGATCGGCCTGGTGGGATTCGCCGGTGGACGCGTGCTGGAGACGGTCGATGCCGCGGTCCATGTTCCGAGCCACGACTACGGGGTGGTCGAGGACTGTCACTCGGTCCTGGAGCACGCCATCACCGTCTCCACCCGCAAGGCCCTGCTTGGCTGACAGCCCGGTCCCGGCGGTCTTCCTCGATCGCGACGGCGTGATCAACCGCCGCCGACCCGACCATGTCAAGAGCTGGGCGGAGTTCGAATTCCTCCCCGGCGCACTGCGCGCGCTTGCCGACCTGCGGGGGATGAACACGCCGGTGGTCGTCATCACCAACCAGGGCGCGGTCGGACGGGGCTTGATCTCCCCGGACCAGCTGCGCGACATCCATTGCCGCATGTTGCGCGCCATCGACGCCGCCGGCGGGCACGTGAGCGCGATCTATACCTGCCTGCACGCGCCCGCCGATGGCTGCGCCTGCCGCAAGCCGAAGCCGGCGTTGTTCCATCAGGCGAGTCACGACCTGCGCATCGACCTGCCCCACTCGGTCATGATCGGCGACAGCCCGAGCGACGTCCAGGCCAGCCGGGCCGCGGGTTGCCGTCCCATCCTGGTCAACGACTCGGGGGCTCCGGTTGACGCCGACGTGCTCGCGGTTAGCGACCTGGTCGAGGCGGCGACGCTCTGGCGAACACTGTCGGTTCCGGCGGGAGTCCTCCCGTGTTGATCGCCCGCGCGCCGCTCCGCCTCAGCCTCGCCGGTGGCGGCACCGACCTGGAGGCGTACTACGCCAAGTACGGCGGGGCCGTCGTCAGCACCAGCATCGATAAGTACTTCTACGTCATCCTGACCTTCAACGACAGCAACCACATCCAGGTCTCCTCCTCCGACTACCGGACCTTCTACCGGCATCCGCTCGAGGGACCACCCATCTGGGATGGCGACCTGAGCCTCCCCAAAGTCGTCATCGACCACTTCGGCGTCTGGACGGGCCTCTCCATTTTCCTGGCGTCGCAGGTCCCACCCGGGACCGGGCTCGGCTCGTCGAGCACGGTGGCGGTCGCCCTCATCAAAGCGATGTCGGTGCTCTGCAACACCCGGATGAGCCGCCAGGAAGTCGCCGAGCTCGCCTGCCAGGTGGAGATCGAAAAGCTCAAGATGCCAATCGGCAAGCAGGACCAGTTCGCAGCCAGCTTCGGCGGCCTGAATTTCATCCAGTTCAGCCCTGACGGCGTGGTGGTCGAGCCGATCGACTTGCCGGGTGACCTGCAGGCCGAGATGGAAGGCCGGCTGATGCTCTTTTTCACCGGCCGCTCGCGTGACTCGGCCCAGATCCTGGGCGAGCAGAAGCGAAGCAGCGAGCGGAATCGGGCGGGCGTGATCGACGCCCTGCACGTGATCAAGAACACGGCACTGGCCCTGCGCAACGACCTGATTCGCGGCGAGATCGACACCCTCGGCAGCCACCTGCACGAGTCCTGGGTGGCCAAGCGCCAGCTGGCCTCCGGCATCACCGATCCCTGGATCGACCAGTGGTACCGGGTGGCGCGCGAGTCGGGTGCGGAGGGCGGCAAGATCGCCGGCGCCGGCGGCGGCGGGTTCCTGCTGCTCTATTGCCGGCGCCAACACCAGGATCGAGTGACCGAGGCCATGCAGGCCCAGGGCTTGCATCGCATGGACTTTCGCTTCGAGACCGGTGGCGCCATGGTGATCGTCAACACGCTGCTGCGGAAAGCCCGTGGCGTGGCGGTGCCCAGTGCACGATAGCGGGCGCGACTGGCGGGCGCTGACGCTGGCGCTGGCCGTGTCCGACCTGGTCGCCGTGCTGCTCGCTTTCTGGCTCGCCGCGGCCCTGGTCTGGCGCTCAGGCGTCGGCATCAACGGCGGCAACGACACCGACTGGCTGGTGCTGCTGATGCTTCCGGTGCTGGGCGCGCTCTTCCTGGTCCAGGGCTTGTACGAACCGGCCAACCTGCTGGTCGGTGCCCGCGAGTTTGCCGGTGTCTTTCGGGCGTGCGCTTACGGCCTGCTGGCGATCACCATCGTCACCTTCGTCTTACGCTGGCCGCTTTCGCGCGCCTGGACCGTCGTGTCGTGGGCGCTGATGACCACGATCGTGATCGCGGCGCGCCTTGGCATCCGCCGGATCGCGGCGGCTGCCCGGTTGCGTGGCCGGCTGACGGCGCGGGCAGTGGTCGTCGGCGTGGACGAAGACAGCCTCGCGCTGGCCGAACAGGTCAATCAGCCCGGCAGCGGCATGCGGGTGGTGGGCATCCTCGACGACTACGTCGCCACCGGCACCGAGCTGCCGGGCGGGCTTCGGGTCATCGGCTCCTCCGCGTCGCTCCTGCAGACGGCGAGCCGCCTCCAGCTGCACGACGCCATCATCGCCCCCCGCGCGCTGCCCTGGGAAACGCTGCGCGAGCTGATGCTGACCTCGGCCACGAGGTCGAACGGCCTGCGCGTGCACCTCTCGGCCGGCTTCTACGACCTGTTGACCGCTGGGGTCCAGTTCGCCGAGCGCAACCACGTGCCCTTGCTGACGCTACGCAAGGCGCGGCTCTCGCCGGTGGAGCGGGCCGTCAAGGCCGCTCTGGATCGGGGCCTCGCCGCAGTGCTCCTGGTCGTGCTGGCTCCGATGGTCGCCGCCATGGCCCTCTGGCAGTGGCGCCAGGGCGCCGGGCTGCGCATCGATCGTGAGCGCGTGGTCGGACAGAACCGGATCGAATTCGGTTTGATGCGCTTTCGTACGTCGGCACCCTTCGCCTCGGATTTGCTCCGGAAGCTACCCGGCCTCCTCAACGTGCTTCGCGGCGACCTCAGCCTGGTCGGACCACAACCGGTCTCCAGCGCCGACGCGGCGCTGGCGGGAGCCATGCCCCTTTCCAGCATCCAACCCGGACTGACCGGGTCGTGGCGACAGGCGGCCGATCCCGCCGAGCAGGCGACCCTCGATCTCTATTACCTGCGCAGCTACACCGTGTGGCTCGACATTGCTGTGCTCTACGAACGGGCGATGGTTCGCATCCGTCCGGCCGCCAAACGGGCGCTCGACCTGGTCGGCGCCGCCCTGCTGATCCTGCTCAGCTCACCGGTGGTCTGCGGTTGCCTGCTGGCGGTCTGGATCGACTCCGGGTCCCCCGTCATCTACCGGCGGCACGTGGTCCGCCGCGGCGGCGGCAGCTTTGACGCCTTCAAGATCCGGACCATGGTGCCGGATGCCGATCGCATCCTCCGGGAGGATGAGAGGCTGCAGCGCGAGTTTCGGACATCGAACAAGATCGTGGCCGATCCTCGCGTCACCCGCGTCGGGCGCTGGCTTCGCCGCCTCAGCCTCGACGAGTTCCCGCAGTTGGTGAACGTCCTGCGCGGCGAGATGAGCCTCGTTGGGCCCCGAATGATCACGCTCGACGAGCTGCCCGATTGGGGCGACGCCGGCCGTCTGCTGCTCTCGGTCCGCCCGGGCCTGACCGGCCTCTGGCAAGTCAGTGGCCGTCAGTTGCTCAGCAAAGCGGATCGCGTCCGGCTCGACGCCGAGTACGTCCGGCGAATGTCGCTCCGGCTCGATCTCACCATCCTGGCTCGGACCCTCTTCGCAGTGCTATCCGGGCACGGGGCCTACTGATGCGCACCCTGGTCACCGGCGGCGCCGGGTTCATCGGCTCGCACGTCGTCGAGGCGCTCCGCTCCGACGGTCACCAGGTATGGGTCATCGACAACCTGGTCACCGGATCGCGGGGCAACCTGCCTGCGGGCGCGAGCCTCGTCGAGGTGGATGTGCGAGACCAGGAGGCGGTCACCGCCACCTTCGAGCGTCTGCGACCTTCGGTGGTGTTCCACCTGGCGGCGCAAACGCTGGTGGCCACCTCGGCCTCGGATCCGTTTCGCGATGCCCAGATCAACGTGCTCGGCACCCTCAACGTGGTCCGCGCGGCGGTGGCGGTTGGCGCCGCCAAATTCGTCTTCGCCTCATCCGGCGGCACCGTCTACGGCAACGCCCTGCAGCAGCCGGTGCCGGAGACCCATCCCCTCAATCCGATCAGCCCCTACGGGGTATCCAAGGTGGCGGGGGAGCATTACGTGCGCGTGCTGTGCGGGCACGCCGGGATGTCGACCACGATCCTGCGCTATGGCAACGTCTACGGTCCGCGCGATATCCCCGAAAGCCATCACGTCATCACCGTCTTTCTCGACGCCTTGCTGAACGGCGAGCCGCCGGTCATCGAGTGGGACGGCGAGCAGGCGAAGGACTATGTCTACGTCGGCGACGTGGCCAACGCCCACGTCCGCGCGATCACCGCCGGCGATGGCGAAGCGTTCAACATCGCCAGCGGGCGAGAGATCACGGTCAACGAGATCTTGCGTCTCGTTTGCGCGGAGCTGGGTGTCAGGGTCACGCCGCTGCATCGCGAGCGGCGTGCGGCGGATGTCCGGCGGTTCCTTCTCGACTGCACCAAGGCCGAGCAGATGCTGGGGTGGACCCCGGCCACCTCCTTTGCGGAGGGCTTGCGACAGACGGTTCGCTACTACCGGCAGCAGGCGGAAAGCAGGAGGCGGCATGCGCTCACGCTGCAATAGGTCCCTTGCTGCCGCGGTTGCCGCCGTCGCCGCGATCGCGGCGATGCTGGCCGCCGGCACCAGCGCCGGTGCCGCCGACTGGCCCAAGTACTTGCACGACGTCGGCAGCAGCGGAACCACCACGGACGGCGGCCTCTCGATCGCGACCGCCACGACACTCAAGCCGAAGGCCGGATGGCCGGTGCAGCTGGGTGATCGGCCGATCACGACCCAGCCGGTCGTGGCCAACGGGCTGATCTATGTCGGCGCCTGGGACGGCTACGAGTACGCGCTCCGGCCCGACGGCACCACCGCCTGGCGCCAGTACCTGGGGCGCACCAAGAACTGCTACATCGCCGATGCCGTCACGCCCAGCAACTCGGCGGGCACGGTCGCGGGCATCGTCTCCACCGGCGCGCTTGCGACCGCGCGGGTTAACGGGCGCAGCCGGTCGGTGCTCTACGTCGGTGGCGGCGGGAACCGGGACGAGGCCGGCAACCCCATCACCGGGTCCGCCGAACTGATCGCGCTCGACGCCGTCACGGGCGACATCCTGTGGCGCAGCCCGCTCGGGCCGTCGCCCGGTCACCTGATCTGGAGCTCCCCGTCGGTCTGGCGCGGCAGCGTGTACATCGGCGTCTCGTCCTTCGATGACTGCCCGCTGATCCAGGGACAGCTGGTCAAGCTCGACGCCGCGACTGGTGCGCGCCAGCAGACCTTTATTACCGGGCCCGCCGGCTGCGAAGGCGCGAGCATCTGGGGCTCGCCGACCATCGACACCGGCGAGAGCACCGTGTACGTCGCCACCGGCAACACCCGCCCCTGTTCGGTCTTCGGTCCGCAGTTGGGCCGCTACCCGCACACCACGCGGGGGACGGTCGCCCTCGTGGTCGGCGGGCTGGCGATTCTCCTGACCCTGGTGTGGCTACGCCGGTGGACCCGACTCGGCTTCTGGACAGGACTTTTGGGCGGCCTCGCCGCCGGCGCGGTGGGCGTCTATCTCTTGATCGGGCCCACGATTTCCATCGTCCGCCCGTACTCCGTGAGCTTGATCAAGCTCGATGCCGGCGACCTGCACGTGATCAGCTCGTGGAAAGTTCCGGCGACCGATCAGACCGATTACGACTTCGGCTCGACGCCCACGCTCTTCAGCGGAACGGTGAGCCGCGGCGGCGCCCGCCGTCAGCTGCTGGGACTGCCCAACAAGAACGGCATGTACTACGTCTTCGACCGAGCCCGCGTGGCCGACGGACCGGTCGCCACCATTCACCTGGCCAACGCCCCACGAACCGATCCCACCAAGGGGAACGGGAGCGTGTCGCCCAGCGCCTTCGACGGACACACGCTCTACATCGCGGGAGGCGGCACCGAGATCAACGGGCTTTCGGTGCCCGGCAGCCTCTCGGCCTACGACCCCAATGACTTCTCCAAGCCGGTCTGGCAATTCGGCGCCGCCGGCCCGGTCCTCGGGGCCGTCACCACCGCATCAGGCGTGGTGGCCATCGGAAACGGGGCCTTCACCACGCTGCTGTCGGCCGCCGATGGCACGGTCGTCTTCAAGGCTGCGGTCACCAACCCAAAGCAGGCCGTGATCTTCGGGGCGGCCACCATCCTCGGCGGCGTCGTCTATCAGGGAGACACCGGCGGCAATCTCTATGCCTACAGCATCGATGGCCACTAACTCGGCGATGCGCCGCGCATCGCGCACCCTGCTCCGCCTCCTGGCAGCGCTCGGCCTGGGGGTCGTCGCCCTGGGCACCGCGGTGCCCGCATCGGCGGATGGCGGGGCCTGGCCGAAGTACCTGCACGACAACGGCGGCAGCGGCTTCGCCGCCGACAGCGCTCTGACCGCGGCGACCGCCGCCCGCCTCAAAGTAACGCCAGGATGGCCGGTGCAGCTGGGCGCCACCATCTCGACCCAGCCGGTGCTGGCCGACGGCCTCATCTATGTGGGCGCCTGGGACGGCTACGAGTACGCGCTTACGCCCTCGGGGGCGATTGCGTGGAAGCGTTTCGTCGGCATCACCACCAAGGGCAAGGCCTGCCAGTACCCGATCGGCATCGCGGGCACCGCGGCGGTCGCCGACGCCGCCGTCAATGGCAGCACGCGCTCGGTCCTGTATGTGGGCGGCGGCGGCAACGCCGACGCGAACGGGAAGACGTTCAGCGGCGGGTCAGCGCAGCTCTTCGCGCTCGACGCGCGCAGCGGTGACGTCCTCTGGCACACGGCGCTCGGCTCCTCACCCGACCATTTCATCTGGAGCTCGCCGGCCGTGTACCGGGGCTCCGTCTACATCGGCGTCTCCGCCTTCGCCGATTGTCCGCTGATCCAGGGACAGCTGGTTCAACTCAATGCATCGACCGGCCAGGTCCAGCACACGGCCGACATGGTGCCCAGCGGCTGCATCGGCGCCAGCATCTGGGGCTCACCCACCATCGACGAGGCGACGGGCACCGTCTTCGTGGCGACCGGCAACCCTGAGCCGTGCTCGATGTTCGGACCGCAGGTCGGCACCACCATCCGGCCGAAGCGCGCCGCGGCGACCGCCGTCCTCGCCCTGCTCGGACTGCTCCTGGCCGGGTTTGCCTGGCCTCGGCCCTCGATCCGCGGCATCTTCTGGGGCGGTGTTGGCCTCGCGCTGATCGGCGTCGCCGCTACCAGCCTGCTGGTGGTGGGTCCGCACATCGAGCAGCCATTGCCCTACACCCAGGCGGTCGTCAAGCTGAGCGCGTCGGATTTGCGCGTGCTGGGCCACTGGCAGATCCCAGCCGCCGAGTCCGTCTTCGATAGTGACTTCGGCTCTACGCCGACGCTCTTTCGCGGCACCGTCACACCAGGAGGCGTCGCCAGGGAGCTAGTCGGGGTGGCGAACAAGAACGGCATCTACTATGTCTTACCTGGACCGTGGCCCGGTCGCCCGACTGCGAATCGCGACCGGCGGTAACCCACCGACCAGCGGTAACGGCAGCATCTCGCCGAGCGCCTTCGACGGCTCCCACCTGTTCATCGGCGGTGGGCACATCGCGGTCGACGGCCAGCTCTACCCAGGAACGGTCTCGGCGTACGATCCCGACGACCTGCGCGCGCCGGTCTGGCGCAGCGGGCTGAGCAGTGGGCCGGTGCTGGGGGCCGTGACGGCCGTTCCCGGACTTGTCGTAGTCGGCGCCGGCTCCTCGATCGTCGTGCTCGATAGCGCCCGCGGCACCATCGTGTTCCAGACCTCGGCCGTCGGCAGCAGCGCCCGGCCATCGATCTTCTACGGCGCCGCCAGCGTCGCGGATGGCGTCCTCTACCAGGGCGATACCGCCGGCACCCTCTACGCCCTGGGGGCGCGATAGCCCGGTGATGAGAAGGAGTTCTGAACCATGACCCTACGGACCATCCTGTCAGCGCTTCGACGCCGGGGTTGGATTGCCGTCCTCTGTGCGGCCATCGCCACGCTCGTCGTCGGTGCCATCACGCTCCGCAGCAAACCGAGCTACACGGCGACCGCCACGGTGATCGCGAAGAACCCGGCCAATGCCACCGATCGACCGCTGAGCTTCAGCGATGTGGTGGCCTCGAACACGGTAGCGATCCGCGCGATCAAGGCCGCCCACGTCGAGGAGTCGGTGGACCAGCTGGAAGCGTCCTTGAGCGTGGTCGCGGGCAAGAGCGACATCTATCAGCTCGCGATTCGTGACACCGACCCGGCCCGGGCGACGGCGCTGGCCAACGCGGTCGCGAGCGAGTCGACCGCTTACTACCAGGCCCTGGCGGGCGGCGACACCGCCTCCATCCAGGCCACCATCGCCAAGAATCGTGCCGACCTCAACCAGCGTTACCTTGACGCCTCGCAGGCGCTGCTGGCCTTCAATCAGACGCATCCATCAGTCGGGCGCGATTCGAGCCTCGGGGCGCAGCAACTGGCGCTGCAATTGGCACAGCAGGCCGCCGGCCAGGCGGTTCTGAATTTCGAGGCGGGTATTACGCAGGGCGAGCTGGCGCAAATCGCCACCATCCGTAGCTTCGAGGCGCACGTCCTCGACGAGGCCGCCGCCCTCCCGACCGGTGGGACCAAGCTGACGCGGGTCGCCTATGCGGGCGGGCTGGGACTCGTGATCGGTCTCGGGCTGGTCTTCCTCTTCGAGTACTTCGGGCGGGCGATCAACAAGCCGGAAGACGCCGAGGCCTACCTTGGGGCGCCCGTGGTGGGCGTCATCCCGTCGGTGAGCGCTGGCGCGATGCGCCGCGCGGCTGGAGGCAAGTGATGGCGCGCGACACCTCACTCGTCCTTACGAGCCGCACCCTCCAGACGCCCTTCGCCGAGGCGTATCGGGCACTCCGGGCGAACATCAACTTCACCGCGATCGGCCAGGGCGTTCGGACCGTGCTCGTCACCAGCGGCAAGTCCGGAGAAGGCAAGAGCACGACCGTTGCCAACCTGGCGATCTTGCTGGCCCAGGCAGGTCAGCGCGTCATCATGGTCGACGCCGACTTTCGCCGGCCGCGTTTGCGTCAGCTGTTTTCGACCAACGGCAACGGGCACGTGCCGCAGATGGCCCCGGTGGGACTCGCGGACCTGATCGCAGGCACCGCCACCTTCGTCGAGGTCGCCGCGCCCGTCGAAGGCTTCGACAACCTCTGGCTGATTGGCACCGGCGCCATCCCGCCCAATCCCTCCGAGCTACTCAACTCGCCCCTGATGCGTTCGGTGATGGTCGACCTCTGCGACCGTGCTGACGTCGTCCTCCTGGACACGCCGCCCTGTTCCCTGTACGCCGACGCGGTTGAGTTGACCCAGATCGCCGACGGCGTCCTCTATGTCCTCAAGTCCGGGCCGCAGGGACTCGTTAACCACGTGCGCGTCCTCAAGCAGTTGCAGCAGGGCAAGGCGCGATTGATCGGGATCGTCATGAACCAGGTCGAGGCGGGCGCCGCCGGCTACGGGCCGTATCACGGTGGAGGCGCGCCGCGTGGATAAGCGAGCCCCGGTGTGGAAAGGCGAGCGTGTCTATAGCCTCGCCATGGCGATGCCGGCCCCCGCGGGGGCGCCCCGTTCGGTTCGGGCCTCCGGCCGGCTCGGGCGGCCGATCCCGTTCCAGGCGATCGTCGTGCCGCTTCTCGTTCTCTCCATGCTGCCCCTTCCGCTGGTCACCATCCGGTCAGCTGGTTTTGGGTTCGCGACGCTGGCGGCGCCCCTCTTCCTGGCCATCGGCCTCGGGTTGGCTCGCCGGCGCTTTCGGTCGGTCGAGGTTCCCTTCATCCCGCTCTTCCTCATCCTGATGACCGCGGCGGTCATATCCGTGGTCAACAGCTGGCTGTTCTGGGATCCCAATGTCGGCACATCGATGGACCGTGGCTTCGGCCACCGCTGGATCGGCTACCAGGTGACGGCGCTCTATTTCCTCGCCACGCCCTTCTTGGCGTTTGCGGCTGGCGTGGTGTTCGCGCAGCTCGAGCGGACCGTGGCGCTCTACATCGGCGTCCTGCTGAGCGTCACCACTACGACGCTGATCGGGATCTGGAGCTGGTGGCACAACCCCGTGAATCCCATCGACGTGTACCTGCATGGGGCGCGGCCCAATATCAACCCCGATGCGACCGTCTTTTTGATCGCGCTCTCGGCCGCGGTTGTGGTCTGGCAGCACCAGCACTGGAAGCTCTGGGTGCCGGCGGCGCTGCTGCTGCTGATGGGCCTGGTGGCGGCGTTTCTTTCCTACGCCCTGAACGCCTGGCTGGGAGCGCTCGGTGCGGTCACCGTGCTCATCTGGTCACGCTGGAGCTGGCGCGGTTTGCTCACCTTCGCCGTCGCCCTGGGACTGGGGGCGGTCGCCACCCAAGAGATTCTGGGGACGATCGTGGCTCAGCGGCTGGGCAGCAACGACCTCGATCGCGTTGGCCTCTGGCAGAGCGCGCTGATCGTTTGGTCGAAGAGTCCGATCATCGGCGTGGGCGCCGGAAACCTCGCGGGCTACATGGAGCGATTCAGTGTCTTCGGCATCTCGCTGGTCCTCCAGGGCTACCAGCAGGCCCACAACATCTTTCTCGAGCTCCTGGCTGAGCTTGGTGTCATCGGTCTCGCCCTGTTTCTCACCTTCGTCGGCGCCGTGGTCTGGCGGCTGACCCGTCCCATGCCTTCACGCGGCCCGGCCGCGCACCATATGCGGGCCGCCGGTCTGGCGATGATCGTCGGCAGCTCCTTGATGGGGCTGGTGGGAAGCGGCATCGTGCCCACCATCGCTTCGGCCGGCTGGGAGGGCATTCCACCGGTGGTCGTCTGCTGGTTCTTCGCCGGGGCCGGGGTCGCGATGGCGCTGCCGACAAGGGCTACCCCATGACCCACCCGAGCGTCTGCGTCCTGATCCTCAATCGCGATCGCCGCGACGACACGCTCGCCTGCCTGGCATCGCTGCTGCGGCGTCCGTACCCCAACCTGGAGGTGGTGGTGCTCGACAACGCGTCGAGCGATGGGACCGCCGCCGCCGTCCGCGCGGCCTACCCGTCGGTGCACGTGATCGAGACCGGCGGCAACCTCGGCTACGCTGCCGGCAACAACGTCGGGCTGACCTGGGCGCACGACCGCGCCGCCGACTATGTCCTGCTGCTCAACGAAGACACGATCGTCGACCCGGATTTCATCGGTCATCTCGTGGCCGCGGCCGAGCATCAGCCCGAGCTGGGGTTCCTCGGGCCACTCGTCTATCACCACAGCGAGCCGCACGTCATTCAGTCGGCCGGGGGGACGACGACGGCGGATTGGCGAACCCATCACCGAGGGCAGAACGAGCTCGATACCGGTCAGTACGCGCAGCCATTCGAAGCGGACTGGGTCAGTGGCTGCGCCATCTTCATGCGGATGTCGGTGGTGAACCACATTGGAACCCTCGACGCCGAGTTCTTCATCTACAGCGAAGAGGTCGATTGGTGCCTTCGCGCGCGTCGTGCGGGCTTCAAGGGATTGGTGGTCCCCGCCGCACGCATCTGGCACAAAGGCGTGCGACGGGACTACTCGCCCTCGCCGCGCGTCACCTATCTGAGCGCGCGCAACCATCTGCGGCTGCTTCACAAACACCGGGCGGGCGCTCGCGTGTTGTTGCGAGAAATGGCCCGCGACTTTCGCGCCCTGGCCAGCTGGACGATCCGGCCTCGCTGGCGCGACCAGCGGGCCCACCGCAACGCGCTGGCCCGCGCCATGGTCGATTTCTGTCGAGGTTCATTTGGACCACCACCGTTCTAGTCGGCAGCCTAAGGAAGGAGGCATGAAGTGACCAGGTATCGCTGGATCTCGATTGGCGTCGTCGCGACTCTCACGGCGGTGATGGCGGCCGGTCTTTGGCCGAGCGCCGGGAGGGCCACCGCCCCCGGATCGCAGACCGTGGTCTCGATCCAGGGGACGAGTTTCCTGATCAACGGCCAGTTGACCTCGCCCGGAAAGCCGGCCCAGGGCCAACTGCTCAACACCCGGATGGCGCAGGCGATCTTCGACGACGACAACCCAGCAACTCAGGCGAACTGGGCCTATCCCGATACCCATGCCTGGGACCCGCAGCGCAATACCGATGAATTGGTGGCGATGTTGCCCACCTACGCGCAGCACGGGATCCGCATGATCACTGTCGGGCTGCAGGGCGGTTGTCCGGCCCACACCCCGCCGGCGCTCACCTGCCCGGGCGGCGATCATCCCTGGATCGTGAGCGCCTTCAACGCGGGTGGGTCGCTGAAGCCGGCATGGATGACGCGGCTCGACCAGGTGATCCGAGCCGCCGGCCGTAGCGGCATCGTGGTCATGGTCCAGTTCTTCTACCACGGCCAGGAGGCCAAGGTGGCTGACCAATTCGCCGCCGTCAATAACATCACCGACTGGCTGCTGAGGGGTGACTTCGGCAACGTCCTGGTCGAGACCACCAACGAATGCAACACTGGCTTCTCGACCTATCTCGACTGTTCCAACGAGGCCAACGTGGTCAAGCAGGTGCAGGACCGGTCGGGCGGCGCGCTGAAGGTAGCCGTCAGCTTCAGTGGCGGAGGGTTGCCTGGCGACGAGGTGATTAGCCAGGAGGATCTCGTGCTTCTGCACGGGAACGGGATCAACGGCACCCAGCTCGCGGCGCTGATCGTCGCGACCAAAAATAGCACCGCCTACAAGGCGCACCCGAAACCGATCGTGGTCAATGAAGACTCCACCAACGTCGACAACATGAACGCGGCCGTCGCCGCCGGTGTCTCCTGGGGCTATCTCGACACCGGGGTCAACAACTACGTCGACGGCTTCCAGTCGCCACCGGTGAACTGGACGATCAACACCACGGCCAAGCAAGCGTTCTTCGACAACACCCTGCGCCTGGCCGGTCCGAACTCGGTCGGAACAACCCTCCATCTAACGGGTCCGACCACCGGCGACTACCAGGATGCGATCAGCCTGAGCGCACGGCTGGCCGATCAGGCAGGCAATCCGCTGGCGACCATGCCGATCGCCATCAGCCTGGGTAGCCAGGCGTGCACCGCCATAACGAACGCCGCCGGCGTCGCCGCCTGCGCGATCACGCCCTCGGTTGTGGCCGGCACCTATCCCCTGACTGCATCGTTTGCCGGCACCCCACTGCTTTTGCCGAGCAGCGCCTCGGTACCGTTCGTCGTCACCCCCGAAGAGGCGGTGCTCGCCTACACCGGCGACACCAAGGTGGCGCAGGGCGGGAGCGCGCTCCTGGTTGGGGCGCTGCGCGAAGACGGACAGGCGCCGATCCCCGGCCGTGCGGTCAGCTTCACGCTCGGCAGCGGGGCCGGCGCGCAGAGCTGCACGGCCGCGACCGACGCCAGCGGCAACGCGGCCTGTGTCATCCGTCCCGTCGACCAACCGTTGGGTCCGGGCCAGGTCAGCGCCGCCTTCAGCGGTGACGGCTTCTATCGGCCCGCCTCGGCGACTGCCGCCACCATGGTTTTCGCGGTCCTGCCGGCGGGCGCCTTCGTCATCGGCGACCCGGCAAGTGGGAAGAGCGTCACCTTCTGGAGCAGCCAGTGGGCGAACCTCAACTTCCCCAGCGATATGGGCGCGCCGAGCAGCTTCAAGGGCTTTGCCGGCACCGTTGCCGCGACTGGCTGCGGGTCCTCGTGGTCGAGCCGCCCCGGCGATAGCGCCGAACCGCCCGCGTCGCTTCCGGCCTACATGGCCGTGATCGTCGCCGGCAGCGTCGTGAAGTCAGGCAGCGCGATCAGCGGCAACACGGCATCGATGGTGATCGTCAAGACCGACAGCGGATACGCACCCGATCCGGGGCACGCGGGGACCGGCACCGTGGTCGGCGTGATCTGCCCATGACGCGATCGAACAGAGGAGGGAATCGATGAAACACGCAACCCGTCGCCTGGGGGTGAGCACGCTGGGCATCCTGCTGCTCGCCTCCTGCATGACCACGCTGCAACCTGCGGTTCAATCCACGCAGGCGGCGCCATCCGGGACCGGGCACACGACGGTCGCCATCCAGGGGACCCGCTTCCTCATCAACGGCGAGCTGACCTCGCCGGGGAAGCCGGCCGAGGGGATGCTGCTCAACACCCGCATGGCCCAGGCCATCTTCGACGACGACAACAGCGCGACGGCCACCGAGTGGAAATACCCCGACACGCACACCTGGGACCCGCAGCGCAACACCAACGAGTTGGTGGCGATGCTGCCCACCTATGCCCAGCACGGCATCCGCATGATCACGGTTGGGCTGCAGGGCGGTTGCCCGAGCACCGACCCGCCCTGCCCCGGCGGTGACCATCTATGGAACGTCAGCGCCTTCAAGGCCGACGGGTCGCTCAAGACCGCCTGGATGAACCGGCTGAACCAGGTGATCACGGCCGCCGATCACAACGGCATCGTCGTGATGGTCCAGTTCTTCTACCACGGCCAGAACCAGCGGGTGACCGACCAGTCGGCCGCGGTCAACAACATCACCGATTGGCTGGTCAACGGCGGCTACAGCAACGTCCTGGTGGAGACGGCGAACGAATGCGATGCCGGTTTCTCCACTTACCTGGACGGGGGCAACTGTGCCAACGAGGTCAACGTCGTCAAGCAGGTCCAGGACCGCTCCGGCGGAAAACTGAAGGTCAGCGTCAGCTGGAAGGGCGGCGAGCAACCGAGCGATGAGGTGATCACGCAGGAGGACTTCGTCCTGCTGCACGGCAACGGCATCAACGGCGCGCAATTGCAAGCCCTGATCGCGTCGACCAAGCAGTCCACGGCTTTCAAGGCCAGGCCGACGCCGATCGTGGTCAACGAGGACTCGACCAGCACCGCCAACCTGGATGCCTCGGTCGCCTCGGGCGTCTCCTGGGGGTATCTCGATACCGGTCAGAACGACTACGTGAACGGCTTCCAGCGGGTGCCGGTGAACTGGAGCATCAACACCGACGCCAAGAAAGCCTTCTTCGCCGAGACGCTGAAGCTGGCCGGCGCCCCGGTGACCAGCCTCGTGTACTCGGGACCGGCGACCGCGGACTTCAACGATTCGCTGACGCTGGCGGCCACGCTGACTGATGTCTGGGGGAATCCCCTGGCGGACAGCGGCGTGACTTTCGGGCTCGGGTCGCAGACTTGCAGCGCGGTCACCGGCGTGAATGGCAATGCGGCCTGCAGCCTGGTTCCCACCGCCGCGGCGGGCAACCTCACCCTCTCGATCAGTTATGCCGGCAACGATCAGTTCCAGGCGCGAACAACCTCGGTCCCGTTCGTGATCGCGCACGAGGAAACCACGCTGGCGTACCGGGGTGACGCCGCCCTCGTCAACGGCGTCGCGGCTCACCTCTCGGCCGTCCTCACCGAGGACGGGACGACACCGCTGGCCGGCCAGACGGTGAGCCTCGCTCTCGGCAGCGGCGAGAGCCGCCAGGCCTGCTCGGCCTTAACCGATGCCGACGGGCTCGCCAGTTGCTCCCCGGGAGCGACCAGCCAACCACTCGGTGGCGGCAGCGTCAGCGCCAGCTTCGGCGGTGATCGGTTCTACGCGGCCTCGCAGACAAGCCAGGATATCGACGTCACCGCCGTCAAAACCGGGCTCACCTACACCGGGCCGGCCAGCGGCGACTTCAACGATCCGATCACGCTAACGGCCGGGCTGCACGCGGGCGAGGCCGCCGTGCCGGGAGCGAGCCTGACCTTCACGCTCGGGTCCCAGACCTGCACCGGGCAGACCGATGCCCACGGCGTCGCGAGCTGCAGCCTGACACCGAATAGCGCGGCGGGTGCTTATCCCCTGGCCGTCGCCTTCGCCGGCAACGACAATTTCCAGGCGAGCACGGCCTCGACCACCTTTGACGTGACGAAAGAGGAAACCAAGCTCGTCTACACTGGCGATACCCAGCTGGTCAACGGCAGTGCGGCTCACCTGTCGGCCACGCTGACCGAGGACGGCGGCGCGCCCCTCTCAGGCCGCTCCCTGACGCTCGGGCTCGGCTCCGGGTCAGCGGCGCAGACCTGTACCGCGTCAACCGACGCGGCCGGCTCGGCGGCCTGCTCGATCGCGCACGTCAACCAAGCGGTTGGCGCGGGCGTGGCGACGGCGACCTTCGCCGGGGACGAGCATGAGCGCAGCACCAGCGATCACCCGGCGACCCAGGTCTCCGCCGCGACCGTGACGGCGCCACCGACGCCGACACCGGTGCTGGCCGGCACCGGGCACGCCCAACCGAACCTCGCTGCGTCCCTGTGGGGAAGGGTCGGGGTGGGGAGTCTGCTCCTGCTCGCCGGACTGTTCTTGCTCATCTTCCCGCGCCGGCGCGCGGGTGAACCACCATCGAGTGTCTGGAGGAATCGGGAATGACAACCGCATTGGTCACGGGCGGCGCGGGCTTCATTGGCTCGCACGTTGCCGACAACCTGGTCGAGAAGCTCGGCTTCGATGTCGTCGTGCTCGATGACCTGTCGGG
>VBHO01000175.1 GCA_005882045.1 Chloroflexota bacterium | reverse complement strand
CGTCCTGGTCGACATGCAAACCCTGGACGGCCAGCCCTACGCCGCCGACGGCCGCGGTTTCCTCAAGCGCATGATCGCCCGCGCCGCCGAGGACCACGACCTCTCGCTGGTTGCGGCGTTCGAACCCGAATGGTCGCTGGCGGTCAAGAACGGCGAAATCTTCTCCCCCATCGACGACAGCGGCTGCTTCACCTCCACCGGCATGAACATGGCCGCAGCCGTCATCGACGAAATCGTCGCCGCGCTCGAATCGCAGGGGATGACGGTCGAGCAGTACTACGCCGAGCTCGGCTGGGGCCAGCAGGAACTTTCCATCCGCCACGCACCCGCCCTGCAAGCGGCCGACCACCACATCATCTATAGAGAGACGGTGCGCGGCGTCGCGCTGAAGCACGGCCGCTACGCCTCCTTTGCGCCCAAGCCATGGGGGGACCAGGCGGGCAACGGCTGTCACCTGCACTTCTCTGGGTGGAACCCCGATCAGACCGTCAATCGCTTCTACCAGGCCGACGCCGAATACAACCTGTCACCACTCGCCCGCCAGTTCATGGCGGGTATCCTCGACCATCTGCCGGCCCTCGTGGCGCTCACCTGCGCGTCGGTTAACTCCTACCGTCGCTTGCAACCCCAGATGTGGGCCTCCGCCTTCCGCGCCTGGGGTCCGGACAATCGTGAGGGCGCGCTGCGGGTCGCCTCGCCGTTCAAAGGCCACGAGGCGGAGTCGACCAACGTCGAGCTGAAGTCGTCCGATTCCAGCGCCAATCCCTACATCTCGCTCGGCGGAGTGATCGCGGCCGGCCTCGACGGCATCGATCGCAAGCTCACGCTGCCCCCGGCCGTGACGGTCGACCCGTACAACCTGAGTGACAAGGAGCGCCAGGCGATTGGCGTCGACCGCCTGCCGCAGAGCCTCAAGGAGGCGATCGCCAACCTCAAACGGGATGAGCTCTTGCTGCGGGCCCTCGGCGAACGCCTTTCCACGTCATACATCGCGGTCAAAGAGCTCGACATCGACGCCTTCGCGGCCGCCGACGAAGCCTTCGAGTTCAGACAGCATATCTATAAGTACTGACGCCGCCGGCGAACTGCTGCAGACGTGGGCCGACCAGCCCGCGATCGATCATCACTGCCATCCGCTGCGACGCTGGCCCTTCCAGCTATCGGCCGTCGAGCTGCGCGGGGCATTCACCGAAGCGCTCGATTCCCAACTGGCCGAACGCCACGTCGTCAACACGGTCGCCTACCAGGACGCCATCCGCCGGATCGCGGGCGAGCTTGACTGCGAGCCGAGCGAATCCGCCATCCTCACGTACCGCAATGCCGCCGACGCAGCCAGCTACGCCCGGCGCCTGCTGTCGCGAACCGCGACCGGCGTCATGCTCGTCGACAACGGTTTTGCCACCGCCGAGTCCTTCACCCTGCCAGAACAGGAGCAGGCAATCGGCATCACGCAGCGGCAGATCATCCGGTTGGAGACCCTCGCCGAGAACCTCATTCGCGACGCCCAGGAGCCGCGCGAATGGCTGAGCGCGGTCCGCGCCGTGCTGCGAGCCGACGTTGAGCGCGGCGCCGTCGGCGTGAAAACCATCTGCGCCTACCGCGCGACCCTCGAGCTCCAGCCGGTGGACACCGATGCCCTCGGCGTCGCCTTCAGCGCGACCCGCGTTCGCGCCCAGCGCGGCGAACACCCTCGCCTCTCCGGTAGCGCCCTGTGCCACGCCTTGCTCTTCGAGGCCGCCCAGGAATGCCGCGAGCTCGACGTCCCACTCCAGGTCCATTGTGGCTTCGGCGATCCGGACGAAGATCTCGCCGAAACGTCGCCCCTCGGCCTGCGGCCACTCTTTGTCGACCCCACCTATCGCGGCCTTCGCGTCGCCCTGCTTCACTGCTATCCCTACCATCGCCAGGCCGCCTATCTCTGCTCGGTCTTTCCCGATGTCTACATGGACCTCTCGCTTACGATCCCGTTCGCCGGTCTCGAGGGCGGTCGCGCGATGCGCGAGGCGCTTGGTCTATGCCCGACCACCAAGCTGCTCTACGCTAGCGACGCGAGCCGCTATCCCGAGGTGTTCCTGGTCGCCGCCGCCGCCCACCGCGAGGCCCTTGCCGACGCGCTTGGCGAGCTGGTCGACCGCGGCATCATGGACAAAATCACGGCGAGCAACGCCGGCCGCCAGGTCCTGGCTGACAATGCGAAGCGGGTCTACCACCTCACCGACTGAGCTGAGTCGTCCAGGTCCGGCCGCCGTCTGAGGTCTTGATCAGGGTATTGCCAGTGGGCTCGCTGCCCAACGCCCATCCGACGGTCGCATTGACGAACTGAAGGTCCATGACACCTTGGGTCGAGGGGATGGTTCCGACCGTCGACCAGTGCTGTCCGCCGTCCGAGGTGGACAGGATGCTGTTGCTCGCTTTTCCATCGATCGTCCAGCCATGGCTGGGGTCGATGAAGAACACCTCGTACGTCTGGGCTGGCAATGATGGTCCAGGCTGCCACGAAGCCCCGCCGTTGCCCGTCGCATAGATCACGCTCTGCGGCAATTTGCCCGACGAGTAATCGGTCAGCACGAAGACCCCGTTTCGAGCGTCGGAAAAGCGCAGGCTAACGATGGAGCAGATGCAGTTTCCGCTAAACCCCGCCGGGACGGTGATCGCGGTGTCGTTCCAGGTTCGCCCGCCGTCGTGCGTGACGTAGAAAAATGGTCCACCACCGGCATTGCACCCGCCTGGGATCCAACCCGTGGCCGCGTTCAAAAAGACAGGGGCGCTCTTGCTGCACCGCAGCGGTAGGTGCCCAGGATTGCCGCTAGTGTCGGCCTCCGAAAGCTTGCTCCAGGACGAGCCTCCGTCCACAGTCCCGTAGAAGGCCGCCCCATCGGACCCGGCGGCGCCTCCCAGCCGCATGAAAAGCCACCCGTGCGTGCGGTCGACGAAGTCGATCGACGCCGGCCATCCCTGGTCGGCGGCCGCTTGCCCGACGTGCTGCCAGGTCCGCCCTCCATCCGCGGTCCGATAGATCTCGACGGAGAAATCGGGCGAGCCTGACCCGGGCTGGAGTGACGAGGCCAGCCAGGCGTTATTGGCATCGAGGAAGTAGGTGATCCAGGTACCCGCCCTGGCCGACGTTGGCGTCACGTTATCCCAGTGAGCTCCACCATCGGTGGTCCGAATAATCTGGTTCGTGCCGGAGCCCGCCGCCCACGCGGTCGTGGCGTTTATCGCGTGCATCGAGTCGGGCGGTAGCAGCGGATGTGGCCCGACGCTTGCCGTGGGCGTTGGAGACGGGGTTGGCTTCCCCGGCGTCTCCACCGGCGTTGGCGTCGGACCCACGCCGACCGTCTGACGAGCCTGTCGGACTGCAATCCCAAGGCCGATCGCGAGCACGAGTATCGCGGCCGCTGCGCCGACCTGCATCAACCAGTTCGTCCTCCTCCGATCGGCGCCCGCGATGATGCGCTCCTTCATGCCGGCCGGGGGCGGCATGCAGGCTCCCCGATTCAGATAGGCTTTCAGCCGCGGATCGAATTCGTCGCGCTTACTCATAGCTGAGCTCCTTTCGTAAGCTTGCGAGCGCTCGCGCGAGATGGCTACGGACGGTCCCTGGTTGGCATCCGATCAGCGCCGCGCATTCGTCTAGCGAGTAGCCGTATTGATAGTGGAGCGTCACCACCGCTCGTTGCTGGCGGCTGAGGCGGAGGTAGCATCGATCGAGCTCGAGATCGGGCTCCTCGGGCAGCTGCCGATGGACCTCGCTGGTGTCGGCCAGCCAGAGTCGGGGGAGGAGACGCCTCCGGGTGCGAATGGCACGGCGGACGCAAATCTGCCGCAGCCAGGCGCTCCGCTTCGCTGGATCGCGCAGTGTCGCCCACGAGCGCCAGGCCAGTTCCATCGTTTCCTGAACGGCGTCCTGGGCTTCCTGTGGGTCTCGCAGGATGGAATAGGCTACGGCGAAAAGCCGGCCGCTCTCCGCGTGAACAGCGGCCTCAAACCCTGAGACATCGCGCGCCGGCTCTTCGAGGGCCATGATCACGAAACCGTAGAGTCCGCCAACGGACGTTTGGTTTACGTCCGGCGCGACGAAGTCGTTACGAAAAAGAAGTGAGTCCGCCGATAAGCCGAGTTCTGTTCCCCGCTTCAGCCGGCGAAGCCGGCGCGCCGTGGGGCGGCAGTCATCCGTCTTCGTCGCCGGTTACCCGACGACTCTAGCGACCTTACCCGAGGACCGGCCGAGCCAGCCGTATCGTCCTCCTATTCGGTCTTGCTCCGGGTGGGGTTTACCGAGCCAGCCGGTCTCCCGGCTGCTGGTGGGCTCTTACCCACACCATTTCACCTTTGCCGCCGCTTACGCGACGGCTGTGTCTTTTCTGTGGCACTCTCCTTCGGGTCACCCCGACCGGGCGTTACCCGGCACCTTGCTCTGCGGAGCTCGGACTTTCCTCGACGGGACGATCCCGCCGCGACTGCCTGGCGGACTCGGACGATATTGTACCCGCGTGTTCGGCGGGAATAACCCACCGCACGAGGCCGGCCGCGAGCAGCATGAAGGCGGCCGCCACCAGAAAGGCAACGGTCAATCCGGTGTGGATCAGCGGACCGGAAATCGCCGACCCAATCGGCTGGCCGGCCCAATTGAGGCCCATCGAGACGGCAAAGGCGCGGCCATACCAGGCGGGGTCCGTTCGCCGTTGGCGCATCGAGAACATGCTGACGTCGAACGGGCCGGTGGCGAGCCCGAGGACCAGCATGGCCGCCGCGGCCATCCAGGCATTGGCGACGAAGGCGAGGACCGAAATGGCGAGCCCGGCCACCACGTCAGAGACCGCCATCACCACGCGCTCCCGCCCCTCGCTGTCGAACCGCCCAGAAAGCAGCGCGGTCGGGACTGATGCCAGCCCAAAGACCGCCCACAGCCCGCCGACCAGGGCCGGATCGCCGTGAAGGCGTTGCAACACCATTACCGGTAACGCCACCAGGAGCACGCCAAGGCCAAGATTCATCAGCGATAGGACGAGTACGAGGCCCCGCAGTGTCCTGTTGTGGATGAGCACATATTTGAGGCCCGCCCACGCCTCGGCGACGATAGGGCGAGACGCGGTTGCAACCGCGGGCTCCCGGAGCCGTACGATCAGCACGGCGGCAAGCAAGAAGGCGGCGGCGGTGACGATCAGCGCCAGTCGCGGACCCGCCAGGGCAGTCAACGCGCCGGCCGACGCGGGACCGATACCCATCGTCAGCGCGTAGGCGATGCTGTCAAGCGCGTTGGCGCGATCCCAGAGCCGCTTGGGAACGATCAAGGGCAGTAGGGAGCGCGCTCCGCTGTTGCTGAGCGAGTAGGTCAACGAGCTGAGCGTCACGATCGGCAGGAGCACCCATGGTGTTATCCGCCCACCGAAGTCGAGGCCGGCGATCAGCGCCAGGGTCACCGTGCCGACCAGATAATCCAGCGTGATCAGCCGTACGCGCCCGTGTCGGTCGAGCAGCGCGCCGGCCACCGGGCTCAGCGCGACACCCGGCGCGATCGCCAGGAAGACCGTGACGCCGGCCAACGATGGCGAATGAAACCGCTGCAACACGAACAGCACCAGGGTGAGCAGCATCATCTGGCTTGCGGTCCGCGCCAACATGACGCTGGTGGCCAGCCGAGGGAAGGTCGGGATCCGAAACAAGTCCCCGTAGGTCGTGCGATTCGACGACGGCACGACAGTCAAGCTTAAAGGCGACCACGGCGCCTTAGCCAGCCAGGACCTTTTCCATCGTCTTGAAGGAGACCTTCGCGTAGTCCTTCAGACCGTCGGCGCCCAACCGGCTGACCAGCAATCGGCCGGTCTCGATGACTTTCGGCGATGCTCCCTTCGGCACAGTCAGCCCAAGCGCCCTTCCCGCCTGATCGATCCATCGCAGGAACGCGTCGCGGGCAAGAATGGATGCCGCGGCGACCGCCACGTCGGCCTCGGCTCGATGCATCTGGATCACCGGAACGCCGCTGAGACGCGTATCGATCAACAAGCGGCTCTCGATGTACCGCTTGTCACCAAATTGATCGCTGAGAATGAATTTCGGCCGCAGCCCATGACGGATCAGGTCCTCGATCACGCGCGTGTGCGTCCATGCGAGCAGGGTGTTGAGGTTTTTCCCTTCGCTGCGCATCTGGCGGTAGAGCTCGTTGTAGCGTTTGGGGGCCACCACGATCACCGCCCGCTTTTGATCCTCGACCACGTCCCGGATGCTGCCCGCGAGGACCCGCAGTTCCCGATCGCCGACAGTCTTGCTGTCGCGGACCCCGAGCTCGCGCAGCAGCTTCGTGACTCGGTCATCCACGTAGACGCCGGCCGTCACCAGCGGACCAAAGAAATCGCCTTTCCCGGCTTCGTCCGTGCCGATGTGGGGCTCGTTCTCCGGTGGCGCCTCGACCGGCGCCGATGTGGTGGGGCGTATTGGCGGACGCTTTTTGGCGACCCGTTTCCCAACCGCGTCGACGATGGCCAGCGCCTGGTCGAACACGGGCGCGTGTCCGGAGATCACGAGCTTGCCCGACTGATAAAGGATGGCCGTGGCTTGACTGCCGCGGTCCGACAGTTTCAGCCGCCAGGCCTCGTAGGGGCCCGGGGGCTCTTCGATGCCGCCCAGGCCGCGCAGCCGTTCGTGAATCGGTTCTCGATCAGCTAGCGCCACGGAGTAGGTCGTGGTGGGCCGCGTTTCGCGAGATGACAATTTGCTTACTTCGCGGCCGGCGGGCGACGCAACAAACGACGTTCCTCGGTTGCCGCGAACCTGAGTCCGGCTCGAATCTCGGCGGCGACCTGCCTCCAGAAGCGGTCGGCGGTGTAATAGAGGCCGAGCAACGCCGCGATCAGAATGGCGGCGTCGATGCTGATCCGGCCTTCGCGGAGCCAGTACACGTCGCGAAGGTTGAGCCAGAGGCCAAATTCATCGATCACCAGGGCTGCGCCGATGCCAAATGCGGGCGCCAGCCACGCATGAAGACGAGCCGAGTTGATCGTGATACCCAGAAAGCCGACGATCAGCAATATCAGGATGCCCCAGACGAAATGGTGGATGTGGAGGCCGCCGCTGGTAACGATGTTGCGGGCGGGCAGGAAATGGTACCGAATGCCATAGGTCAGGAATCGCAAGAACAGGAACGTGCCGATGAAGGCAACCCACATCCGCAGGGCAGCTTCGCGGCGATAGTCGACGTGCTGCTGGTAGGCGGCGACAACCCGCTTCCGAAAGTGAAAGCCAGGATGGAGCAGGGTGTGGATGTTCACCGTGACATACCGACGGTCGGCAGTATAACGCCGGTATACGATAGTTCAGACAATGGCGGACGTGGTTCGAGTCGTTGCGGCGGACGACCCGGTGCGCCCCTTGTTTTCGCCGGCCGGCGAGCTCACGGCTGACGCCAGAGGCACGCTCGGCCTCAGCCCCGATGAGCTGCGCGACCTGTACCACAAGATGGTATGGATCCGGCGCACGGATCAGGAAGCGCTGAACCTCCAGCGGCAGGGCGAGCTTGGCCTCTGGGGCCCGTACCAGGGCCAGGAAGCGATTCACGTTGGGACGGTGGCGGCGCTCAGGCCGACGGACTGGATTTTTCCGAGCTATCGCGAGTTCGGCATGGGGATGTGCCGCGGCATCGACCCGGCGGAAATGCTGACGCTGTTTCGAGGGCTCTCGCATGGGCCGTGGGACCCACGCCGCTACCACTTCGCGCCGCTGGTCATCCCAGTGGCGAGCCAGGTCCCGCATGCCGTTGGGATGGCGATGGGCTCACGGTTCAAACACGGCGACGACGTCGTGCTCTCCACGTTCGGCGACGGCGCGACCTCGAAAGGCGACTGGCATGAGGCGATGAACTTCGCCGGCGTGTTTCGGGCGCCGGTCGTCTTTCTCTGCCAGAACAATCGCTGGGCGATCTCGGTCCCGCTGGCCAAGCAGACCGCGGGCTCCATCGCCGAGCGTGCGCAGGGCTATGGCTTTCCCGGGATTCGCATCGATGGCAACGACGTCCTCGCTGTGCTGGCGGCGGTGCGTGCCGCGGCAGCTCGGGCGCGTCAGGGTGACGGCCCCTACTTGATCGAAGCCATGACCTACCGTATGGGTCCGCACACCACGTCGGATGATCCGACGCGATACCGGTCGGAAACCGACCTCGAGCGCTGGAACGTCAAGGATCCTATCCCCCGCTACCGCGAATGGCTCCAGGGACAAGGCCTGATCGATGAGGCCTCGCTGGCGGCGATCAATCGGGAGGTCGAGACCGCCGTGGAGGCGACTCGCAATCGCCTCAAGTCGGCGCCGGTCCCAGCGGCTGGCGAAGCGATCTTCGGCCGCGTGTACCAGCACCCGCCTGACAGCTTTCTGGAAGAGCGCCAGGAATTCGAGTCCTCGCTGGAGAGCAATTGATGGAACCGGTGACGATGGCGAAAGCGATCAACCTCTCGCTCCGGGATGCTCTCGCGGGGGATGATGACGTCCTGGTCTTCGGTGAAGATGTGGGCACCCTCGGCGGCGTGTTCCGCATCACCGACGGACTGCAGAAGGCGTTTGGCTCCGACCGCGTCTTCGACACACCGCTTGCCGAGTCGGCGATCATCGGCATTTGCATTGGCCTCGCTCTACGCGGCTTCAAGCCGGTGCCCGAGATTCAGTTCGACGGCTTCATCTATCCCGCCTTCGACCAGATCGTGAGCCACGTCGCGAAGTACCGCAATCGAACCGGTGTCTCGATGCCGATTACGATCCGCGTTCCTTTTGGTGGCCGGATCGGCGCGGTCGAGCATCACTCCGAAAGCCCGGAAGCCTACTTCACGCATACGGCCGGCCTGAAAGTCGTCGCCCCCTCGACACCCGGAGACGCCTACGCCTTGCTGCAGAGCGCGATCGCCGACCCGGACCCGGTGATCTTCTTCGAACCGAAGGCGCGTTACTACCTCAAAGAAGAAATCGACACGGCGAAAGAGGTGCCAATCGGCCAGGCGCGGGTCGCGCGGGGAGGCTCGGGCGTAACCGTGATCGCCTATGGGCCCACCGTCGGCATCGCGCTCGATGCGGCGAAGGCGGCGGAGAAGGAGAACATCTCGCTCGAAGTCATCGATCTGCGTTCACTTTCTCCGCTCGACATGCCCACGATCCTGGCATCGTTGCAAAAGACCCACCGGGCCATCGTTGTCCACGAGGCGCCGGTCTTTGGTGGCTTCGGCGGCGAAATCGTGGCGCGGATCGCCGACGACGGTTTCGATCTTTTGGAAGCGCCCATCGCACGCATCGGCGGCATGGACACCCCGTATCCTCCCGCACGCTACGAGAAGCTCTACCTGCCGGACGTCGATCGCATCCTCGAAGCGGCCGACCTCGCGTTGGCGTATGGCTGATCAGACGTTCCGGCTGCCAGACCTCGGTGAAGGGCTGACCGAGGCTCAACTCGTCGCCTGGCGCGTCCAAGAAGGCGCTCACGTCGACGTCAATGCGCCGCTGTGCGATGTCGAGACGGCGAAAGCCGTCGTCGTCATCCCTTCGCCATGGGCGGGCACCGTCCAGAAGCTCCACGCTCGGCCCGGCGACTCGGTGGCGGTAGGCGCGCCGCTGGTGACGATTGCGGCGCAGGGCGCCCCGGCATCGGCTGAGCCGGCAGCCGAGGCCGCGCCGAGCACGCTGGTCGGCTACGGTCCCGGCGGTCCCGAGGCTGGCATCCGACGCCGCGCTCGGGTTGCGCCGTCAGCGGCGGTCGAGCCGAGCACCGATGTCCGCGCTGCTCCATTCGTGCGTCAGATGGCGAAAGAAAAGGGTGTCGACCTGGCGCAGGTCACGGGGAGCGGACCGGGCGGGCGGATCACGAAAGCCGACGTTGACTCGGCGGCGGCACCGGCAGCGGCAGCGAGCGCGCCTTCGACCGACGGGGAACGGCGCATCAGCGTGGTGGGAATCCGCAAGGCGATCGCCCGCCAAATGGTCCGCTCCGTCTCCACCATTCCGCAATTCACCGAGTTCGCCATCTTCGACGCCACCAACCTGATGGCCGCCCGCGAGCAACGAAAGGCAAGCGGCCGCCCGATGACGCCTCTCCCCTATTTCATCGCGGGCGTGGTCAAGGCCGTCCGGGCCTATCCCTTGATGAACAGCTCGTGGGACGAGAGCCGCGACGAGATCATCGTGAAGCAGCCGATCAACGTCGGGGTTGCCGTCAACACCAGTCAGGGGTTGCTGGTGCCCGTGCTCCGCGGTGCGGACAAGCTCGAATTGGAGGCGATCGCGGAGCAGAGCGCCCACCTGGTCGACGGCGCGCGCGCCGGCACGCTTCCACCCGGGCAGATGAGCGGAGGCACCATTACCGTCACCAACGTCGGCGCCAGCGGACCGGTGGAGACCGGCACGCCCATCATCAACCCGCCGGAATGCTGCGTGGTCGCCTTCGGCGCCATCAAGCCGCGACCCATGGTGGTCAATGGCCAGGTCCTGGCCCGCAGCGGCGCCTGGATCTCGATCTCCGTCGATCACCGGATCGTAGACGGCGCGCTGGCGACGGAGTTCCTCACGGCGCTGGTAGCGGAGCTCGAGTCGATCCGTGCCTGACGAAGCGCAGCTGATCTACGACTGGAACACCGTTGATGCTCCGGCCAAGCCGCCGCACCCGGTCCAGATTCACGACGAGACGTTGCGTGATGGCATCCAGGGCCCCTCCGTCCGTGACCCCGATATCGAACACAAGCTGCGGTTCCTGCACCTGGCCGACGAGCTTGGTGTCGGATCGATCGACCTCGGCCTGCCGGCGTCAGGACCCCGCGCCGTGGCCGACGTGGAACGGTTGGCCGAGGAGATCCGCGACCAGCGACTTCGGATCAAACCGCTCTGCGCCGCGCGGACCCTCGAAGGCGATATCCAACCGGTGGTCGAGATCTCGCAGCGCGTTGGCATCCCGATCGAGGTCGCCGCCTTCATCGGCTCCAGTCCGATTCGCCAGTACGCGGAGGGCTGGACCATCGAGCAGATGGTCGACAACACGCGCAAGGCGGTACGCTTTGCCCGCCGGCATCAGCTGCCCGTGCTCTACGTCACCGAAGACACGACGAGGGCCCAACCCGAAACGCTTCGGCGGCTGTTCGGCACGGCAATCGAGGAGGGCGCAGCGCGCGTCGCCGTCTGCGATACCGTCGGTCACTCGACGCCGGACGGCGCCCGCGCCGTGGTCGGCTACGTCCGGCGGATGCTGGACGAAATGAAGCCGGAGACCGGCCTGGACTGGCACGGCCACAGCGATCGCGGCCTGGGCGTCATCAATGCCATCGACGCAGCCCTGGCCGGCGCTGACCGGATTCACGGCTGCGCGCTCGGCCTGGGCGAACGCGTCGGCAACACGCACCTCGACCTCCTGCTCGTGAACTTTCGGCTGCTCGGTTGGATCGATACGGACCTCAGCAAGCTTCGCGAGATGGGCCAGGTGATCGCCGACGGCACGGGGATGGCGATCCCGGCGAACTATCCGGTGCTGGGGCGGGACGCCTTTCGGACGGCCACCGGCGTCCATGCGGCCGCCGTCATCAAGGCGAAGCGCAAGGGCGATGACTGGCTCGCCAACCGCGTCTACTCCGGCGTGCCCGCCGAGCTCTTCGGCTGCGAACAGGTGATCGACATCGGGCCGATGAGCGGCGAGTCGAACGTCGTGTTCTGGCTGGAGCAGCGCGGCATCGAGCCACGGCCCGAGCTGGTCCGCGCCATCGTCGAGCGCGCCAAGCAGGGCAATCGGCTGCTCGACGAGCCCGAGATCTACGCCGTTGTCACCGAGCGCGCCGCGAAGACCGGATCCTGATTCTTTTCGTCGTCTAGGCCTGCGGCGCTGCCGTCCGCTCCGCCAGCTTGCCAAGCTGCACCATCACGATGACCGCGAGGATGGTGACGATGATGGCATAGATGAACAGCGAGACGATCTGGGCGCCGCTCCCAAAAATCTGCTTGACGAGGGCGGTGATCGCGCTGTTCCAGGCGAGCGCCGCCACCACCCCGAACGCCGCCGACGCCAGGGCAATCATGGTCTGTAAGTACGCCGCACGGTTCGTCACGTAAGCCTCCTATTAGTCCGATGATCCGTCTCTGTCTAAATTCTGCAGGAGCATAGGCCCAAACCCCAAATTTCTAGAGGGTGGACCGCCGCGGCGCGGCTCAACCGAAGACGGAGCGCGCCACCCGACCGACCAGGTCCAGCTTGGCCCGCTGCTCATCCTGCGTCAGTTTGTTTCCCTCCATCGTGGAGGCGAAGCCGCACTGCGGGCTCAGCGCAAGCCGCTCCAGCGACACGATGCGGGCGGCGTCCGCGATGCGCCGTTTCAGGTGTTCCTCGTCCTCCAGCCGCGGTCGTTTGGTTGTGACCAGCCCCAGGACGACAACCCTGTCCTCCGGAACGTCTCGTAGCGGTTCGAAGTCGCCGGAGCGCGCGTCGTCGTACTCCAGCAGGTATCGATCGAACTGGGTGCCGCTCAGCACCCTGGCGATCGGGCCGTAGCCGCCCTCCGCGTAGTACTTGCTCTGGTTGTTACCGCGGCAAATGTGCAGGCCGAACGTCATCCCCGGATGGCCCGCAATGATCGCGTTGTCCATCTCGAGGCACTCGTCGAGCAGCTGGTCCGGATCGCTGCCGCGTCGCCGGTAACCTTCCCGCAGATCGTGGTCGAGCAGGGCCGCGTACTGTGGCGCGTCGATTTGGACGTAGGTGCAGCCGAGACGGCGGAGCTCCGCGATCTCGCGGCGAGTGAAGTCCACGATGTCGGCGAGGTATGCGTCACGCGTTGGATAGGCGTCGCGCGACTTCTCCGGGTCGTAGTAGGCAGCTGCTTGCTGGGCCGATATGAGGGTGACCTTGGCGGCGTGGGACGTGCGTGCGCGCAGGTAGCTCCATTCCTCGGCGCACATGTGCCGGCGCCAGCGCAGTTTCTCGACGACCAGCGGGCGCCGCAGCCGGGTCTTGTCTCCCGTGTCGTCACGGAACTCGATCCCCCAGCCACCGAACTTGTCGAAGCCATCCAACGAATCGATGAGGTGTCCGTAGAACGCATAGCGCCGCATCTCGCCGTCGGTGATGACGTCGATCCCAGCCAGCGTCTGCGTCTCGATCGCCTCGTCGACGGCGCGGTCCTCGACACCTTTGAACTGCGGCTCGCTGATCTCTCCTAGCTCGT
>VBHO01000216.1 GCA_005882045.1 Chloroflexota bacterium | reverse complement strand
GCGATCTTCCGGCGGCGGATGATCCTTTCGAGTAACGGCATCAGGTGGCGAGGCTTGCCGCTCTGGCCGTATTGGCGCCGAACCTGCTCCTGCTCGCGGGCCTCGAGGATCCGGGGCACCCAATCCGATTCGAGCATGGGCGATTCGCCGCCCTCCCAGGTCTTGAGGTAGAAGATGCCCTTGAGGGCCGTGAACGGGATGGCCAGCTCTTTGACCTCGCTCTGGTCGGGCGAGACCAGCGACAACGTGACCCCATAGCGGGACGGGCGCATCTGGCGATCGCTGTAGCCGCGCAGCACCTCGTGGTCGACGAAGTGAATGGCGATCCGGTGGTAGCGGGCGGTGTCGACCTCGCTCGATGGGGCCCGGGAATCGAGCAGGACGTACTTCAGGCTGCTCAGCGGGACGAACGCGCCCCGGTTGTTGGTCCCGAGGGTATGGATGCCGGTTTGCACGAACGGCGCTTCAAGCTCCCCCTTGGGTGCGTCACCGTGCAACGTCTCGCCGTCCAGGAAGCAGTAGATGGCGTGCGCCACGTCCCCCGCATTGTACGGCCAAAATCTTCCTCCCCCTCCGGGGGAGGACTCCAAGGTCTCCCTATTTGACGAGGTAAGCGAGGCCGCGCCAGTGCGGGACGTAGTGCGGATTGAACTGGTCGAGGTAACCGGCTGGATTGGCCTGATAACCGCTTGAAGACCCCGGGCACGCACCCGGGAAGGTGCTGGGGGCGTACGCGCCGTTAGCCATGTTTCCGCCGTTCAGGTCGACCTGCGGCGAGACCACTTCGCCGGTGACGGCGTATACCGTTTTGCTCACCGCCTGAAGCGTCACGACCGACCCGTGGGAGCCGTTCATGTCGGCGTTGAAAACCGAGCCCCAGATCTGGAACGGATAGTTTCCATAGGTGGGCTTGGTGCCATCAATCGTTTCGCTCCACGGCGACCCATTGGGACCGCTGATGGTGTCGGTCGTCTTGATGAAAAAGGCGATGCTGTCGGTTCCGCTCGAGACGAAGCTGGGCGCCGCAAAGAAGACGCTCGGCGAGGTGCCGCCGCTGGTCGTGGCAGTGAAGCTCGCGTTGCCATCGAAGACGAACTCGACCCCGTTGGTCCGATCCGGAGCGTTCGGGAGGTCGCTGACGCCACCGAAGGGGCCGGAGACCGGCCGGCCGCTCAGGGTGTTCGACACCGTACCGCCGGTGATGTTCAGGTTCGAGTCCTGGAAGTAATAGATCCCGTTCATGAACCGGAACAAGTCGTTCGCGGTGCCGCCGCCGAAATCGGCCGGGATGTTGATGTCATGGGTGTAGGTTCCGGGCCAGATCACGTGGACCGTCGTACCGCGGTAGCTGCTGAGGGTGTAGGCGGGGTCAATCAACGCCGGCTTGAGCGGCGGCTCGTAGTTGGGCGTCTGCTCGACCGGCTGTGACGTCCCTACGTTGCCATACCAGTAGGTGGCGAGTGCGTGGGTGTCCGACGCCTGCGAGTAGAAGAACTGACCATTGAGGTTGTTCCAGCTGCCACCCGGGTTGGGCGCGTGCCACTTCGCGTTCGAAACGAGCCGGCCCTGCGTCGGACTCGGGTTGCAGATGTCCGTCCCATTGAGGCCGTCGTCGATCTGAACATTGCCGTTCTGGTCGAAGTTCACGCTGTTACCGTTACCACCGGCATCGAAGCCGAAGATCGTGTAGGTCTTGTTCCAGAAGCCGCCGTGCGCGTAGGCATCGGCGACAACGGCGGAGGTGGTGAATCCCAGGACTGACGCGAAGGTGAGCGGCACGTTATAGGTCACCCGGACATGGATTTCATTCGAGTTGTTCCGAGATGGCGTCCAGACCTGGACGGTCGCCGAGATGCGGGCCGCTCGTTCGGTGATCCCCGTGCCTTGATAGGCACCGGACGGCGGATTGCAGCCGCCATCCGCCGGCGTATCGAGCAGAGTCTGAAGGGCATAGACGGACGCCTGGCAGTTGGCCGCCGTAATCATGCTCGAGGTCACACCGAAAGTGGCGCCCATCGGAAGCAGCTCTTGTGCGCCCGCGAGCGCGCCGGCATCGGCCGCGTTCTGGACATCGCGACGCTGGAAATATAGGCGGCCGGCGTCGAGGCCGAGCGCAATGATGCCGAAAAGGGCGGTCGCCGACAGGGCGACGATCACGAGACTCTGCGCGCGCTTGCCTTTCCGAAGCTTGGTTAGCATTTCAGTACTCCGTCACCATCGTGGATTGCGCCGAGATCACGAGTCCGTTGCCGGCGGCGTCGCGCACGACCGGGACCCAGGGCTGGAAGAGAAACGAGATCTTGACCGTGACCGGACCACGGCCGGGCGTGCCGATGCCAGAGCTGTACCAGATGAACCCGGTATTGGGCGTCGTCGGAGTCGTGGGGGACGCACATGGTGGACTCAGAAGGCAAGGATCCGTGCTGAGAGCGAAGCCACCGCCCAGTTTGCTTTGCACAGCGCCCAGGACGGCAGCGCTTGTGGGCAGGGGTGTATCGAAGGGGATGGCGGCTCGGGTGCCTTCGCGCGCCGCGTCCGAGATGGTGTTGTAAATGTAAACCGCACGACCGAGGTCGATGGTGCCAAGAAGCAGAAGGAAGAAGATCGGCGCCAGAACGGCGAACTCGACCATCGACTGGCCGCTGTGACGGCGGAGAATTGTCTTGCGCATCAGTACTCCGCCCTGAAGACCGCGCTCGTATTGATCGTCAGCGGGTTACCGATCAGGCTGCCGATGATCGGGGTGATGAAGTTGAACTTGAAGCTAGCCGAAACCGTGATCGGGTACTGGGAGGTTGGCGTGGCCCCGTTGAAGTAGGTGACGCGCGTGCCCTGGTCGGGAGTCACGTGGATATCCGACGCCGGAATCGCGATGTTGCTGCCGGCCAGCTCGTTTTGAACGTGGGTCGTGATGGCGTCGTCGCCCGGGCTGACGCAATTGCTGCCCGGGTTGGGGGCCGGCGGGATGGTGGCGCAGCTCGGGTTCAACCCCAGGTAATAGGGTTGGACTGCGTAGCGGGCGCCTTCGCGGACCGCGTTGGTGATCGAGATCTGGTAGTAGAAGGCTCGACCGAGGTCCAGCATGCCCATCATGCCAATCACGAGGAAGGGCACCATCACGGCCATCTCGGCCAGCGCCTGGGCCCGTTTCCTGCGTAAAGGTGAGTGCGTTTTGATCATTCCCTGGTCCCCTGGGCGTTTACAATCGCGGCTGCCGGGCAGCCACACACATGGCAAAGCAAAGTAGGATCGAATGCTCCTTCGCACTTCAACGCCACACTATGCGAAAGCCTGTTGAGACCCAAGAGGAGACGCGCATCGTGACGGCCCCGTCGCGGTGCTGTTGCGGCCTTCTTTCAGAACCCGCTACAGGCCTGTTGTAATGCGGTTCTTAATGGTCTACAGATCGGTGGCTGTAAGCCTGGCCTTGTCCGTCCTGTCCGTCATTACGATGCAACCCGCCCTCGCCGATGGGAACCTCACGCTCCCCTTCGCCAACCCGAACCCGCGGATCACCTCGTGGACCGATCACCACTACCCG
>VBHO01000215.1 GCA_005882045.1 Chloroflexota bacterium | reverse complement strand
GACGTGCTGCAGCCGCTCGGCGCGAAAGCCTACTGGTCCCTTGCCGATCCCGGCTACTACAACGATGGGCTGAACGTCTGGCTCTTCCACCCGCAAGCTGAGTGGCTCGCGGCCGCCGGCGTCCCTTACGTGATCAACCCTGGCAACGAATCCCTGCCGGGGACAACCACCGCGTACCAGGGTGAAGGGGTCACGATCTCGGAGGTGCCGGGCGCGCGGCCCTTTGCGTTCGCGACGGACGCCGTCGCCTGCGCGTCAACCCCGGACGCCGCGGCCAACCTGCTGAGCCAGGGCGGCCCGATGGGCCCGATCGTCCTGCAGACCGGCGAGTGCCCCGCCACGTCGGTGGCCACTGTTCGCATTCGCGACCGTCATCCCGAACAAATCGCAATGTCGGTCGAGGCCACCCAGCCAACCGTGGTCGTGGTGCTGCAGAGCTACACGCGCGACTGGGCGGCGACGGTTGATGGACAGCCGGCGCCGATCCTGAAGGCCAACCTTTACTTTCAGGCGGTCGCCGTCCCCGCCGGCGCTCACCAGCTGCGCTTCACCTACGCGCCATCGGCGGTGCGACTGGGGGCGATTCTGTCGGTGGCGGCACTGGCGATCCTCCTCGGGCTGTGCGTGCTCGAGATCACCCGAAGGCTCTTTGCGGTTTCACTTGCAGACTCGAGCTTCTGAGCGTATCGTGGCCAGCGCATCGTCAAGAGGCGAGGGCGATAGCGTCTTCGCCGTGTTCGCGCGAGGAGGAGTCAATGGGGATCAAGGAGCGGTTAATTACGCGTGCCCGAAAAGGTGTTAGCAAGCCGACGGGTCAGTGGCGGCGCGGTCTGGTCATCGGGGCGGTAGTCGGCGGCGTGGCGGTGATCGCTTCGGCGAGCGCCATGGCCTCGCCCGGCCGCGCCTTGAGGGGCTCGAATGCCGTGATCTCGGCATCGGGCGCGCTGACCGCCTGTTACGGCACCAAGACCACGGTCAAGTTTCTGGCCGCGCCTGTGCGCATCCTCGATACGCGAAATGCCACTGGCGTATCGACGGCCGGCGCCCGACCGGCCGGCACGACGACCACGGTAGCGACCAGCGCCACCATCCCTGGCGCGATTGGGATCATCGGCAACGTCACCGTGACGGGGGTCGGCAGCCCGGGCTATCTCACCGTGTGGCCTGGTGGCACACAGCCGGTTGCCTCGACCATCAACTACGGGAACGGCTGGACCGTTGCCAACCACGTCCAGTCGGGGCTCGCGAGCGATGGCACGTTCAAGATTTACAACGCCACCAGTACCGATGAGATCTTCGATGCCACCGCTGGCATCTACCCGGTCACGAAGGCCGTGCGCCTGATCGACCCGGCGACGGAAGCCTGCGCGTCCGATGAGACGCAAACCTACCTGAGCCAGGGACCCAGCTTTTCGTCGTTCACTCCGGCCTGCGACTTGAACTTTCCGGGAGCGCTTACGTCCACGAAGGTCAACCTGGGGACCATCGGACAGTTCACCAAGTCGAGCGCGAGCACCAGCGCAACCATCCAATGGGGCGGCCATGTGAACGTGGCTGCAACCAACAACGTCGTTTTCTTCTGGTTGGAGATCGACGGCGTGTCGGCCGTTGGCGGTCAGCCCAATGGGCTCCTCTTCGCGGCAGACGCCAATAGGATGGTCTTCTTGCCGATGACAGCCGTTTTCACCGGAATCACACCGGGCCTCCATAACGTCCAGATGTGGGTTTCGACCCCGGGCACCGCATCGGGCGTCGCTGAGAACCCCGGCTGCTACCAGGAAACCGTCGTCGTCGAAGAGCTATAGCCGACAGGGAGGCGCCGAAAGGCGCCTCCTTCACCTACGATATGGTCAGGTCTATGGCCCCACATTCGCCTGACCGCCCGGCCCCCACGCTGGGGGTCATCGTCCCGGCCTACAACGAGGCCGCGACCATCGGTCAAATCCTCGGTCGCGTCCTCTATCAGCCGTGCGTGCAGCAGGTCGTGGTCGTCGACGACTGTTCAACGGACGACACCTTCCGCGCCGCGCAAGCCTACGCCAGTGATCCTCGCGTGATCCTGAAGCGCCATCCGGCGAATGCCGGCAAGGGCGCCGCGATCCGGACCGGCCTGGCGGCGATCACCGCCCCGATCGTCATCATCCAGGACGCCGACCTCGAGTACGATCCCGTCGATTACGCGAAGCTGATCGGTCCGATCGTCGATGG
Organism: Chloroflexota bacterium; assembly: GCA_005882045.1. Taxonomy (GTDB): domain Bacteria; phylum Chloroflexota; class Dormibacteria; order CF-121; family CF-121; genus CF-13. The sequence continues at coordinate 1,165 of VBHO01000215.1, read as the reverse complement.
TCGGGCCGATGTCGTGTACGGTGTCCGCGGCTTTGCCGGTCAGACCGCCTATTCCTACTGGTTTGTCAAAGGCAACCAGGTGGTGACTACCTTCACCAACATCCTGTTCAACTGCTACATCCAGGACATGGAGACTGGCTTCAAGGTGATGCGCACCTCGCTGATGCGCCGGCTCCAGCTGTCGGGCAAACGGTTCAATATCGAGCCCGACATCACCGGCCGGATCCTGCGACTCGGCTACCGGATCCACGAAGTGCCGATCGACTACTTCGCGCGCAGCCGCGCCGAGGGCAAGAAGTTGACCTGGAGGGACGGGCTCCGGGCCCTCGTCACCCTCCTTCGGGTTCGGCTCGCTTCCCGCGCCCAGCTCTTCGGCGCCGACGACGGCTATCACCGGGAGCGGCTCGCCGAGCTGGCAGCCGCGCCGCGGCTGCCCGTCCTCCCCGGCGAGCGCCGGATCGAGGTCAAGTCCGGGAGCGGGCTGCCAGACCGTCCGCCCATTTCGTCCCCGCCGCCTCACGCCTAACTCGGCGCGCTATTGACAGAGGGGCAGCCGGGCGTATAGTCGGGGGCGCGGGGGGACTGGGGAGCCAGTTCGGCAGCGGCCGAGCGAGCAAGGAGAGGGGCGTTGCCGCCAGGCGGGAAGGCGGGTCGACGGCGGTGGATTCGAGCTGCGGTTCTCGGCGGCGCCATCGTTGGGGTCGCCGCCGTCGGGCTGCTGGCGATCCCGCGCGCCACTGAGGCCGCAACCTGCGACTACTGGATCGGCGGAAACGGCAACTTCAGCACGGCGAGTAACTGGTCAACCGGAGCCGTGCCGAACACTGCCGCTGATGCCTGCATCACGCAAACAACCAGCAGCACGCCGCCCGCCGCGGCCGACACCTATACCGTGCTCGTCGACAGCAACGTTGCCGTTGGGACGCTCAACCTCGGGGGAGCAAGCGGGACGCAGACCTTGCAGGTCGCGGGCAACAGCTCCCAGTTCCTCATCAACACAATCGGAACGATCAACAGCAACGGCGTCCTCCTTGTCGGTGACAACAATGTGTTAAATGGCTATAGCTTGCTGGCGGCGGGCGGCAGCAGCTCGCTCCTGACCAACAGCGGACTGATCAGAACAGTTCAAGGCGGCGGAGGCACCCGCCTCATACGAATCAACCTC
>VBHO01000214.1 GCA_005882045.1 Chloroflexota bacterium | reverse complement strand
GACAGTTTTCCATTGACGCGCAGCCAGGGGATCATGCCGAGGAACCCGTCCGCTTTGTAGCCGCCGGCCTTCTCGAAGCGGCGCGTGGCCTCGCCGGCGATCGCCTCGGTCCGGTCGATGATTTCGCGGCTCTTGATGATCACCTGACCGAGTTGGCCGCTCGGCTGGTCGGCCAGCCAACCGGGCAGGTCGGCGAGGCCGGACATGATCCGGTCGAGCGGCGTCTCGCTGGACCTGCACATGCTTCTATCGTGAGCGATGGTTACGACAGCTGTCTGTCGTAATCGACGCGCGTGATGAAATCGATTCGGTCAGGCTAGCTCGAGCTTGAGCAACCTCGCCGCGTTCTCGCGGAGTATTTTGGCCTTCGCCTCGGGCTTGAGTGACAGAGCGTCGAGCTCCTCGAGCACACGGGCCGGCTTGATGAACGGGTAGTCGCTGCCAAAGAGCGTTCGATCCTGCAGCCGGCCGCCGATCTCTCGGACCAGTTCCGCCGGGTAATACCGGGGCGACCAGCCAGAGAGCTCGATAAAGATGTTCGCCTTGTGCAGCGCCATCGCGATCAGCTCGAGGTGCCAGGGCCAGCCAAAGTGCGCGGCGATGATCGGCAGCTCCGGGAAGCGCGCCGCCACGATGTCGAGATGGATGGGTCGGGCCGGATCGAGCTTGATGCCCTGACCGCCGGGCTGACCGGCGCCGATGCCGCTGGTGCCGGTGTGAAAGAGACAGGGGATCTTCAGCTCCGAGGCCTTCTCCCAGAGTTTGAAATGTCGTTCGTCGCTCGGGTAAAAGTCCTGCATCGACGGGTGGAACTTCGCGCCTTTCGCGCCGAGCTCGTTGACAGCACGCTCCAGCTCCCTGACGGCGTCTGGTTTCCACGGATCGACCGAGGCGAAGAACGCGAACCGCTTCGGGTGGCGTCTGACGATCGCGCTAACAAAGTCGTTCCGGAGCGGCGGGCGATGGGTCGCGGTCTCCGCATCCCAGGCGAGCAGGATCCCGAAGACCTGTTCCTGGGCAAACTCAACGGCGAGCTCATCGACGCTGCGCTCGTGGACTTCGCCTCGGAAGTAGCGGGCGGCGCCCTCGCGGTACGGGCCCATGCTGCCATCGAGCCATTCCTTCAGCGGCAGATGAACATGTAGATCGACGGCGCGGATCAAGTTACGAGGCCAGTGGCTCTGCTTCTTCGAGCGTAATGCGATCGCCGACGGCGATCGACCCGCCGTTTATGACGCGGGCGACCATGCCACGGCGGCCCACGAGTTCGGCCTGAAGGCCCATGCGGATCTCATCCATGCGAAAGCACGGTTCGCAGACTTTCGTGATCTCGAGCACCGCGCTGTCACCCAGGCGCACCCGGGTGCCGATGGGGAGGCCCATCACGTGCAGGCCCTCGACGGTGAGATTTTCTTTGATCGTTCCTGGTTCGACGCCGACCTCGTCGAGCGCCTCCTGGTCGGCCAGCAGCACCTGCCGGTCGGAGGTAGAAACGGCATGCTTGTCGCCCTCGATCCCCAGGCCGCGTATCAGGTTTGCGGTCGGCACGGGCTGCATCGGCTGCCGGTGGCCCGGACAGAGTTGGATGGAGACGATACGCGCTGGCACGGCTAAAAGATTACGGGATGGGCCGCGGGACCGCCAGCCGTGAGCCGGCGCCTTGCTACGATGACCCGGCATGGCGGAGGAGGCTGGCACGCGAGTGGAACGAGATTCCATGGGCGAAGTTCGCGTTCCCGAGGACGCCTTTTACGGCGCGAGCACCGAGCGGGCTCGGCAGAACTTCCCGATCAGCGGACTGCGGCTGCCGCGTCGATTTATTCGCGCTCTGGCGCAGATCAAGGGCGCCGCGGCGCTGGTCAACGCCGAGCTCGGGCTGCTCGAGACGCGCCTTGCCAACCCGATCCAGCAGGCGGCGGAGGAAGTCGAGGAAGGCAAGTTCGACAAGGATTTCGTCGTCGATGTGTTTCAAACTGGCTCAGGCACGTCGACCAACACCAACGCCAACGAGGTGATCGCCAACCGCGCCAACCAGATCCTCGGTCAGCCGCTCGGCTCGCGCAGTCCGGTGCATCCGAACGATCACGTCAACAAGTGCCAGTCGAGTAACGACGTGATTCCATCGGCGATGCAGCTGGCGGCGCTGGTGGCGATCCACGAAGAGCTGGTGCCGGCACTCGCCTACCTCAAAGACGCCCTCGACGCCAAAGCCAAGGAATTCATGCCGGTCGTCAAGACCGGCCGGACGCATCTTCAGGATGCGACGCCGATCCGCCTCGGCCAGGAGTTCGCCGGCTACACCGGCCAGGTGCAACGAGCGCTGGACCGAGTCGAGCGTACCGCCGAAGAGCTCGCCGAGCTGCCCCTGGGCGGAACCGCGGTGGGAACCGGGATCAATGCTCATCCAGAGTTTGCCCAGCGCGTCTCATCGCACCTGAGCCGGCGCGCCGGCGTGCTGGTGCACGAGACCGACAATCACTTTCAGGCGCAGGCCACGCTGGACGCCGTGCTGTCGACGGCGGGCGCTCTGCGCACGATTGCCGTGAGCCTCTGGAAGATCGGCAACGACTTGCGCTGGCTCGCGTCCGGGCCACGTGCCGGGCTGGGTGAGATCACGCTCCCCGAGGTGCAGCCGGGCAGCTCGATCATGCCGGGAAAGGTCAATCCGGTGATCATCGAGTCGGTGACCATGGTGGTCGCCAAGGTCCTCGGCAACGATCAGACCATCGCCGTCGCGGCCCAGTCGGGCAGCATCTTCGAGCTCAACCTGATGATGCCGGTGGCCGCCTACAGCCTGCTCGAGTCGATCGCCCTGCTCGCCGCTGCGGCGCAGAACCTGGCCCAGCAATGCATCGTGGGGATCAAGGCGACGGATCGCGGGCCGCAAATGGTCGAGCAGGGGCTGATGCTGGCCACCGCGCTCGTGCCCGCCATCGGCTACGACGCCGCGGCGAAGATCGCCAAGGATGCGCTTACCACCGGCAGGACGATACGCGAGGTCGCGCGCGAGCGGACCAAACTTACGCCCGACGAGCTAGACCGTTTGCTCGATCCGTCGCGGATGACGCAACCTGGCGTCGAGGCAGGACCCGCCGGCGGCTAGGGTTATCTCCGACGGCCGCGTGCTGTCGATGCGTGCCGCGGCTCAGCGTCTAGGTCGAGACACAGTCAGGCGTTCTTGTCCAGCAACAATCCTGCACCAGGTCTTGGGGCTGCAGGCACAGCTCCTCAGCGCCGCGGCGCTCGGGGTGCGGGTTCGCAGCACAGGCCTTCATGCCAGCGACGTCAACCGGGCGCTTAATGACGATCGCTCCATCGTTCGCGGCTGGCTGATGCGTGGCACGTTGCACGTGGTCGCCGCGGAGGATTTCCGATGGCTGGTGCGGCTGTTGGGTCCAGTCTTTGTCAGGGCAAGCGCCACGCGGCATGCGCAACTGGGCCTTGACGACGACGTGAAAACCAGGGGTGTCGCCGCGATCCGCAAGATCTTGACAGACGCCGGACCGATCGCGCGATACGAGCTGG
>VBHO01000208.1 GCA_005882045.1 Chloroflexota bacterium | reverse complement strand
CAACCTCATGCCTCGCTGGCTGCTCGAGCGGCTGACGACGATGATGATGGCCAGCGAGGAGAAGAAGGCTGGCGCCGATGACGTCACGATGCGGATGCTCGCACCGACCCTGCATTACGACTTCCAGCTGGTCGCCGACACGGATGGGGCGTTAGAGCGCTTCGGGGATTTGCCGACCGATGTGTTGCTGCTCGGCGGGAGCAAGAGCCCGGCGTACCTGAGGGCCCCCCTTGATGCCCTGGAGAAGGTCTTGCCACACGTGACGCGTGTTGAGTTTCCTGGACTCGGTCATGAGGCCTCCGGCAACACCGATCGACGCGGGCAACCCGAGCGGGTGGCGCAGGAACTGCGCCGATTCTTTGTCGAGCACAAACCAGGTGATGCGGGCACGAACAATGATTGAAAACCGTCGACCGTCTGCGCCCTGGCTGGCGCTTGCCGTCCTCGCGCTAGGGCTTTTCATGACCCTGCTCGATCTGACCATCGTCAACGTGGCTATCCCGAGCATCGTCGACGACCTCCATGCGTCGCTCGACCAGATCCTCTGGGTGCTCAACGGATACAGCCTGATGTATGCCGTGCTCCTGATTACGTCCGGGCGCCTCGGTGACATCTTCGGACCGCGCAACATGTTCGCCGCCGGCATCGTGATGTTCACGATTGCCTCGGCCTTCAGCGGGCTCGCCCACGATCCCACGCAGCTGATCCTTGCCCGCGGCGCGCAGGGTTTCGGGGCCGCCATCCTGGCACCCCAGGGCTTGCCGATCATGACAACCTTGTTTCCGCCGGAGCGGCGTGGCGGCGTCTTCGCCATCTACGGCGGGCTCTCCGGGCTCGCGGTGTTGCTAGGCCCCGTGCTGGGCGGCTTCATCGTGACCCACTTCGGCTGGCGGTGGATCTTCTACGTGAACCTGCCGGTCGGGCTGATCACACTCGTGCTCGCGTTCCTTTTCGTGCCCGACCTGCGTCCCGGCCGCCGTCACCGTCTCGATTGGGTGGGTGTCGTGCTCGCCACGCTCGGCCTCTTGGGCATCGTTTTCGGGCTGATCGAGGGGCAGCGCTATGAGTGGGGCACGGTCTGGTCAGGCATCACGATCCCTGAGATCATCGTCGCCGGCATCGTGGTGATGGCAATCTTCCTGGTGGTGCAATGGCGGCGGCAGGAGCGTGAGCCGTTGCTTCCCTTCGCCGTCTTCAAAGACCGTAATTACAGGTTGATGGCGATCGTGCTGCTGGCGATGGGATTCGCCATCGTCGGTGTCTTCCTCCCTTTAACGCTCTACTACCAGTCGGTGCTCGGACTGAGCGCCTTCGACGCGGGTCTCGCGATCGCGCCCCAACCGCTGGCGATGATGCTGCTGTCGGGAATCGCTGCCCCGCTCGCCGCGCGCTACGCGAAATACATTCTGGTCGTCGGGCTGACGTTGTTCGCCGTGGGCATGGCGTACATCGCCTGGACGGCCCAGGTCACGTCCAACCGCTGGGTGTTCGTCCCCGGCCTCCTGATCGCCGGCGCGGGCATGGCCGGAATCTGGACGCCAGTCTTCAGCCTGGCGACGCGCGACCTGCAACCACGATTCGCGGGCGTTGCCTCCGGCGTGATCAGTACGGTGCAGGAGCTGGGTGCAGTGCTCGGAAGCGCCGCGATCGGCGCCGTCTTGCAGAACCAGCTCGCGACCGACCTGCACAACCGCGCTGTCAGCTTTGCCACCCGGCTACCAGCCCAGGCGCAAGCGCCGTTCGTCGACGGCTTCAGCAAGGCCGCGAAAGCGGGCCTCGAGGTGGGTCGTGGTCAGAGCGGCACCAGCCTGGCGTTGCCCGCCGGCATTCCCGCACAGGTCGTGCAGCAGATCCAGCAGGTCGCGCACGCCGTCTTCACCCAAGCCTTCGTCGATGCCATGCGGCCGACGATGGCCCTCGCGATCGTGGTCATTCTCGTCGCCGCGGTCGGTGCGCTGTGGGCCCGCAATAACCCGCCTCGTGCCCGGGTCGGCACGGTCTCGCGTGCGCACCAGGAGCGGGCGTCAGTCGCATAAGCACAGCTGGCGGGCCGGTGCCCGCCAACCTGTCACCGGCCCACCACCGATGCCAGGTTTCACCGTTTCTTGAGTTGGGTAATAATGTGTCCTGTAAATATGAGTCAACTCACTTTCAAAACCGATCACGAGCATCCCGATCTCCAGACTGACGCGAACGGTTACCTCTTCGACCCGCGAATTCGCGAGGTCTTGGCGCGACAAGGCCGAAACGTCGACCCTGGAACGGAGGCGCTGGCCGCCGTCCGCATCCTGGGGAAGAAGCTCCACGTGACCATGGAGCGCTGGGCGGAGCGGTTTGGGCTCAGCGAGGGCCGCTTCCAGATCCTGGTGCGCCTGAAACACCAACCGACCGGCCGGTTCGCCATGGGCGAGCTGGCGGAGATGCTAGACGTCTCCCCTCGGACGGTGACCGGCCTGGTCGACAACCTTGAACGCGACGGCCTGGTCAAACGGGTCGACGATCCTTCTGATCGCCGCTCCGTCTACGCCGAGCTCACCGAGCATGGCCGCGAGCGCATCGAGACGCTCTGGCGGGAGACCACGGGTGTTCAGGCCGCGCTCACCCACGGCCTGAAGGAGTCCGAGCTGATTCAACTGCGTCATCTGTGCCTGCGCCTCATCCAGGCGATGGGCGTCGAGGAGGGGAAATCCCATGCCACAAGCTGAGCTGACCACGCGGATCAAAGTGCTCGCGACCATCGGCGTGATGTTCGCGCTCTTGCTCGCGGCGCTCGACCAGACAATCGTCGGCACGGCGCTACCGCGCATCGTCGCCGAGCTGAACGGTCTCGATCGCTACTCCTGGCTGATCACGGGCTACCTCGTCGCCTCGACGGTGATTGTCCCCATCGCCGGAAAGCTCGGGGACCTGTTCGGCCGAAAGCCCTTTCTGATCGCCGGGATGGTGGGGTTCGTCGCCGCCTCGGCCCTGTGCGGCGTCGCCCAGGATATGAACCAGCTGATCGTCTTCCGGATCATCCAGGGCCTCTTCGGCGGCATGCTCTTCGCGTCGGCTTTTACGGTCCTGGGCGACATCTACACCCCCGCGGAGCGGGCACGAATCCAGGGCCTGTTTGGCGCCGTCTTCGGTCTGTCGTCCATCATCGGCCCCGTGGTCGGCGGTTTCTTGACGGACAATCTTGGCTGGCGGTGGGTGTTCTACGTCAACCTGCCGGTCGGCTTGCTCGGTGTCCTCGTGGTGTCCGCCTTCCTGCCCTTCGTGCGAACCAAAGCCTCATGGCGCGACATCGACTTCATCGGCTCGGGGGCGCTCGCCGCCGGTCTGATCCCGGTGCTGATCGCACTCTCGGTCGCCAAAGATCAGGGTTGGACCTCTATCGAGGTCCTCAGCCTGCTCGGCTTTGGCCT
>VBHO01000207.1 GCA_005882045.1 Chloroflexota bacterium | reverse complement strand
CGAGATGGCGTACTGCGGATGGCCCGGTTGATGCAGGTACTTATAGATCGGAAGGTCCTGCGTCTTGTACACGCCCATGCTGAGGCCGATGGCGTCGCTACCGGTGACGTAGCGATTCTGCAGACCGCCGTTCAGCTGGTACTGCTCCTGGTAGTAGCGGTGGACCAGGTCCTCGGTGCAGCCTCCGGGAAGTCCCGTCCCTTTGGGCACACCATTGGGGTAAAAGGCGCCCGGAGCTGGGCACGTGGTATCGGTGGAGGCGATGAAGTCGTCAATCTTGAACGGCTTGTTCGTGAAGTTACTGCTGAAGGTCGTGCTGGTCGTCATATCGGTACAGGTCGCCGGTCGCGGCGGAGTGGCGAGGTTGACGTCGTTCTGCTTCAGACACGTGTAGGGCACCCCACCCTGTCCGATCTGGGTCGTGTTGGCGCTCTCGGCCCGGCTGAGACCGTTGACCCGCTCCCAGCTGCCATAGAGGTTGTCGAAGCTGTGATTCTCCTGGTAGATGACCACGATGTGCTTGATGCTGTCCAGCGCCGTCATGGCAGGCGACCCTCCTCCTGCTGCCACCGGCAGCGCCGTCATCGCCAGCAACGATGCGAGCACACCCGGCACGACGATCCGAACCCCTCGATTCATGCTTCTTCCTCCCTGATTGAGCCTGGCTAAATAGTCCGGCCACTTCCCTTTTACGCGAATGAATGGAAGAAATCAAGAAGATCCGGTTAAGGCTTGCTCAGTACCAGGCGGGGGGCGAGGTCGCACTGAGGTCGACGCCCTGCGTGACCTGCACCGGCACGGGGGTCGCCGGCAGCGAGGGGACGACGATCGACGAGGCGGCGCCCCCTTCCGACGCCGAGGATGCGGGGAGCCGGCACCGCCAGCCACCAGAGCTCGAAGTGCCCGGCCGCCCCGCTCGGCGCGAAGTAGGCCAGCGCCTGGCCATCGGGCGACCATGCCGGTGATGCGTAGAGCCCCCCGTCGAGGAGGATGCGGGCCGGGCCAAGGCTGGTGCCGTTGAACGGGGCGACCTCGAGCCTGGCGGTTTGTTTCCCGCCCGTGCAGATCATGGCGAGTTGTGTGCCATCCGGCGAGAGTGCCGGCTGGCTGCAATCGTCCGCCAGGCCGGTCAACGGCTTTCCAACCAGGTCACCTGTGCGGCTTTGCAGCCTGATCTGAGAATGCACCGCCGTGGAGGGATCGATCGAATGCTGGACGTAGAGAAGAGCGGTCCCCGCGAGCGGGAGGGGGCTCACGTCACCGCCCGTGTACCAGTAGGGGTCGGTGCGGCGGCGCGCCTGGTATTGCGCACCATTCAGCGGCATGCTCCAGATCGAGAGGTCGTCGCCGGGCGCGCTGTCGACGTGCTTGGGGCCGTCGTAGCTGTAGTAGAGGGTCGAGCCATCCGGCGACACGCGCGGATAGAAGGCCCAGTGGTTGTAATCGACGATGCGCGAATCATTCTTGGTCAGGCGCTTGACGATGTGGCCGTCGAGATCGAGCAAGTAGAGGTCACTCGAATAGCCGTTCCGCAGGACGGCGACCAGCCGCGTGTGGTCGGGGGTGAGGGTCGGTTGCGACCAATCACCCGGTCCGCCAATCTCGCTGAAGCCGCCATCCTTGAGCTTGAACAGGCGTCCGTCCTGAACGACGAACATCGTGCCGGGCAAGACGAGCCGTGGTTTGGTCACGGTGGGGAGATCCGCGCGCGTCTTGATGACTTTGCTCTTCAGCGTGCCGAGGTACAGATAGACGCCTGACCCGAACGCAAACATCATTGGCAAGAAGAGGATGGCGGCGATGCGTCGCAGGATCATGGGAAGTTTTCCCTGGTCACGGCCAGGATTTGCGACCAGTGGGGAATGATGACGCTCGCACCTCCGTATGCCGCTCCGTGGTCGTAACTGGTGTAAAGGCCCGCGTAGAGCACGATTTGCTTGACATTGGCCAGGTCGAAAGCATTGGCCACACCCAGCAAGCTCCGCACCCGGTCGAGTCCCATGCTGGTCTTGAACTTGCCGTTAAGGGCGCTGACGATGTCGGGCAGGTCAGCTGCGTTCAGCGTGCTCGCCTTGACCTTCATCGCGAGCAGGACTTCCTGCTGCCGGGCCGAGCGTCCGAAGTCGCCGTTGATGTCGTTGTGCCGCGACCGGACGTACTGTAGCGCGTGCGCGCCGTCGAGGTGCTGCGCGCCGGGGAGCACCGCGACCGTCTTGTAGCCGTAGAGGAAGCCTCCGTTGATGTCGTCCGGGTACGCATCGTCGAGCACCGGATTGGTCACGAACACGTCGACCCCTCCGAGCAGGTCGATCAGCTTGATCAAACCCGTGAGCCCGACCCACGCGTATTCGTCGATGTGGACATGGAAGTTGCGCTCGACCGTTGCGATGGCAGCGACCGGGCCGCCGATTGCGTAGGCGGCATCGATCTTCGCGCTGCCACCGGTGGACAGCGGGACCCAGAGGTCGCGCGGGATGGACAACATGGTGACGTGCTTGCCGACCGGATCGACCCGCACCAGGATCATCGACTGGGTCAAGGGCGATTTATTCTTCCCATCGTCGTCGGAACCGAGCAGCAGGACCGTGAACGGTGCGCCGGGGGCGGCATTCGGCGTGGGGGTGGCCTTCCCACCCGGACTGTTGCTGGGCGGCACCACGACGGTCTGGCCTGTCTGTCCGACACCGGCGACCACTACGGGAAGGAAGTAAGCGGCCACGCCCGCAGTTCCGGCCAAGAGCAGGCAAAAGATCGTCAGGATAACCAAACGCACAGGATGCAAACGCGAGGCACGACGGCGCCTTGCAGGACCCCGACCTTCCATCAGACGGTACGAATCATGCGCTTTTCAAATTGGAGATTGGTAAGAAGTTACGCTCAGTGACGCCTCGCCATGGCTTCAGGCGAACGGGCTGAGCAATAGAAAGGGTACGGTTTTCCGCGCGGAGACCACGTTCTCAGCCGCGGATCAGCAGGTGTAGTCGGTGTCGAAGCCTCCGTGGACGTACTGGACGAACCAGACCGGACGCCCCGAAAAGCCGGTTCCACAGTAGCCGCGGGCCCGTCCAGCGGAGCTCGACCCGGTGGCGACCCAGTCGGCCAGGACGCCGGAGACCGGCAGGTTTCCAACGATCGTGTGCCACTGGTAACCCGTGGAGTAAACGCCGACGGCGGCCGGCGACTGGCGCAGGAGCGTGTCGACGATGCCCTGGATCGTGTACTGGTTCAAGCTCAGGTCAGTCGATGACCAGCTGTTGGCGGTCTCGACATCGAGCCACCAGCTGCTGGGGTTGGTTGCACCCTGGGAGGTCGCATAGGCAATCGACCGCGACGCCTCGCTGCAGCCCACTGCCCAGGCCGCCTGCTGCGCAGGTGTGCCCTGGATCGCGGCCGCTTGCGTCACGCACTCCGCGACCGTGTGCTTGCCGTCGACCTGCGTATAGATCGGGTCGTACCCGGTGTTGATATACAGTGCAGCGTTCGTTGTGTTGCTGTATTCATCCGCCAGGCACGGGTTGTAGTAGACGAATGGGTAGCCACCGTTGACGCCGATGATGCCGAAGGCCCCGGTCGGGTAGCGACCGCCGCATTGCGGGTAGCTGATGTCGTAGCCCGTCGCACCCGACGTGTACGCCATGGCGCCGACCTGATTGGCCATAAGGACACCGGCCGTGGACACCACAGCCGCGATCGGCAGGAGGCGACGAAGCCAGTTGGGCATGAGGCTGCCCTATTGTGGCGGCAAGTAGCCGCCCAGTCAATGCGACGGCCCTTGACGCACGCACAGGCGCCTCAGGCGCGTCACAATGGGCGGGACATGAGCCTGGCGGGGGCTCCGACTTCGGCCCCGATCAGCCTTGCTGCGGCGACCGGGCAAGCGCTGCCCCGCCGCCTGCTCGCCCTGATCGCCGACACGGTCGTCATCTCGCTGCTCGACGCGATCGTCAATGGGACGTTCGGCGTTACGCGCGTCACGAGCGGTGTCGTGCCATCGATGACCAGCGGCAGCTTCGCCTCGTTCACGACACAAACCACCGTTGACTGGTTCTGGCTGGCGCTGCTCTGGGTGGCCTATTATGCCGTGCTCGAAGGTCTGTTCGGCGCCACGCTCGGAAAACGCCTCGCCGGGCTGCGCGTGACCGATCTGGAAGGTCGACGTATCGGTTGGCAAGCGGCCACGCTGCGCAACCTCGCCCGCCTTCTCGATGCGCTGCCTTTCCTCTATCTGCTGGGTGGGATCCTGACGCTCAGCTCGCGGCAGCACCAGCGTCTTGGCGACCGGTTCGCCGGAACGCTGGTGCTTCCCGCCAGCGCTGCGGTCGGCACGCCCCTTCCAAGGGATGTGGTGCGCCGCCGCTCGATCACTCTGGCGGCAGTGACGGCGTTGCTTCTGGCATTCTGCGCCGTGTTCGCATACTTTGGCCGTCCGCCACTTGTCATCGAGGGCGCAAAGAACACAGGCACGAGTGTCTTCGGTCAAGGTGTCGG
>VBHO01000077.1 GCA_005882045.1 Chloroflexota bacterium | reverse complement strand
GCGGCCTGCGGCACGTCCACCGCTGACAACTCTGGAACCAATACCGCGTCCGCGCCCGGTATCACGGCTTCGTCGATCACGATTGGGAGCACCCAGCCCCTGACCGGGCCGGCGGCGCCGGGCTATTCTGAGATCGCCCCCGCCTCGAACGCCTACTTCGTGTACCTGAACCAGCATGGCGGGGTCTTCGGACGGAAGATCCTCTACGAGTACCTCGACGACGGCTATAACCCCACCAACACCGCCAGCCAGACGCGCAAGCTGATCCTGGACACCAAGGTCTTCGCCATGTTCAGCGCGCTCGGCACGCCCACGCACCTGGCGGTCATCGACTACATCAACTCCGAAAAGGTGCCTGATGTGTTTGTCTCCAGCGGCTGCAACTGCTGGAACAACGTCTCGAAGTATCCCAACACCTTCGGCTTTCAGCCCGACTACACCATCGAGGGCAAGATTCTCGGCCAGTACATCAAGCAAAACCTCAGTGGCAAGAAGGTCGGGTATTTCTACCAGAACGACGAGTTTGGCCTCGACGGCGTCAAAGGCCTCGATGATCAGCTGGGCGCATCGTCGATCGCGAGTCGCCAGAACTATGTCCCGACCAACACCAACGTTGGCCCGCAGATGGCGGCACTGCAGGCGTCAGGGGCGCAGGTCGTAGTCTCTTACACGATTCCGGCCTTCACCGCGCTGGCGCTCTTGACCGCGGCCAAGCTCGGCTACCATCCGACCTGGGTGGTGAGCAACGTTGGCTCCGACATCACCACCTTGACCGGCTTGCTGACAACCTTCTCCAAGGGCGCGGTCGGGAAACAGCTGCTGGGTGGCATGGTGACCGATACCTACCTACCGCTGGTCGGCGACAGCTCGAACCCATGGATCACCTTGTTCAAGGGCATCCACGACCAGATCATCCCGAGTCTGCCCTGGGATGGCAATATCCTGTACGGGATGGCGCAGGCCTACACGCTGGCGCAGGCGTTCAAGGCGGCGGGCCGAAATCCGACCCGGAGCAGCTTCGTGAAGTCGCTCGAGTCGACGAAGCTGAGCGGCGGCCCCGGCCTGGTGCCGTTCGGTTTTGCGTCCGATAACCATCTCGGCTACCTGGGGGTGCAGGTGGCCATCATCGCGGCGGACGGAACCGAAGCCACGAACGGTCCCGTGTACACCTCCTCGGATTCAGGCCCGATCAGCCAGTACGGCGGATCGGCATCGAGTCCTCCGACAAACGGTATTCCCTAGCGGCGGCGTTGTGGGCACGGGCCGCCGGCGTCGGCGGCCCTTACCGCTCCTCCTGGATCCCAGCGCGCAGTCGACGCATCCCTCGGAGCCAGCGGTCGTAGTCGGCGGCTTTGCGACGGAAGAACTCGCCCACCTCCGGATGGGGCAGGATGAGAAAGCGCTCGTCGCGAATGGCCTCGACGACGGCGTCCGCCACCTGCTCGGGTTCCAGCGCGCCCGCGGTCAAAAAGTTGCGCTCGCCCTCCTGGGTCAGCATCGCGGTCCGCACCCCCTGCGGGCACAGCGCCGAAACCCGGATGCCCTCGTCGTGGTAGGCGATCGCCATCCATTCGAAGAACGAGAGTCCGGCGGCTTTCGTCACGGCGTAGGGCGCCGCCAGGATGTGATTGAGCAAACCCGCGGCGGAGATGGTGCCCATGATGTAGCCGTCGCGCCGCGCCCGCATCCCGGGGAGCAGCGCTCGCGCGGCGTAGAGGTGCGCCATGACATGCACGTCCCAACTCTGTCGCCACGCCTGGTCCGATGCCTCAGGCCCACCGCCAAAAGCGATGCCGGCATTGGAGCAGTAGATATCGATTCGGCCATGTGCCTCCAGTGTTCCACCAACGAGTTGCGCCACATCTGACTCCACCGTGACATCGGCGCACACGGCCGTGCCGCCGATCTCGGCAGCCACCGTCTCCGCGGCCTGCCGGTCGATGTCGCAGACCACGACCTTCTCGGCCCCTTCTGCGGCGAAGCGCCGGGAGAGCGCGCCGCCGATGCCACCCCCGCCTCCGGTCACGACCACGACGCGATTCCGAATTTCCACGGCTAGCCGAGCACGCCGACGCCCTGTTCGATGAATCCCAGGATCGTGCCTGTCCGTTGTTCGTAGCTCGGGTCGGGGCGCTTGCCGCGCCGGTGCAGCATAAGGTTGTAGCCGAAGATCGCCGCGTACTTGTAATAGGTCAGCGCCCGGTACCACCGATAGTCGCCCGGGTCGGCGCCGTACATCTCCCGGACGGCATCAGCCGAGACGTGCGAGAGACTGATGCAACACAGGTCGAGCAGGGGCTGGCCGAGCTGCGCGATCTCCCAGTCGACGACAGCCGCCACCCCGCCGTGGTCGAAGAGCATGTTGCCGAAGTGGTAGTCGCCGTGGACCAGAACCGGCGGCCCGGGACGTGGTTGGCGCTCGGCCAGCAGCTGGGCGAGCCGGGGTGCCTGTCCGGTGAGCTCCGAGGGGGCCCGGTCCATCAGCCACGTCCAGCGCGAGACCTCGCCCTCGAGCGGCATCGGGTTTTCATCGCCAATGCCGGTGTTCTCCAAGGGCACCGCCTGGAACCGGCGCAGGACATCCACGGCCGACAATGCCAGATGGAGTGGATTGCTCCCGGCGTCGATCGCCTGCTCGACCCGATCCCCGTGGACCTCCTCCATCAGAACGAAAGGCCGTCCGTCGACGACCGGGTCTTGCGAGGTTGCAACGATGGCGGGTACAGGCAGGCCCTGCGCGTGCAGCGCAGACATGATCCTTGCCTGACGCGGAATATCCGCCGGACCGGCGATGCGCGCGCCCGGCGGAGGAAGGCGCAGGACCCCGCGATGTCCGTCGAGCTCGACCCAGTAGGTGAAGCCGGAGTGACCCTCGGGGATGGCGCGAACCGCGCGCACTGGCTCCTCGATTTGCTCGGCAAGGTCGTGGCGAATCCGCTCTTCGGATTCGGTCACGCTATCGGTACCAGGTGGGCGGTGTCGCAAAGGGAACCAGCCATGCGGCGGTCACCCTTGACGCGCACCACGCTGATGCTCGTGAAGTCGGGGAAGAGCCGCAGCGTGCCGGGGGTCAGCCCAAGGACGTCGCAGAGGTAGGTCAGGATCGCGATCCCATGCGACACCATCACGATGCGCCCCCCGGGGTGCGCGGCCACGGCCGCACTGACGGCGGCCTGCATCCGACGGATCACGGCATCGTGGCTTTCCTGGAGTTCGACCTTGCCGTCGGGATAGGCGGCGCGGACCTCGGTCAACCTGGGGTCGGTCGCGACCCGCTCGGTGAGGGCGGCGGCCGTTTGCTGCGCGCGACGGAGCGGACTAGCGTAGACGGCGCGGATCCCAACCGATTTCAAGCGTTGGGCCAAACGTTCCGCCTGCCGGTGCCCCAGCGGGCTCAGCGGTGGATCCGAAACAAGCTCGCCCTGGTCGTAGACGTCCGCGTGCCGAACCAGCCAGATCTCCGTCACGCCCTCGACGCCGATCAAGTACGCGCGCTGGAGCGAACGGATCGCCGCGACGACGCCGTCAGTACTTGCCAAGCTCGAGCCGGCCGAGCTGGTTGAGGTGCACCTCGTCCGGCCCGTCGACGATCCGGACCGTGCGCGCGTAGGCATAAGCGTGAGCGAGCGGAAAATCGTCGGATACGCCCGCCGCGCCGTGCGCCTGGATCGCCCAGTCGAGAACGGTGCAGAGCATGTTCGGGGCCGCCACCTTGATCATGGCGATCTCGGCCCGCGCCGCCTTGTTGCCGGCAGTGTCCATCTTGTAGGCGGCATTCAGGGTGAGCAGGCGGGCCTCATCAATCAAGATGCGCGAACGCGCGATTCGCTCGAGCCACACCGACTGCTGGGCTAGGGGCTTGCCAAACGCCACCCGGCTGGTGAGCCGCTTACACATCAGTTCGAGGGCGACCTCCGCCACCCCGATCAGTCGCATGCAATGGTGAATTCGGCCGGGGCCGAGGCGAGCCTGGGCGATCTCGAAGCCGCGCCCCTCTCCGAGGAGGATGTTGGCGGCCGGCACCCGGACATTGACGAAGTCGACCTCGGCGTGGCCGTGCGGTGCGTCGTCGAATCCAAAGACGGGCAACGGCCGCAGGATCGTGACCCCGGGCGTGTCGCGGGGCACGAGGACCATCGATTGCTGTCGATGGCGATCCGGATTGTCGGGGTCCGTCTTCCCCATGAAGATGAGCAGCTCGCAGCGCGGGTTCATGGCGCCCGACGTCCACCACTTCCGGCCATTGATGACCAGGTCGTCACCATCGCGAAGGATGCGGCTCTTGATGTTGGTTGCGTCCGACGATGCGACATCGGGTTCCGTCATCGCGAACCCCGAACGAATCTCTCCGTTGAGCAGCGGTCGCAACCACCGGTCTTTCTGTTCCGGCGTCCCGAAGCGGTCGAGGATCTCCATGTTCCCGGTGTCCGGGGCGGAGCAGTTGAAGACCTCGGGGGCCCAGGGGACGCGGCCCATGATCTCGCAGAGTGGGGCGTACTCCAGGTTGGTGAGCCCGCCGCCGAGCTCGGACTCCGGAAGGAAGAGGTTCCATAGTCCCGCCGCGCGTGCCTTCGATTTCAGCTCGTCGACGATCGGCGGAGGCCGCCAGCGGTCTCCGGTCGCAAGCTGGTCGCGATAGGTTCGCTCGTTTGGGTAGACGAACTCGACCATGAAATCGACGAGCGTCTTCTGTAGCGCCTGCACCCTCGGCGAGTGGTCGAAGTCCATTCTCAACCGATAGTATCTGGCAATGCCAGATTTCGACCTGACCGATCGCGTGGCGATCGTGACAGGCGGAAGCCGTGGCATTGGCGAGGCGACCGCCGCTGCGCTCGCCGACCAGGGTGCGAGGGTCGTCATTTCCAGCCGGAAGCTCGAGGGCCTCCAGTCGGCCGCGGATCGGATCAATGCGCGCCACGCCGGAGCCGTGACGCCGATGGTTGCTCACGTGGGTCGTCCCGAGGATTCGCAGCGGCTCGTCAGCAAGGTGATGGAGCGCTTCGGGCGCATCGACATCCTGGTGAACAACGCCGGGACCAATCCGCACTTTGGCCCGGTCCTCGACGTCGAGCTCAGCGCCTGGGACAAGACCTTCGAGGTGAACCTGCGCGGACCGCTGGTGCTAACCAAATTGGTCGTCGATGCCTGGATGTGGGCACATGGAGGCGCCATCGTCAACGTGGCCAGCATCGCGGGGCTGCGGCCCGAGTTTGGGCTTGGCCCCTACGGGGTGACCAAGGCTGGGCTCATCATGCTGAGCCGGCAGCTGGCCACCGAGCTTGGGCCCCACGGCATCCGAGTCAACGCCGTCGCCCCGAGCATCGTCAAAACGGAATTCGCCGCGGCCCTCTGGGGAAACGAGGAGATCGCTCGGCGTGCGCTCGAGCGCAATCCACTCGGGCGTTTCGCGACCGCGGACGAAGTGGCGTCGACCATCGCGTTCCTGGTCTCGGACGCGGCATCGTACGTCAACGGGGAAGTGCTTCCGATCGACGGCGGCGAATAACACCATCGTGACTCGCGCTGCCGTCCTGACGTCGGTCGGCTCGCCGCTGGCAATCGAAGATATCGAGCTTCCGCCGCTGGCAGGGGGCGAGGTGCACGTCCGTCTGGCGGCCGCTGGTGTCTGCCACTCCGACCTCTCGCTCGCCAATGGCACGCTTCCCCAGCCGGTTCCGGCCGTCCTCGGCCACGAAGCAGCAGGCACCGTCATGACGGTGGGGCCCGGAGTGACCAATGTGCAGCCGGGCGCCAAGGTGCTGTTGAACTGGTCGCCCTCCTGCGGAGGCTGCTGGTTCTGCATGCATGGGGAACCCTATCTGTGTGAACAGACGCCTAAAGCCTGGCGGCGGCGGTACGCACGACGGGCGGACGGGACCGCGCTCTACGCCGGGCTGGGAGTCGCGGCCTTTGGCGAAGAGACGATCGTGCCCAGCTCGGCGGTGCTCGCGTTGCCGGCCAACGTCGACTTGGAAAGAGCGGCACTCCTGAGCTGTGCCATGCTCACCGGCATCGGTGCGGTCACCAATTCGGCTCGCGTCCAACCCGATGAGTCGGTCGTCGTCTTCGGCACGGGAGGAGTCGGTCTGTCCGTCCTCCAGGGGGCGCGCCTCGTTGGTGCGCAGGTGGTGATCGCCGTGGACATCGCGGCGGATAAGGAACGGCTGGCCCGCATCAACGGCGCGACGGACTTCATCCTCGCCGACGATCAGGTTGTGAAACGCATTTGGGAGCGCACTGGTGGCAGGGGCGCCGACCACGCGTTCGAGTGTGCCGGCACCGCCGCCACCATCCGCCAGGCGTGGTCATCCACGCGCCGAGGAGGTCGGACCACGGTTATCGGCATAGGCGCGAAGGATGAGAAGGTCGAATTTGATCCGCAGGAGATTTTTTATTTCGGCCGGACGCTCTCCGGTTGTGTCTTCGGTTCGTCGGACGTGGAGCGTGACCTCCCCTTGCTTCTCGATCACATGCAGGCCGGTCGGATCCGTCCGGAGGAATTAGTCACCAATCGGATCGGGCTGGAGGACGCTCCAGATGCCCTTGCCCGGATGAGCGCCCGGAAGGGCGGTCGTTCCTTGATCGTCTACTGAGGCATGTCCGGCTAGCGCCCCCTGGGAGAGGTACACGGCCGTAAACAAAAGAACGGCGGCTGGGGAAGCCGCCGTCCCTACTTACATTGACCTATCGCGTGCGAGCCGCTGTGCTCACCGCGCCGCCGTGGTTGACGGCCTTATTGCCCGTCGTGTGGGCAGCCGTCGCGTCGCTCTGGGCGATCGCGCTCACCGCGCTCCCATGCCCAGACTTGCCGTTGGTCTTGGCCAGGGCGCTGACGGCGTCGCCGCGCGCCTCGCCGACCAGTGACTTGCTCGCCTTCGCCAGGGCGCTGACCGCCGCGCCGTGCGAATTGGCGGCGGCCGCGGTTACGAGGCCGAGCCCGAAAACTGCGCTTACTGCCAATACGATCGGTTTGGTCGCTCGATGCATGTGCATTGAGCCTCCTTGTGAAAAAGTTCCCCAAAGAGATAACGCAAAGTGGCGCTGGAGGCGTACGCGGGACCGTAATGTTTACGACTTCGAGGGAACGGCGGCGTCGAGGTCCTGGAGATAGGGCATCGCCTCAGAACACGGCACCTGGCTCGCCACAAAGGCGCCTGCCCAGTTCGCGCGCCGCACCGCGGTCCCGAGGTCGATGCCGCGCAGCACCCCATGGGCGACCGCGGCCAGAAAAGCATCGCCGGCGCCCAGCCCGTTGACGACCTCCCTCCTGACGGGCGGCACCTCGAGCACCCGATCGCCATCGAACAGCACCGCGCCTTCGCCGCCGCGCTTCAGGATGAGGACGCGCGGACCCGCGGCGCGCAGCGCGGCGATCCCCTGGCGCGCGTCGTCGAGCCCGGTGGCCGCCCGCACCTCGTCTTCGTTGCCGAGGACCATGTCCGCCCGTGGGAGCAGGTCTTTGACCGCTGACGCAAAGGCCGTCGGGCTCGGCCAGAACATCGGCCGGTAGTCCAGGTCGAAGATGGCGGTGTGACGGTGCCGCTCGAGCGCCACCTTATGCGCCCCGCGGCTTTTCTCACGAGCCAGGCCAGTGCCTGAGACGAGCAGGATCGGGGCCTCCGCGACGGCATCGACATCGAAATCATTCGCCGTCAGCTCCCAGTCGGGACAGGTCGGCGTCCGGTAGAAGAGCAGCGGGAAGCGGTCGGGTGGCCAGATCTCGCAGAAGACCACGGGGG
This sequence comes from Chloroflexota bacterium, assembly GCA_005882045.1. Classification (GTDB taxonomy): domain Bacteria; phylum Chloroflexota; class Dormibacteria; order CF-121; family CF-121; genus CF-13. The sequence continues at coordinate 13,496 of VBHO01000077.1, read as the reverse complement.
TGTTGAGGGTGTGATCGATACCGAGCCAGCCGACGTCGATGGCTTCACGGGAGAGGAAGTCGCGAATGAACTCGCCATGGCCGTCGTTGCCCACCTTGCTGACGATCGCGGTGCCGACCTGCAGGCGGGCCAGTCCCGTGCAGACGTTACCGGCGAAGCCGCCGACATAGCGAATGAAGCTTCGTTGATGACGCAGCGACGTGCGCAGTTCGGTCGGGTAGATGTCGGCGCTGAGGCGACCCATCACGACCACCTCATGCGGTTGCAACCCCCCACCCCGACCCTCCCCCGCAAGGGGGGAGGGAGTTGTCAGATCTTTTTCCAATCCATTAACCAATCGTGGTCCGGGTCGGTGGTGAAGAGCCACTCGCGCACGGCGCCAGCCATGGCGTTCAGGTAGTAGCAGTCATACCCGGGAGCAGCCGAGACCACGTGATACCCGCGGGGAACCAGGACGAGATCATCATGACGTGCCCGGATGGACACGTTCAGGTCCGTTTTTGTGTAGATGCCCTGGAAGGCGAAGCCTTGCTCAGGGTTGAAGCGGTAGTAGTAGAGCTCTTCGAGCGCCCGCTCGACGCCGGCCTTGTCTTCGTCGTGCTTGTGCGGCGGATAGGTCGACCAGTGACCCGCGGGCGTGAGGACTTCGACCAGCAGCAGCCGGGCCGCCGGGTCCCGTTCCGAGAGGATCCAGTGGATCCGCCGCTCGGTGACGCCCTTGCCGCGAACTTCGACGCGAACCTCGTCGGGTCGGATCAGCCGCGCGGGCAGCGTCGATTCCGCGGGCGCCGAGACGATCGCGAGGTGCAGCGGCGTCCGGGCGCGCAAGCGGTAACTGGTGCCGGGCGGTAACAGCAGGGCCCACGGTTTGCCCGCGAACACGTCCTCGCGTTCGCCGACCGTGCCAAAACCGGCCACCTCCGCGATGCCTCCCAACCAGATCAGCGCGGTTTCCTCGTCGCCCGTCTGCCCAGCGAGCTCGTCGTCTGGCTTGCGCCGAACGGTCCGAAACGAGAGGTAGGTCCAGCCGGCTGTCTCGGGACGGATGCCGTCGGTCGCATTGCGAACAAGGTCCGGCAAGCTCATAGGCCGCGGGCGCGAAGGTAGGCGCGGTTGCGATCCTGGTCGAGCGCGGCCGCATCCGCTGTCGACTCGGGGCCCGGGATCATGTCCTGTTCCACGACCAGCCAGCCGTGGTAATCAATGGCTCGCACTCCCATCAGGATCGCATCGATGTCCAGGTCGCCGGTGCCAAGCCGGCAGAAGGCGCCGCGACGCCAGACCTCCATCATGCTGGCCCCCTCGCGGATCACCGCATCGATCACCGACCGCCGGACGTCCTTCAGGTGGACATGGTTGATACGCGGGCCCCAGTCGTTGATGGCGCGAACGGGGTCGCCGCCACCCAGGGCGAGATGGCCGGTATCCAGGCAGAGGCCGACGTCGCTGCGTGCCAGCAGCTCCTCGATCTCCCACGGCGCCTCGACATAGGTGCCCGCGTGGTGGTGGAAGGTCGGCGCATAGCCACGTTCCCGACAAAGACGCACCACGACCTGCAGGTTCGCGGCCAGTCGGTCCCAGCCCTCCGGCTGCAGGCCGAGGCCACGGTCGGCATGCGCGCGCCCCGGCGCGCTGCGACGAGCGCCCGAGCCTGCGTCGGCAAGCGTGGGTTTGGGCGCCGGAATGTGGTCGGGCGTTTTCATCGTGTCGAACAGGTCCAGCATCGTGCCAAGCTCGGCGATAGCGGCGTCCATGCCGGCGGGATCGGAAAAGGGCATCGCCACGTAACCGCCGGAAAGATGCAGCCCACGCGTGTCGAGCCGTTGGCGCAGGTCGTTCTTGGAGCCGAGATAACCGATCGGTCCCAGGTCGATGCCTTCGTAGCCGTCCCGCTGCACGGCATCGAGAACGCTGATGGCATCGGGCACGTGGGGATCGATCCCGACCGTGACTTCGAAGGCGCCGAACGAGACCGGCGCGCCGGCGATGGCGATCGATGCGGTCAGATCTGGGGGCCCTGCGAGTGCGCGATGGATTGACCGGACATCGATGGTCGGAGTATAGTCGCGCGCAGCTTGGCTCAGACTCGATTGCGCGTCGGCGTCGTCGGCTGCGGACTGATCGCACAGGTCATGCACCTCCATTATTTGCGGGAGCTCCATGACCTCTTCCAGGTGTCGGCGCTCTGCGACCTGTCCCGCACCGTGGTCGATCGGGTGGGGGAGAGCTATGGCGTCGATCGACGCTTTACCGACTGGACCCAGCTGCTCGAGGAACCGCTCGACGCGGTGATGGTGCTGACCAGCGGCAGCCACGAACCGATCGCGGTCGCCGCCGCGCAGGCCGTCCGCCACGTCTTCATCGAAAAGCCGATCGCGCTCTCCGAGGCGGAGGGTCAGCGGATCATCGCCGCCGGCAAGAAGGCCGGGGTGCAACTGATGGTCGGCTACATGAAGCGCTACGACCCGGCGGTCGAGCGGATGGCGGAAGAGCTGAAAACCATCAAAACGCTGCGGTTCGCCAGTTCCACCACCTCGGAGTATCCGCTGAAGTGGTACGTGGCCCACTATCCGATGATCCGCGGGACCGACGTCGATGCCAGGACGCTCGGCGCGCTCGAGGCGGACGATGAGGCGCGAATCACCGCAGCCATCGGCAGCGATGACCCGACGCTGCGCTACGCGTACCGGCACTCCCTCCTCGACAGCATGATCCACGACATCAATTTGATGCGGGGTTTGCTCGGCGAGCCGACGCGGCTGCGTTTCGCTAACGTGGGGCAGGCCGCGGTAAGTGTCTTCCTCGAATTTCCACAAACAGCGGCGTCGATGCACTGGGTCAACCTGATGGATGGCGTCGCCCAGTACCGGCAAGAGTTCTCATTCTTCAGCCCGCAGCAGCGAGCGACACTCGTCTTTCCCTCACCGTTTCTGCGGAACATGCCAACCGAGCTCGTGCTGGAAGGCGGGAGCACGGAGACGTCGCGTGCGTGGCGCGCCGCGGAGAGGGTCTCCTACGAGTCGGCGTTCAAGCGTGAGCTGCTCGAGTTCTATGACTGTGTCACGAAGAATCGGTCAGCACGCACGACGGCCGAAGAGGCAGTCCGCGACGTCGCGTTATGCCAGGCCATCATCGCGGCCCACACCGCGGCCCCAGCCGATCGAGCTACCGGCGATCGAGCCAGATATTGAGATGCAGGCCGCGGTCGTTGTCGGCGGCGCGATCATCGAAACGCTCCAGCCACCACCAGAGCCGCTGATCGTTCAGCCCGAGGCGCGCGGCCGGCAGATGCAGGGCGAGCTGCCAGACCTTCGACCAGTGACCGGAGTACACGACACGCACCGGATCTAGCCCGGCCGCCGTGCTTCGTTCGCGCAGGTCCTCCGGTGAATAGTGGCGCAAATGCCCGACTCGACGATCGTGCCATTGATAGACCTGGCGGAGCGGAAACGGCATGCGTTCCACGCTATTGGGGACGGCGAGGAAGACCTGGCCGCCCGGTCGGGTGACGCGGGCCAGCTCGCGCACCGCCTGCCGTTCGTCGGGAACATGCTCGAGGACCGCGATCGCCGCGGCGGCCCCGAACGCTCCGTCGGCGAAGGGCAGCCGCTCCGCGCTGCAGGCGACAAAGAGGCATCGGTCGGCGACCCGCTGGTCGCGGGCAAAACGCGCCGCGGTACGCATCCCCTCGAGCGAAATATCGCAGCCGACCGCGGGGAGACCGGTTCGGGCGGCCTCGATGACGGTGTAGGCGCTACCTCCGGCACCCGCGTCTAGGAACGGCGTGCTGGGCCCGCAGGTTTCCCAGAGCGAAGCAAGCCGGCGGATATACGATCGCTGCCAGTTGTCGAGGCGGTATTGCTGATAAGCGCCGTACTCACGGTCGTACTTTGCGCTTTGGTCGTGGTGTTGGTGCGCCTCAGCGGCCGACACGTCGGGCGTAATAAGTACGGGAATCCCATCCTCGATGGCGAAGTGGTGTCCGGTCCCGCAGACGAGCTCCGATCCCCAGCTGAAGGGCGCCTGGCATGACGGGCACCGGAGCAGCCCTCGAAGCTGGTCGACGGCTACAGCCGCAGCGCCTCGCGGGCGAGCTCGACGCCCGCCTTCATATTGCGGAGCTTCTCGTACGCCACTTTCCAGGAGCGAGTGCGCAAACCACAGTCGGGTGTCACGTGGATCCGGCTCGGATCGTCGAAGACCGTGACCGCGTGGAGCACCCGGTCGCGGACCAGCTCGGGTGACTCGATGAAATCGCTGTGGATGTCGAGCACACCCAGTCCGAGCGCCGGCTTGTAGGAAAGGTCGCGGAATTTCTTGATCACCTGGTAGCCCGGCCGCTTCTCGTCCGAGGTGCCCAGCTCGCGGCTGTCGTAGTTGGCGAAACCGACCGCGAACTGTCGGCACTGTGACATCCGCTCGATGGCAGGAAAGAAGAGGTTGTAATCCGAGAAGCAGAGGTGGGTCGAGAAGGTGGCGTTCAAGCCCTCGACGCTGGCGTTGAAGCTGTCGACGAACAGGTCGAGCTCGTCGGCCTCAGTGGAGGCGCCCGGCTCGTCGACCTGGATCCAGCCCGCGCCCAGCCCGATCAGCGACTCGAGATTCGGTCGGATCAGGCTGCGGGCGACCTCGAGGACGAAGTCGCGGCGCGCCGCCTTGCGCTTGCGACGGCGATCGGCCGCCGGCTCGCGGAGGTCGGTGTCGACGTCGTAGCGCTCGTCGAAGGACCAGTCGGCGATGGTGTAGGCACCGGTCACGGGGATCTTGAGTTCGGCGTCGGCGACGGAAACCAGGTAGGAGAACTCGGCATTGTGGAACGGCTCCCGAAGCGAGATCGGCCCGATGACGGCGGCCTTGCTGTAGTACTTGTTGTCGAAGGCGCGCACGCTGCCGCGTCGCTCGAAGCCGTTCGTGTGGTTGACCGCCCAGTCGTACATCTCGGTGCGCTGTTGCTCCCCGTCGTAGACGACATCCAGGCCGGCGCTTTCCTCGAGACGCAGCGCGTAGAGACTGGACCAACGCTGGATCTCGGCTTTCTGCTCTTTGCCGAAGGGCGCGTGACGGAGCAGGTCGAGGAGCTTCCCATACTCCGGAACCGCCAGCCGCTCTCCCCACGCGCGGGCTTCCTCGAGGTCTTTCTCGTCCAGTGGCTTGCCGGCGTACGCTTTCACGCGCCAACCGGGCTTGTCGAGCGAGCCGATCTCGTGGGTCAGCAGCGGCTTGTGATCGAGCTCCGCGGTCATACCGATGCCAGCTCCTTTGCTTTGTGGGCCGCCTCGCCGAGCCGCAGGACCTTCTGCTCGGCGACGACGGTGGGCAGATAGCCCAACTCGCAATTCGACGTGAGAAAGAGGTTGCGCGGCCGAACGGTGTCCGCGAGATGGCGGGCCACCTCGACGGTATTGTCGAGGGATTCGAGGATCGAGCTGCGCCCGTTGATGATGCCGGCGACCAGCCCCTTGTCCCAGACCGAGCCGAGCTCGGCGACATCGGTCTCGATCAGGTCGACGCCGATCGCGTCCACTGGCAGGCGCAGCAGCTGCGCAATGTGCGGCCCGGCGTCGCCGAAGTACACATGGAAGGCCAGCGTCGCCTTCAGATTGTGGTGCAGGGCCTGCAGCTTGATGCCGAAATACCCCAGCCATGGATCTTCGAGGTGAACCAATTCGGCGCCCCCGGCCACCGCGGCGTCGATCGCCGGGCGCAGGACCCGCTGCGCCAGGTCGAGCATCAGACGGTTGCGGTCCTGGTCGCTGTGCGCGGCACGCGAGAACATGTAGGGCGAGGGGAGCGTCGCCACTCGCGGACGCGGCACCGAGGCCGCCGCCACGACACCGTCGGGGTTCTTCACGGTCGCGACCTTGCCCACGAGCTCGGGCTCCCGGAAGAAGGTGTTGGTGTCGAACCAGCGGACCAGCGTGTGGGGCTTGACGCCGAGCGCCCCCATCAACGGCCGGAAGATGTCCTGCCATTTGAGGAGACCGTCGGAGAAGAAGTCCATGCCGGCCTTGGTCTGCACGCGAACGAAGGCGGCCTGATCGTCGGCGAAAGCCTGGTCGACCGCATCTGCCCCGACCCGACCGCGATCGATGCCGCGAGTCGCGGCCACCACCGGCTCCGAGCGGGGATAGATTCCGTGCTGGTAGGCGAGAACTTTGATGGGGGAAGTTTAGACGACGCTCGGGCTATCGCTGCATCAGCGCCAAGCCTTCACCGGTCGCAATTGTCCGATATCCCTGGGCTTCGAATGCCGCGATCTGCTGCTGGAGAGCAGCAGCGCTTCGGCCCAGCGCGGCGTCGTCGAGCGCCAGGTACTGGGCGTTTTCCGGGCCCTCGAACTCGAGGTTGTAGATATAGCGGCGCTGCGACAGGTGGGGCGTGAGGTTGTTCTCCGCCGCCACGCTGGCGTCAGGCGGGATCCGGTCCAGATTGTGGACAAACGCCGCATAGCGTGGCTCCTGCTGGAACATGCGTGGATCGAAGTGCCGCGAGAACGGCAGATCGCCAAAGGCCAACGAAAAGGCGAGCGAGCTAGCGAGCACCCCCGCGGCGACCGGCCGCCGGAGCGGGGGCCGCAGGCGCGCCAGGCCGAGGATGGACGTGCCGATGACCAGCGCGATCAGTGGAGCCGAGTAGTGGCTGCTGAACGCGTACTGCGGGGCGTAGTTGGAGAGGAGCAGGATGCCGAGCGTCGGCAGCACCAGGATGGCGGCCCACCCCGAGATGGCGGTCAGCCCGAGCACCGGCCCGAAGATCCCCACCACGAACTTCAGCTTCTGGGGTTGGACGATGATCTGCAGCAGCCGGCTCGGATGGGTGAACGTGGTCGCGATGATCTCCTGTGGGGTGGTGCCAAGCTCGGCATACCTGAAGGCGAACCGGCGGGCAAAGTACGCGTAGGAACCGCCGCCGAAGGCCGGAATGATGACACGGACAACTGCCAGGAAGGCCGCGAGGCTGCCCGCCAGGACCCCCAGGCCCAGCTTCCAGTCGCGCTTGGCCAGCAGGATGTAGGCGCCAAAGCCCACGCCAACGAGCGGCAGCTCTTCTTTGACGAGGAAGGTTGTGACCAGGCTCAGCAGGAAGAGGCCGGGCCGGCCATTCTCGAGGTAATAGATCGCGAACCCGAGCGGGAGCACGACGAGCGCGAGCTCGTGGAAATCAAACAGGTTGATGAAGGCGACCGGGAGGAAGAGAAAGTAGGCAAGCGCCCAGACGAGGCGCTGAAAGCCCGGCTCCAGCTTCAGCCGGGCGAGCAGGTAGAGCGGCCAGACGCCAATTGCTAGAAAGAGCGTCTGGATGACCAGCAGCGTCTGCGGGCGAGGGAACACCGCATAGAAGGGCACCAGCAGCAGGTAGATGGGCGAGAAGTGGTCGGCCAGGTACGAGTGCGGCTGCGGCTGGACCAGGCTCATCGTCGATTCGAACAGGCGGCCCTGGGTCGTGTTCCAGAAGACCTGGTCGAAGATGCCCAGGTCCGGTCCAAAGGAGTGATAGGTCACGTGGCGCAGCACCGAGAGGACGCTGTAGAGGATGAAGTAGGTAAGGCCCAGCGCGGCGACGACGTAGGGCTCCGCCCGAACCAGCCTGCTCTCGATGTGATCCATGGCGAGCGCGACCTATAATGCGCCTAGCTCGAGGCTGTCATGAAGGGGTTTGGGGCAGGGCTTATCGTCCTGGTTGCTGTGGTGTTGGCCGGATGCGGCGGTGACAACACGACCACCTTCGTGCTGGACAGTGGATCGCCGAGCGCCAGCGCCTCCTCCTCGGCGAAGGCCTCGCCCTCGACCAACGCCAGCGCCGCGCCCGCGAGCTCGTCGCTGCCCAGCACGGCCGCGACCCCGATTCCCGGCAGCCTGAAGGTCATCATCGACAGTCCGGATGCCAGCACCGCGATCAGCTCGCCAGTCGAAGTATCGGGGACCGCAAGCGTCGACAAAGGAACGGTGGTCGGCGTTGTCCTGGATGCCACCGGCAACGAGCTCGGCCGCGCAACCGCCACCGCGTCCGCCGCCAAACCGGACTATGGTCACTATGACCTCACGATCAGCTTCTCGGGGGCGGTCTCAGGCACGAAGGGGCAGATCAAGGTCTTCGGAGTCAGTCCGCGTGATGGCACGACACCCACGTCGTACTACTTCATCTCGGTGAGCTTCAGCTAGCCGGTTCTCCGCTGGCGACAGCCTCCTTCCGCGCACCGCGCAAGCCGGCGGCGACGGGAAGCGGCGAAACGACCGCCACGGGAGCGGCGGATTTTCGCAGGCTGAAGACCATCTCCGACCCCGCAACGTAGTCGACGGCGTCGACGGTCATGCCTCGGGCGGTGAGATACGCGCCCAGGTTGGTCCGCCCGTAGTGGGTGATGTGCTCATCCGCATAGCCGCCCGGTGCCAATCGGCCGTAGAGCCACTCGAGTGCCCGCCAGCGCCAGCGGTCGTAGTCCGGGGTGCCGAGGATCAGCCGTCCGCCTGGCTCCAGTACGCGGTCGAGCTCGCTGAATACCCGCTCATCGGCGGGGACGTGCTCGACCACTTCGGAACAGATCACGCAATCGAACGTGGCGTCCTTGAAGGGCAGGTCGAAGATCGAGCCATGCACTAGCGGATTGCCGTAGCGCCTCGCATAGCGCAGCTTGGCAAGCACGATGTCGAGAGCGACCATTCGACCAGAGCCGATGATGCGGCTCGACCCGCAGCCGACGTCGAGGACCCGCTGTGCGCCCGCGGCCATCGTCGTGATCACCTGGTAGCGGCGACGCTGCCAGTAGCGCTGCAGCGGGATGATGCTGTCGTACGCCCGGGCGTCGTAGTCGGCGGAGGCGATGGAATTGCGCAGCTTCCACATCGCACCAAAGGTCTTCAGGTTCGAGACGGCAAAGCGAGCCAGCCAGGCGCGGCTCCTTCCAGGAGCCTGGTAGCGGAACGGGACTTCCCGCACTCGATACCCCTCGGCTACCATCCGGATCAGGATCTCCTGCAGGATGTCGAAACCGGTAGCCTCCAGCGGCAGTGCCTCGACCGCTGCCCGCCGGTACATCCGGTAGCCACTGGATAGGTCGGAGTAGGGGAGGGAGAGCCCGCGGCGCAGCCCGCGATTGAGCATTCGGCTGAGCGCCCGCCGCGCTCGTGGCATGTCGGCGCTGCCACCCTCGACATACCGGGATGCGATGACAACCTCGGCGTCGGTGCGCGCCGCCCAGATCGGGTGAAGAAAGCTGGGATCGTGCGAGCCGTCCGCGTCGAGCGTCAGGACGTATTCGCCGGTCGCTTGCTCGAGCCCTCGGCGAAGCGTCCGCCCATACGTCGAGCCAGAGTCCATGACGATCAGCTCGTGGTCGATTGCGAGTGAGCGAAGCTCCTGCCGCAGCGCGGCAAGGACCCGGTCGAGGGGAGCTCCATCGTTGCGCGCGGAGACCAGGACGCTGAGCTGGTGCCGCGATGGGCGGCCTCCAGGGGCCAACGGGACGAAGGACGGGATGCCGTCGAAAACCGGATAGCTGACGCTGCAGGTGTCGCAGCTGAGTGTGGCCTCGCCGTCCGTTCGCAGCTCCTTCCGGCAGGCCGGGCAGGCCAGTCCGGGGACGGCAATCATTGCGTCATGCTACTCAGCCGGGGGATCGGAAAACGCTGGCTCCGGACGTTACAGTCCTGATGGGCGACCCGGCGGGCTCGATCTCGATCGTAATTCCGACGCACAACCCCGGCCGGGCATTCGGCACGGTCCTGCACCGGATCATGGGCCAGGGCCGGATGCCGGTCGAGATCGTTTGCGCCGACCTGGGTTCCACTGACGGGACTCGGCATATCGTCAGCCAGTTCCCGACGGCCCGCTTCGTCGAGGTCGCCGAGCCCGCTGGACCGCACTCCTGGAACCGGGCGATGGAGGAGACCCAGGGCGACGTCGTCGCCTTCCTCACCCAGGACGGGCTCCCGGGAAACGGTGACTGGCTGAGCCATCTCACGGCTCCTTTCGAGGACGCGTCGGTCGGCGGGGTGTACGGCCGTCAGGAAGTCCCGGTGGGTGGTGACCCGGTCATCGGCTTCCGGCTGGCTCAACGGTTTTGCGAACAGCCACACTGGCGGCGGATCCGGGTGGGAGACGCGGTCTCGTACAAGTCGCTCCCATTCTTCATCGAAAACGCGGCGGTGCGCCGCTCGGTCTGGCGCGGTATCCACTTCAATGAGCATCTGCCGGTCGGGGCCGATCGAGTCTGGGCGCGGCAGGTCGTCCTCGCCAGCTATACGATCGCGTATGCGCCGGACGCCGTGGTCACCAGAGCCGTGGTCGCCGGCCTGAAGGCGGCCTACCGCAATGCCGTGCTGACCGGATACACCGACCAGCACTACGGAGATGGCGGCGGCAGCCTCTGGCCGGACTCCCGCCACTTCGTCAAACGCGCCGCCTGGTACCTGTTGAAGGGTTTCGCCTGGGGCGAGCTGCCGTACCTGGCCCTGGAAGACGTGGTCCAGCGCTATGCCTACAGGCTCGGCCGGCGGCTCGACCGGATGAGCCCCCAGCTTCGCGGACGGTTCGCCCCCGAAATGGCGCAGCCTGATCGAGCGCTCGAACTTGACGACTGGGCCGCCTGAGCCGGCTCTTGGCTCGCGTGATCCAATTGCCAGCGTGGCGTCACCGACCGAGCGTGCTGACCTCACGGCGCGGCTCTCGCGCGCTGGGTTCATCGCGCCGGATGAGGAGGCGAACGAACTCCTCGCCCGCGCGGGCGGGAACGTCGAGCTTCTCGATTCGCTCGTCGGGCGTCGCCTGACCGGCGAGCCGCTCGCCTGGATCACCGGCAAGGTGTCGTTCTGCGGCGTGGAGATCCACATCGATCCCGGTGTCTACGTCCCCCGCTGGCAGAGCGAGCCACTGGCCCGACGCGCCGCCGATCGCCTGCCGGCGACCGGTGTCGCGATCGATCTTTGCACCGGATCCGGGGCGATCGCTCGAACCTTGATGGCGAATCGGCCCGGCGCCCGCGTCGTTGCGTCCGACATCGATGAGCGGTCGGTTGCATGCGCGGCCGCAAATGGGGTGGAGGTCTACCGCGGCGATTTATTCGCCCCGCTGCCGAGCGGGCTCGCGGGTCGGGTCGATGTCGTCGTCGGCGTGGTGCCCTACGTGCCGACGTCAGCGCTGCCGCTGCTGCAGCGCGACACCTTCGCCTTCGAGTCGACCTTGTCCTACGACGGCGGTCTGGATGGGACCGACATCCTGCGGCGCGTGCTGCGCGAGAGCCTCCCCTTCCTACGGCGCAGTGGCGCGCTCTTGCTCGAGCTCGGTGGTGAGCAGGCCGATACCTTGCGCGACGACCTCGCGCGCCTTGGCTACGTCGACGTCAGCGTTCTGTGTGACCAAGACGGTGACGTCCGCGGCATCGAGGCAACGTTTACACCCCCCACCCCGACCTTCCCCCATAAGGGGCAGGGAGAATTGGGAGGGCGATTTCGCAAGGTATAATCGGCGGCAATTCCTCCCATGCGCTCTAACGCATCCGCGGGGTCCAAACGGCCCATCACGCCGGAGCCGCGCGGGAGCGTCACGGCGGTGGTGCTCGCGGCCGGTCGGGGGGTTCGGATGAACTCGAAGATCCCGAAAGTCCTCCACCCGGTCGCTGGTCGGCCGATGCTGCTCTGGGCGATGGCGGCGGCGCGCGCCCTCGATCCGGAGCGGACGCTGGTGGTCACGAACCCAGCCCAGGACGGCATCCAGGCCGCGCTCAATGGCCAGGGCGAGACGGTCTCGCAGGTACGGCAGCTTGGCACCGGGCACGCGCTCTCCCAGGTCGCGACGGCGCACCGGGCGTCGGGCCCCGTGGTCGTCCTCTACGCCGACACGCCGCTGCTCCGGGGGGAGACGCTGCAGACGCTGCTCGCCGCCCACCGTAAGTCCGGCGCGGCCGCGACGCTGCTGACCGCGAATCTCGACGATCCGCACGGCTACGGCCGCATCGTCCGGGGGCGCAACGGTCTGTTCCGCGACATCGTCGAGGAAAAAGACGCAACCGACGAGCAGCGGGCGATCTCGGAGGTCAACTCCGGTGTCTACGTGTTCCGCGGGCGCGAGCTCTGGCCGGCCCTGGTCAAGCTCGAAAACAAAAACAAGGCCGGCGAGTACTACCTGACCGACGTGGTCCGGCTGATCAAAGGCAAGATCGCGACGGTCGCCGTCGACGATAGCAACGAGATCCTCGGCATCAACGACCGGCGGCAGCTGGCGCAGGCCGAGCGCGTTATGCGCCAGCGCGTGCTCGATGCGCTGATGGTCGGCGGCGTCACAATTACGGATCCGGCGACTACCTTCATCGATGCGGACGTCGCGATCGGTCAGGACACGGTGGTCCAGCCGTTCACGACCATTACTGGTGCCAGCGTGATCGGTGAGGATTGCGTTATCGGTCCGTTGACGCAGGTGCGCGATTCGACCATCGGCGACGGCTCGAGGATCGAGCGCTCGCACCTCGAGGAAGCCAAAGTCGGGTCAAGGGTCACGGTGGGCCCCTTCAGCCGCCTGCGGCCCGGGACCAGGCTCGCCGATGAGGTTCACATCGGCACCCACACGGAGATCAAGAACTCTCGGATCGGGACCGGCAGCGCCGTGCCCCACTTCAGCTACCTCGGCGACGCGGACGTCGGCGCCAATGTCAATATCGGGGCGGGCAGCGTCACCGCCAACTGGGACGGCTTCCAGAAGAACGTCACCGAAATCGACGACCGGGCCTACATCTCGTGCGACACGATCTTCGTCGCACCCGTCCGCGTAGGCAGCGACGCGGCCACGGCCGCTGATACGGTAGTGACGAAAGATGTGCCCGCTGGTAGCCTGGCGATCGGCCGCCCCGAGATGAAGATCGTCGAGGGGTATACGGCGCGGCGACGTGCCCGCCACAAGGCGGTGGCCAAGAAATAGCCCAGCCCAGAACGATCGGCGAGCGGGTCGATTCGCGGCCGCAGGCACCCGAGGGAGCCCCTCGGGAGCCCGGGGCACTGAAGCTCCTCTCGGGGGACGCCAACCCGGAGCTGGCGAGGAAGATCGCCGAAGCGTTGCACGAGCCGCTGGAGGACATGCGCATCACGCGCTTTGCGGATGGTGAAATCGACGTCAAGATCGGCCACAGCGTCCGCGGCGCCGATGTGTTTCTCATCCAGCCGACCTGCCAGCCGGTCTCCGAGAACTACATGGAGCTCTTCATCATTCTCGACGCCCTGCGGCGCGCCTCGGCCGGCCGGATCACGGCCGTCCTCCCTTACTACGGATATGCCCGCAAAGAGAAGAAGACCCAGGCGCGCGATCCGATCTCGGCCAAGCTCATGGCCGACGTCATCACGCTCGCCGGGGCCAACCGGGTAATCGCCCTCGACTTGCATGCCGACGCCATCCAGGGCTTCTTCGATATCCCGGTGGATCACCTCACCGCCGAGAAATTGATCGTCGAGTACATCCGCAAGCTGCACCTGCCGAATGCCGTGATCGTCTCGCCCGACGTCGGCGGGGCC
>VBHO01000076.1 GCA_005882045.1 Chloroflexota bacterium | reverse complement strand
CCTCGCATTTCGCCTGAGCGGCGGTGCCGGTACCGGGCATGGTCTACACGGATACGTCAAAGTGCTCGGGATCCCATTTGATCCCGAGCGACGACGGCCCCGCCATGTAGCCGAGGAGCGCCGACGATGCGACAACTGCCGGGCTCGCCAGGTAGCCCAGGCCACCCACGCCCATCCGGTTCTGCCAGTTGCGGTTGAAGGAAGTGATCGCGACCTCGCCCTTTTTCAAGGCATCCGGACCCTGCCCGAAGCAGGGGCCGCACCACGACTCACGAATCTCCCCACCCACGGACCGCAAGACCGATGCGATCGACTCGCCGTCCAAACGCGGTTCCGGGTTTTCGATGTCGCGCTTGACGCCGCCGGATCCGGGGAAGATGACGAACTGCTTGGGCACCGTTTCAAAGCCGTGCTCCCGGCCGGACCGGATCACCAGCGCCGCCTCGAGCAGGTCGTCGTACCCGCCGTTGGTGCACGACCCGATGAAGGCCTTATCGAAGGTGAGCTTCTCGAGCGCCACCTCGTCGGCGGGAAACGCATTCCCCGGGGCGAACGGCTTGGCGATGAACGGGACCAGCTCCGAGAGGTCCAGCGTCTCGTCGAGGTCCCACGCCACGTCGGCGCCAGGCTTGAACGACGGATAGGGCAGATCGCTGATGCCCTTGCGCCGGTACCAGTCGAGGGTCACCTCGTCGGGAGCGAAGATGCCGTTCTGGGCTTCGGCTTCGGCCATCATGTTCGCGACCGTGTTGCGATATGGGATAGGCAGTTGCCGATCGGCATCGACGAACTCGACGCTCATGCCCTGCGCCTGCGCCTTGCCCCATCGGCGCAGCAAGGCCAGCACCACGTCCTTACCGCTGACCCATGGTCGGAGCCTTCCGGTGAAGACGACCCGCCGGCGCTTGGCCGGCGTGAAATAGATGTAGCCCGTCGACCAGCCGAAGCCGAGCTGGGTGCTCCCGACACCGGTGCCGACCGCGCCGTACGCCCCGTAGGCACGGCTGTGGGAATCGGCGCCCGGGATGAAGGCGCCGGGCACGACCAGCCCCTGTTCTGGAAAGTAGAAATGAAAGATGCCGTCGCCGGGCGTCGCGTAGTACGGCTTGCCGATGTCGTGCAGCTGCGCGAACTCGCGGCCAATGGAGGTCTGTTTGTCGTCGGCGTTGCGGCCGGAGAAAACGAAATGATCGTTGGCGATTGCCGCCTGGCGCGGAAAGATGCGGTCGCCGCCCGTGATCTGGTTGAAGGTGTGAATCGAAAACGGCGCCGTACCGTCGGAGGCCGGCAGCAGGTCACACCAGACGCGCAGGGTACCGCCCGGCCGCACCTCGGCGTCTTTGTCGACCCGATGAGACCAGACGATCTGCTCGGTACTGGTCAGACCTTTCGCGGTCTTCGAATCCGGCCAGCCGATGCGAGGAGGCCGCGCCGTGGCCTCGGTGAACTCCCGGCGGCCGACCTTGATGATGCCCCCGGAGCGGCGGATCTCGTCTTCCATCGGCGTCAGCGGAACGGGGTCGTAGGTCTTGCCGCGGGTCTCGTTGGTCAGCCGGCGGGTCAATGGATCAAACGTCAGAACATCGCCCTCCTGGGCGTCCTCCGACGCGGCGCGGCTCTGAACCACATGCAGCCCAAGGTTCAGCGCGTTGCGGCGAAAGATGTCGCCCACTCCATCGCCGCACACGATGACAAGCTCGAGTCCGGCCTCCTCGGCGACAGCCTTGAGACCGGCGGGGCTCATCTCGCGCGACGAGCCGATGCCGAAGCGCTCGCCGGCAATCACGAAGGTCTCGCCGCGATGCACGCGCTGGCGGAAGTCCGGCATCAAATAGCGGAACGCGCCAAGCTTCCAGCGCTCGTCGAGCCGGTCGAGGCTCTCCGAGACGCAGTCATCGGCGGGCGTGATCTGGTCGGTGTCGATGGCGTCCAGCTTCTTCCCTGGAACTTTTGGATCCCAGAAAATCAGCGCCCGGCCTCGTACCAGGTGGTCGCCGCCGGGTGGGCGGTCGACCGCAGAGACGGCCGGCCTCGCGGACGGCGCGGCGCCCGACTTCTGACGCGCAGGCTGGATCGTGTTCACGAGGCGCGCGATGATTCAACCCTCTCGAGCCGCTCGAGCACGGCCTCTGCGGCGGCAGTGGTGGTCAGGGTCCCGCCGAGATCCCTCGTCGTCCGGCGATCGCGCGCCGCGGACATGACGGCCGCCTCGATCTGGAGCGCGCCCGCGACGTCGCCCAGGTGTCGCAGCATCATCGCACCCGCAAGGATCGCACCGACCGGGTTGGCGATACCTTTGCCGGCGTGCTTCGGGGCGGATCCGTGCACCGGCTCGAACAGGCCCCGTCGGTTGTCCGGGTTGATGTTCGCCGAGGGCGCCTGGCCCAGGCCGCCGACCAGCTCGGAGGCGAGGTCGCTCAGGATGTCACCGAACATATTGGAGGTCACCACCACGTCGAAGCGGCCGGGGTCCTTGACCAGCTGCATGGCGGCCGCGTCGACGAAGAGATGCTCGGCCTCGAGGTCGGACGCCGCCTGCCGCTCGAGCGCGAAGACACGCTGCCAGAGGTCGTGCGCGTGATAGAGCGCATTGCTCTTGTCGACCATGGTGACCCGCCCTTGATGGCCCGCCATCTTGCGCTGTTGCGCCAGCCCGAAGGCGTAACGCACGATCCGCTCGACGCCCTTGCGGGTATTCACGTCCTCCTGGATCGCGATCTCGTCGGGCGTTCCACGTTTGAACTGGCCACCGATGCCGACGTAGGCGCCCTCCGTGTTTTCACGCACGACGACCAGGTCGATCGAGGTGGCATCGCGCAGCGGGGTCAGGCCGGGCGCCAGCAGCCGCGACGGCCGCAGGTTGACCCAGAGGTCCAGTTCGAAACGCAGGCGGAGCAAAAGTCCGGCGGCATACTGCGGGTTCTGGACGCGCGGGTCGCCGACGGCGCCCAGGTAGATGCCGTCGACCCGCTCGAGCTCGCGGAAGACCGAGTCGGGCAGGATCTCCCCGGTTCGCAGGTAGCGGTCCGCGCCCAGGTCATAGCTGACGAAATCCAGGTCGGTGCCGGTCGCGGCCGTGACCACCTGCAGGACGCGGATTCCCTGGGCGATGACCTCGGGGCCAATGCCGTCGCCCGGGATGACGGCGATCCGAAACGGCATCGGTTACAAGCATATCGGCAGGCGGGAGAAAGATTCCGGCCTCCCGGCCGATACCCCTACATAGTGCTGACCGAGGAGAAGGCCCTCAGCGTGGCGCTCGGCAAGATGCGTCGCCTGCGCCGGGTCCGCCGCCTCTCCCGGCTGACCTACTGGGCGGCCTGGGGATTCGTCGGAGTCGTGTGCCTGCTGTTGCTCGCCGGTGGTGTCGCCGGCCTGGCGTCCGGCTAGGAGCCCTTTGACGTCTCGACCAGCCCGGCCCCAATCGTCGGCCGTGCCGGCCGCGAGGACGGCGGCGGCGGCGTTGAGCACGACGACCTCACGCCGGGGTCCGGCTTCCCCATCCAGGACCTGGCGCAGCAGGGCGGCGTTTTCGGGCGGAGTGCCGCCCCGCAGGTCCTCCGGCCGGGAGCGGCCGAGCCCCAGGTCCGTGGGATCGAGCTCGTACTCGGTGACCGTGCCTGCGTTTAGCTCGAAGACCCGCGATCGACCGGTGGTGGTCAGCTCATCGAGCCCGTCCTCGCCGTAGAAGACAAGCGCGCGCTCGTGGCCGAGGTCTTGCAGCACGCGGATCATCAGTGGCGCCAGCGCCGGCGCGCCGACGCCGAGCGCCTGGCGGCGGACCCGCCCAGGGTTGGCCAGCGGCCCAAGGACGTTGAAGACCGTGCGGACACCGAGCTCACTTCGGGCGGGGCCGGCGTGGCGCATCGCCGGGTGAAAGGTGGGGGCGAAGCAGAACCCTATCCCGGCGACGTCGATGCAGCGTCCCACGCCCTCCGGGCTCAGCCTGATGTCAACGCCGAGGGCTTCCAGCACGTCGGCGCTGCCACAGCGGCTGGAGGCCGCGCGGTTGCCATGCTTGGCCACCGGAATGCCGGCGCCCGCCGCGACCAGCGCCGCCGCCGTCGAGATGTTGAACGTCCCGGCGCGATCCCCACCGGTTCCGCAGGTATCGATCGTCCCTGGCGGCACCTCGAGGGGTGTCGCATGCGCTCGCATCGACTCGACGAATCCCGTCATCTCTTCAACCGTCTCGCCCTTGGCCCGCAGCGCGATCAAGAGTCCCGCGAGCTGTCCCGTTGTCACCTCGCCTGCCATCACCTGGTCCATGACATCGCGTGCCTGCTCGCGGCTCAGGTGCGTCCCCTGGAGTAGCTGTTCGATCGCCTGACTCGGGGTCACGGCCGTGGGTACTGATAGGCGGCGGGGGTGGCCATCACCAGCAGCGCCAGCAGCATCTGGTAACAGGTCTGAAAGTCCGTGGCCCGATAGCGGACGGTCCGTCCGCCGGCGCGCTCGACCTCGGGAATTTGTACGCAGAGATCCGCCATGCTGGCGTTCATCCAGTCGATTTCGAGCGTGAACGGGCCCTTGGGCCGGTACAGCGGCCGTCCGGACCGCTGCGCGTAGGCGCGGTGGGCGCCCGCTTCGATCCGCCGGCAAGCCTCGACCGGGTGCAGCGAACGGGCCGCCTGCCGCCCGAGCGCCTGCTTGACGACCACGCCTTCGATCCCGGGGAGCTCGGCTTTGGCCTCGTCGATGGTGGCCTGGTCGCCGGTGACCAGCGCGGTCCGGACGCCGAAGCTGCCGGCCAGCGCCGCATTCAGCGTTGCCTCGCTCTGCTCGCGGCCGTTGATCCGCAGGGCGTAGATCGTCCGGCCGCCATAGGTGTGATCCATGATGGCGCGCTCGCTTCCAACCGACGCGTGATAGCCGACGAAGAAGGCGACTTCGAAGCTTGGGTCGAGGCCGGCGCCCATCGAGAACGGCTTATCCGCCCCACTGATCACCTCGACGCCGTCG
Organism: Chloroflexota bacterium; assembly: GCA_005882045.1. Taxonomy (GTDB): domain Bacteria; phylum Chloroflexota; class Dormibacteria; order CF-121; family CF-121; genus CF-13. The sequence goes on along the minus strand of VBHO01000076.1, from coordinate 18,402 downwards.
TCCAGCTCCTCCAGCAGGAAGTTGCGCATATCGCCGTGCGAATCGTTGACGACAAATCGGGTGGCGCCGGCTCGGCGCGCGCCGGCCACCGCGGCGTTCGTTTCGGCCGTCATCAGGCGGCAGGAACGCTCATATTCCGGCGTCCCTCGCATGACCTGGTGCAGGTGGACGATGCCGGCCATCCCCTCCATGTCGACCGAAATGAAGACGCCGTTGCGTTCCGATGAGCGAGCGCGCCGCGCGGTGGCCAAAGTCCTCCAATTCTAGGGAGGGTCTGGCCGGACCCCCGCCCGCCAATCGTTTGGGCCTCGAGCAGGCCGGCTGACGGCAAACGTTTGGGGCTGGGCGTGCTTTTGCGCCTGGAGGAAGGAAGTGGGGTCCTGGTTCCGGGGGGCTTGGAACAAGAACCCCACCGGAAAGTATAGAGAAGTGCCCCTCAGTTTTCCACCCCGCTTCTCATCCGTCTCTTAGCTCGAGGCGCTTGCTTTCAGTAGCGGGCCACCCGCCGTAAGCCGTCCGCGACTTTGTCCGGATTGAGCATGAACGCGTGTTCGAGGCTGGCGCTGAAGGGCATGGCCGGCACGTCCGGGCTGGCAATCCGGCTGACCGGGGCATCGAGGCTGGCGAAGCACCGCTCAGCGAGCTCAGCCGTGATCTCAGCCCCGAAGCCGCCCGTTCGATTCGCCTCGTAAACCACCGCCGCCCGCCCGGTTTTCTCGATCGAGCGGACGCAGGTTTCGACGTCCCAGGGGCGGAGCGTTCGCAGGTCGATGATCTCGACCTCGATGCCGTCCTGGCTCAGCCGGGCGGCGGCCTGGGCGGTGACGGCTCGCATGTATCCATAGGTCACGGCCGTCAGGTCGACACCCACCCGCACCACCGTCGCCGACCCCAGCGGACGCACGGCCGCCTCGCCGTCGGCCACGTCCTGGCGCTCGGCACGGTAGAGCTTCTTGGGCTCGAGGAAGATCACCGGGTCCGGGTCACGGATGGCGGCCTTCAGCAGGCCCTTGGCGTCGGCCGGTGTCGAGGGTAGCACGACCTTGAGGCCGGGCACGTGGCAGTAAAACGCCTCAGGCGATTGCGAGTGGTAAAGCGCGCCGCGAACACCGCCACCGGTCGGCGCCCGGATCACCAGGGGACAGGAAAAGTCGCCGTTCGACCGGTACCGCATCTTGGCGATTTCGTTGACGATCTGGTTGAAGGCCGGGTAGCTGTAGTCGGCGAATTGCATCTCGGCCACCGGCAAGAAGCCCTCGAGGGCCAACCCCTGGGCGACCGCGGCGATGCTCGACTCCGCCAGGGGCATGTCGAGCACGCGCTGCGCGCCAAACCGCTGCTGCAGGCCCTCCGTCGCCTTGAACACGCCGCCCTTGAGGCCGACGTCCTGGCCCAGGACACACACACGATCGTCGCGCTCCATTTCCTCGTAGAGCGCGTCGCGCACCGCCTGGACCAGGGTGCGATCAGGCATTGGCATACACATGGCGGCTAAGCGACGCGGGGTCAGGATCCGGGGCCGCTTCGGCCGCGTCGGTGGCCTGCTCGACCTCGCGATTGACCTCGTCACGCAATGCCGCGTCGTCGTCCGCATTGAGCCAGCCACGCTCGATCAGCGCGTTACGCATGCGGGGAATCGGGTCGCGCTCGGCCTCGGCTGCCAGCTCGGCGGCATCGCGGTAGGCGCGCTGGTCGTCATCTGTCGAGTGCGACTGCAGCCGGAGAACCTCGGCCTCGATCAAGCTCGGCCCCTCCCCGGCTCGCGCCCGCCGTGCCGCTTGTTGCACCGCCATATGGACGGCGAAGAAATCGTCCCCGCGGACCCGAATGCCGGGAATGCCATATGCCGCGGCCCGTTCCGCGACGCCGGGGCCGGCCACCTGGAGCCGCTGGGGCACGGAAATCGCCCAGTGGTTGTTCTCGCAGAAAAAAATCACCGGGCAACGATGGATGGCGGCGAAGTTCAAGCCTTCGTGAAAATCGCCCTGGCTGGTCGCCCCCTCACCAAAGCTGACGTAGCAGAGCGCGCCCTCCCCTCTCCATTTCAACGCCAGGCCGATGCCGGCCGCCTTGGGAATCTGCGGGCCGACCGTACTCGAACCAATCACTACGCCGCGCCGCCGACTGCCGAAATTCCCTGGCGTCTGCCGCCCGCCACTCGACGGGTCGGCCGCCCGAGCGAACGCCGCGAGCATGAGCTCTTCTGGAGTAAAGCCGCATGCGAGGGCGGCCGCGAAGTTTCTGTAATAGAGGCAGAAGCGATCACGCCCCGGCTCGAGCGCCGTGATGGCGGCCACCTGGGCGACCTCATGGCCACGAGGCGAAATGATGAACGCCAGCTTTCCCGCGCGGTTCAGGACAAAGCGCCGGTCGTCAAGCGCGCGGGCCCGAAGCACCGTGCGATAGGCGTCCAGGACGCGCTCCCGCGTGAGGGGGACGACGTCGGTAGACAACCGACAAACTTTACTGGGCCGTGCGGTCAGGCATGGGGCCGGACGACGCCGAGCCCCAGCCCGTCGCCGACCGGAACGATGGTCGCCTCGAGCTGTTCGTGCCGCAGAAACCGCTGGTTGAAGGCGCGCAAGGCGTCGGTGTCCTCATCGTGCACACCGGCAGCGATCCGGCCGCTCCAGAGCACGTTGTCGACCGTGATCATGCCGCCCGGCGCCATCTTCGGCAGCAGGGCATCGAGGTACGCCGCGTACTCCGTCTTGATGGCGTCGATGAAGGCGAATTCGATGCCGGGAGCCAGCCGCGGCAACACCCGCAGCGCGGGCTCATTGATGACACGGACGCGGTCGGTCACGCCGGCGCGCAGCCAGTAGCGGCGCGCGCGGTCGGTGCGCGACCGGTCCGGGTCGATGGTGTCGATGCGGCCACCGGCTCGCAACGCGCTCGCCAGCCAGAGCGTTGAGAACCCGATTGCCGTGCCGATTTCCAGGACGCGCTTTGGGGCCAACGCCGTCACCAGGATGCGCAGCAGGCGGCCCGAGGCGGGGCTGACGATGGGCACGCCCTCGGCCCGACCGGTCTTGAGCATCTCCTCGAGCACGGGCCCCAAGGGGGCGTGCACCCCCTCCAGGTACTGGAGATCTGCGTCAGTGACCTGCATGCGCCTCCTGCCGCGCCGGAAAGTGGTTCAAGGGGCCGTGCCCATGGCCGAGCCCGGGCGCCTGAGCCAGCGCGATGGAGAGATAGGCACGGGCTTCGCCCACGGCGGTGGCAAGATCTTCGCCGCGTCCCAGCCCGGCGGCGATAGCGGCAGAGAAGGTGCAGCCCGTGCCGTGGGTGCTCGTGGTCGCGATCCGGGCCGCTCGAATCTCGTGGACGCCGTCGCTGTCGACCAGAAGGTCGACGACCGGGTCCTCCTCCGAATGGCCGCCTTTGATCACCACGGCATGCGCTCCAAGCTCGATGATGGCGCGTCCCGCCGCCACCCTGTCAGCGAGAGTCCGGATCCTTAGCCCGGTCAAGACCTCGGCTTCGGGAATGTTGGGCGTAACGACATCGGCAAGGGGCAGCAGCATCCGGCGAAGCGCATCGACCGCATCCTCGCGGAGCAGACGATCCCCGCTCTTGGCGATCATCACGGGGTCAACGACGAGCGGGCGCAGCCCGTGACGCCGTACGCCGGCGGCGACCGTCTCGATGATGACAACACTTGACAGCATGCCCGTCTTCAGCGCCGCGATCGAGAAATCTTCCGCCAGCGCATCGAGCTGGGCGGCGATGACGCTCGCATCGATCTCCTGGACCGCGCGCACGCCGATTGTGTTTTGGGCCGTGATCGCGGTGATGACGCTGACGCCGTAGACGCCCAACGCCGCGAAGGTCTTGAGATCGGCCTGGATGCCGGCGCCCGCACCCGAGTCCGATCCGGCGATCGTGAGCACGACCGGCACCGTCATGCCATCACCTTCCGTAGCCCAATATATGACCCCGCCGCAACCACGACGCTGGCGATGCCTGAGATGTCCGCGCCGTGCAGCGCATCGATCAGCGGCTGATTCAGAAAGTGTGCGCCGGGGAAGGCGGTCGAGAACAGGTTGGGGTAGTTGACGAAGACCAGGCTGACGGCGGTGCCGATCACCCAGGCCAGCAGCGCGGGGCGAGCTTTCCCCTGACCAAAAACGAAAAAGCTGAGCAACACGACGGCCGCCCAGGCGGGTGCCCACAGGTAGGTCAGGATGAGGAAGTCCTCGTAGAAGAGGTGAAAGTCCCAGATGACTACCGCCACGGTCGCAATGGCGGCACCCAGGATGCCGGCCGCGAGCGCCGTCTGCCAGCGCTTGAGGCGGATGCCGAGGGTCTGCGTGACCAGGCCAGCGGTGTAGACATCGAGGTAGTTCGCCCAGATTTCGCCCAGGATGACAAAGGCGAAGAACGGCACCGCGACCGCGGCCGGTGCGTGTCGGGTGATCACCGCCAGGACGCCCGAGTCGCTCGCCAACTTCGGATCGATCGTCGGCAAGAGCAAGCCAAACAGTCCCAACAGCAGCATCGGAAGAGTAACGCCGACGATCGGCCACCAGGTGACCGCCCGCACCGAGCTACGCGCTGGCAGGTAGCGCGAGTAATCGCTGGCGAACGGATACCAGGAGGCGACGAGTGCGAAGCAGCTCATCACGCCGAGCACGAATGCCCCAGGGTAATCGGCTCCTGACGCGGTCGAGCCGACGGTCCAATGCATCTGGCCGGCCAAAAGGGCGAAGAGCAGCAGTGAGAACGCGGCGAACGCCACCGCCCCAAAGGTCTCAAACACCTTGATCGTTCGGTGACCATAGACGGCAACGACGACGCTCACCGCAGCAATCACGAGCACCCAGGGGAACAAGAACTTGCCAGCCACATCGGGACGGACGCCCGCGACTTGAAGCAGCTGGACACCCGCGAGCGCGGCGATAACGGTGTCCACCGCAAACCATCCGACGCCCAGGAAGAGGGTTAGCACAGCACCGGGAAATGCGCCGCGCTTGCCGAAGATGCGCCGAGTAAAGACGATCTGCGGCTGGCCACTTTTCGGTCCGGTGTTGCTCAGGAGGCCGAGGATCACCGCTCCGGCCAGCGTGCCGAAGAGGACCGCAAGCAGGCCGTCCCAAACCCCGAGCCCGTAATAGGTTGTCAGCAGGCTTGCCGTAAGCAGGCTGGCGTAGTTGACGAACGCACCCGCCCAGAGAAAACCCAGTTCTGTTGGACGGCCGTGCCGCTCCGCATCCGGGATGGCGTCGATACCGCGCGTCTCAACCTTGAGAAACGCATCTGATGGGACCTCATGGAGGTCGACCTGTGCAGTCATGTGTATCCCTCCGCTGGCATTACCCAGATCAGGTTCCAAGGGTTGGTGGAGCATTCCACCTCTCAGCGTTCCAAACGCACCCCGTTACTCGAGTATAGCTACCAGTACCGCTCTTCTTTCCAGGGGTCGGCGGCGTTGTTGTAGCCGTTGCGCTCCCAGAATCCGAGCCGATCGTGCTCGACCCACTCCAGCCCTTCCAGCCACTTCGCGCTCTTCCACGCATAGCGCTTGGGGACGACCAGTCGCAGCGGCCCGCCGTGGTCCGCGGTGAGCTCGGCGCCATCGTGGCGATAGGCGATCAAGACGTCATCGTCGGCCAGGATCTCGACGGACAGACTGGTCGTGTAGTCGGCGTCGCAATGGGCGATCACGTAGGCGGCATGGCTACGCGGTTTGACCAGCGCCACCAGGTCCTTGAACGCAATCCCCTCCCAGGCGTTGTCGAGGCGACTCCAGGTCGTCACGCAATGCATGTCGGCGGTGATCGCTGTCGAGGGCAGCTTGCGCACCTCGTCCCAGGTCAGTGTCGTAGGTGCCTCGACCTCGCCGTAAAGGCGCAGCCGCCACTTCGTCATGTCATAGCGCGGCGTGCTGCCGTACGAGAGCACCGGCCACTTCTGCGTCAGGACCTGGCCGGGCGGCAGGCGATGCGGGTCCTTGACGACCCGGGGATCCGGCTCGCGGTCGCGTCGAAAGATCATCAGCCCCCACGATGGGCTTCCCCGGAGGGGGAGGAACCTTCATCTGGCGGCGAGGGCCGCTTCAGCTCTTTCCGAAACTGGTCGAAGGCGTCGACCACGACGTCGCTCACGCCGTAAACGCTCAAGACCCGCTCGAGCGCACCCTGCACCTCCGCTTCGGGCAGCAGGTCGGTTTGCACCTCGTACCAGGGCACCTCGTTTCCATCCGTCGTCTTCCAGGTCCCGTTTTCGTAGCTCACCGGTACAAAGCCGTGCGGATTATCTGGTTCGGACGCCATGTTGCCTAATCTATATCGGCCCGCATGCTCCTGCTCGAGGCCGTTCCGATCACCAGCTGCCACGAATGCGTGGCGACGCTGACCCTGCCACTGGCGCTTTTTCTGATCCTCGCCGGGACCACGGTCGGGGGCATCGCCACGGTCGCCTACCTTCGGCTGGCGGGCGGACTGACCCCGGGCTTTTTGAAATTCATCGCCGTGACCTACGCGATCCTCGGCATCCTCGCCTTCCTCGTGGTGCTCGCCGCGCCACCGGGCTCGTACCACCGACTGCTGAGCATCAATCAGGGGGCGGCCAATGCCCTGGTGTTCCTTCAGGGGTGCTTCGTGCTGGCCCTGGTCGTGAACGCGGTCATCAGCTGGCGGGGCAGGGGCCCGTCGACCGCGAGCTCAGCCGTGACGCTGCTGGCCGCGGGCCTGATGCTGGCGGCGATCGCGGCGGCGTTCTGGCCGATGGCGGGGTCGGGTCTCGACGGCGTCGGCATCGCGCTCACGGTGGTTCTCTCGGCGGCGGTCCTGGGGTCAGCGACCACCGGGATGCTGCTCGGGCACTGGTACCTGGTGACGCCGGCGCTGACGAATCGCCCGCTGCTGCTCGCGATTGGTGTGCTGCTGATCAGCCTGGTCCTGCAGGCTGCGGTCGTGCCGTTGACGCTGGGTGGGGTCGGCAGCGGCTCCGGCTCGCCGACACATGCGCTGGGCCTGAGCCCGGTTCTCTCGGTGCTCTGGGGGCTCGGCTCGGTGATCCTGCCCCTGGTGGCCGCCGGCCTGGCCCTGGTGACCTGCCGGATGCGTTCCTTCATGTCGACAACCGGCCTCCTCTACCTGGCCATGATCGCCATCCTCCCGGGGCAACTGCTCGGCCAGCTGCTCTTCTTCGTGGCCGCCTCCGCCTGATAGCCGGACTGCCACCTTGGCGATAGCCCGGAAGAGGGGTTTCTCGGACGCCTGATGGCTTGGTCCGGCGCGCAGAGCGGGCCTAGAATCCTCCGAGCCGACTCAAATCACAAGGGGGATTTGAATTGTCACGTTCCGTCACCCGTGCCACGCTGATCATCAGCATTCCGCTGCTCACGCTCGCCGTCCTGGCCATCGTCGGTTCACAGCGTGCCCACTCGGTGGTCGCCAGCCGGCTCCAGAGCGCCAATGTGGCCTTCTTGCGGCCGCGGCACGCCGGGCTGAACGATCTGACGAGGCTGGTCGACGACGCGCCATCCGCCCCCGCGCCGGCGGCCGCGGCAGGCCCGGTTCCGGCGCGCCTGGCGGCGGCTCGGCCGGCTCCCCCCAAGCCAGCGGCCCCCCCGGTATCGCCGGTGGGCGGCGCCGCCGGCGTGGAGTTCAGCCTGGTCAATCAAGATCGGGCGGCGAACGGCGTGGCGGCCCTGCGCTTCAGCGGCGCCCTGGCGCGGGTCGCCCAGTATCGGGCCCAGGACATGCTGAACCGGGGGTATTTCTCCCACTACGACCCGGCCACAGGGCAGCTCGCCTTCTCGGCCTTGATGCACCTCTGGGGCATCCCGTATACAACGGCCGGGGAGAATATCGCCTGGTCCACCAACCCGTCGATGGCCGCGATCAACACCATGTTCATGAACTCGCCGGAGCATCGGGCGAATATCCTGAAGAGCGCCTACCAGCAGGTTGGAATCGGCGTCGCCAGCAACGGCGTCAAGACCATGGTCGTGGAGGTCTTCTCGAACTAGGCGGCCCGATCGACGCTGAATACAACTCGGGAATTTTCAGGGTCGAATCTGAGTTACTCTTGATAGGTTCGGATAAGCCAAGGGAGATTCATGAGTAAAGCAGTCAAGGTAACGACCGCCACCTTCGAAGAGCAGGTCCTGCTCGCTGAGCAGCCGGTCATCGTGGACTTTTACGCCGATTGGTGTGGCCCGTGCAAGATGTTGTCACCCGTCCTCGAGCAGCTCGCGATCGAGCATAGCGACGTCAAGATCACCAAGGTCAACGTCGACGAGGAGCCGGCACTGGCCGAGCGCTACCGGGTGCGTGGGATTCCGTATGTGGCGATGTTCCGCGACGGCAAGCTGGCGGAGCAAGTCGTCGGCTACAAGCCGAAGGCCGCGCTCGAAGCCAGCCTGGGCCTCAACGGCAAGCCCGCCTAAGCCGTAGCGCACTCGCGGCAGGGGCAGATCGCTCGTAGAAAGCTGAGGCCGTAGATTCCTGTGTTGTGCCCGTCCTTCCAGTAGGGACGGATACCGAACAGGCCTACGGCCTCCACCTGGTCGAGCTCGACCTGATCGTCACTCAGCGCGTCCGTGCTGGCGATCTTCCCGGGCACCCCCATCTCACCGGCGCATTCGGCGCACGGACACTTCCAGCGAAGCAACTCGAAGTCGTAGGCCGATTGATGGCCGTCGGCCCATTGGATCGTGAGCAGCCGGCGGGCGCGGTCCGCCAGGATATCGAGCGGCCGCTCCCGATCGGCGGGGTCGCCCTCGTCGAGGCTTCCGCTAGGCGGCTTCGTCGTCTCCGGGTGCGAGGATGAGATCGAGATCCTGCCAGTTGGGCACCCGCCGCAGCTCGGCCAGCTGGAGCATCACCCGGCCCTGCGCCTCGAAGACGGCGTCGTGCACCGCGTTGAGGTCCTCGGCATCGATCCGCCGAAGCCGATCGGCGAGTTCGGCGTCGTGGCGCGCCGCGTAGCTCACGACCTGCTCACGGATGTCCTCGGGAAGCAGCCGCTCGTTCGCCAGCCGGAGCTCCTCCAGCCGGTCGAGCAGCGTGTCCAACGCCGTGATCCGCCAGTAGGCGAGCCGAACCGGCGCGTGCGTCAGCTCCGACTCGGCGGCGGCCTGCGACATCGCGCGCACCGCGGACGAGTAGTCCGGCGCTTGGGTCGACATTGTCATTCCTGGAAGCACTGGTAACTCCTGTGAACGCCCGCCGTCGGGCCTGTCACTCCTACCCTGTCACAGATCCCAATAAACACAACGAGGGCGGAAATTCCGCCCCACATTTGCGGGAATCCAGACAGCCGTAGTATAAGTTGCCGCCAAAACCCCGTCAATCGGGTCCTCGCCCTAGGCAGACGCTTCTAGCCGGATTTGGACTCTCGGGAGAAACCTGGTGTCTGTCCGCGGCGCTTTTCCCGGCGAAGGTAAAGCCGATCGGGGCCGCCAGCCGGTCCGGGCGGCAGGATGGTAAAGAGCTCGAACCCGTCCTCGGAGAGCTGGTTGGCTTCCTCGACGGTGGTAACAACCTTGTATTCGAACGCCATTCAGCGCCTAAGCATAACGGGTCACAGCTCACCGATTACGCGGATTCCTGCGGCCAAGCCGATGATGGCGGCCTTTGCCATGCCAAAGAAGAGCCCGTGTTCGATCACACCCGGGATGCCGTGTAGCGCCATCCCCAGGCCCGCGTCGACGACCCCGAAGCTGGTGTCGAGGACCAGGTTGCCGTTGTCGGTGCGGGCGGGCTCGCCAGCGGCCATCCGGAGCTCCGGCCGGCCCCCCAGCGACTCGATCGAACGGCTGGTCGCCTCCCAGAGGAAGGGCAGGATCTCGATCGGCACCGGGCCGCGTCCCAGGCGGCCCACCAGCTTGCGCTCGTCGGCCACCAGGACGAAACGGCGGCTGGCGTGGGCGACGATCTTCTCTCGTAGGAGCGCCCCACCTCGGCCCTTGATGCAATTGATCGCCGGGTCGATTTCGTCGGCGCCGTCGACCGCCAGGTCGAGCCCGCCGTCGATCCGGTCGATGATGGGGATCCCGGCCGCCGCCGCCAGCCTCCGGCTCTCGTCGGACGTCACGACGGCCGACACGGTGAGGCCCTCCCGGACCCTTCTGCCCAGCCCGTCGATAAAGTAGCGGGCCGTGCTCCCGGTGCCCACCCCGACGATGGTCCCGGGTCGCAAAAGCTCGAGCGCGCGCTCGGCGGCGGCACGCTTCTGCGACTCGACTTCATCCGGCGCGGTTGCCATTTAGTTGATAGAACCGATGACAGGTAGAATCGTCACGATGGGGCGGCTGATGGACAGCGTGCCGGGGCGCGTCATCCGCAAGTTCCTCGAGGACCAGGCGCCAAACTGGGCGGCCCTGATCGCCTGGAACGCGCTCTTCGCCATGTTCCCCATCGTGATTTTTGCCTCGTCACTGCTCGGATATGCCCTGCGGATGTTTGGTGCCGCGAACGATGCGGTCTACAAGACGATCTTCAGCGTTATCCCCGGCGATACAAAGCAACAGGCCGAACTCTTTAACGCGGTCTACGGCGTAAAGAGCCAGAGCGGCGTTCTCTTCATCGTCGGCCTGGTCGGTTTGCTGTGGGGTGGATCGGCGCTTTTCGGCGCCATCGAGCAGGCGTTCGTCGTGATCTATCACACCAAGCCTCGGGATTTCATTCGACAGAGGCTGATCGCCTTTGGCATGGTCTTCCTGTTTACCATCCTGGTAGGCATTGCGGTGGCGACATCGGCCCTTCTTCCCGCCCTGAAGCACATCCCCAACATTCCAGAATTTCTGTACTCGGGAGCGGCGGCCTTCATCCTACAGGTGCTGGTTGGGATCACCGCGGGCTTCCTCCTGTTCGGAACTATTTATTTCGTGATTCCGAACCGCAAGCAGAACTTCGGCAAAATCATCCCCGGCGCGTTGGTGGCGGCCGTCCTGTTTGAGCTGGTCACGCTCGTTTTCCCGCTGTACATCTCGTTTAACAAGGGCCTTAACCAATATGGCGCGACGTTTGGACTGTTCTTCCTCTTGATGACATTCTTTTTCTTTCTGGGACTGATCACGATGGTCGGCGTTGAGGTCAATAGCGTGCTCTACCCGGAGGAGGTGGAGCGGCCCACCGGCGCAGCCAAAATCGCCGCAGCGCCAAAGACTGTCGGCGACGCGAGGCGGCACGCCGCACCCGTGCTCGAGGCGTCGAGTAATGGAGAGACGGGACCCGCTCGACGAGGCGTCAAAGCTCGGACCGCGCTGGTCATGGCGGTCGGCGCCTCCATCGTCGGCGTTCTCCTTGGACGGCGAAGCGGAAATTCCAACTGACGGCCTACTAAGATTGCTTCGTGGCCGTTGAAGCTGTCGTTCCTCCGCGGCCGGCCGCGGCCAAGGAGGTCTCACCGGGCCGGGCCTGGTGGATCGAACCGGCCCTCACGGTCGTTTGCTACAGCGCCTTCGTCATCTACGCGACGTGGTCGGTCTTTGACCAGGTCAACGTCGTCTTTGCTCCGTATGTTTCGCCGTTCTTCTCCACCTGGCTCGGCTTCGGCCTGATCAAGGTGCCGATCTTCGGGATTTTGATCCCCATCCTTGCGGTCATCCCGCTGGGGCTCCGTGGCAGCTGCTATTACTACCGCAAGTCCTACTTCCGGTCATTTTTCTGGGACCCGCCGGCCTGCGCCATCCAGGAGCTGAAGCGCGGCCGCTACTACGGCGAGACCCGGTTCCCCTGGGTGCTGAACAACTACCATCGCTATTTCCTACTGCTGAGCCTGGTCGTCTTGTTGTTTCTCTGGGCTGACGTGGTTCGCGCGTTTGCGTTCCACGGGAGCTTTTTCATTGGCCTTGGCTCGCTGGTGATGCTGGTCAACGTCGTCCTTCTAAGCCTGTACACGTTCACCTGTCATTCATTCCGCTACCTGATGGGTGGCCGGATCGATCGCTTCTCGCGGGTGCCGGCCGGCCGCATCTGGCAGCGGATCGTCATCCTGCTCAACCGCGCGAACCCGCGGCACGGGGCATGGGCCTGGTACAGCATGTTCTCGGTCGCGCTCACTGATGTGTACATCCGGCTGCTGATGGCCGGGGTCATTCATGAGCCAAGGGTGATTTTCTGAGCGAGGCCTACGAAACCCTGACGACCGACGTGCTCGTGATCGGGGCCGGTGGCGCCGGCATGCGCGCCGCGATCGAAGCATCCGCGGCAGGCGCGCACGTCGACGTGGTCTGTAAGTCTTTGCTGGGCAAGGCCCACACTGTCATGGCCGAAGGCGGCATCGCCGCGGCCCTGGGCAACGTCGACCCAGAGGACAGTTGGCAGGCCCACTTCCAGGACACGATGCGCGGGGGCCAGTTGATCAACAACTGGCGGATGGCTGAGCTGCATGCCCGCGAGTCCCCGGACCGCGTCTACGAGCTCGAGACCTACGGCGCGATCTTCGACCGGACGCCCGATGGTCGCATCCTGCAGCGGGCGTTTGGGGCCCACACCTACCGCCGGCTCTGCCACGTCGGTGATCGCACCGGCCTGGAAATGATCCGCAGTTTGCAGGATCGCATCGTGCAGCTGGGCATCGAGGTGCACATGGAGGTGACGCTGACCAGGCTGCTGAAAGATGGTGACCGGGTCGTCGGCGCGTTCGGCTACAACCGGATTGATGGCCGCTTCGTCGCCTTCCGATCCAAGGCCGTCATCATTGCGACGGGCGGCTGGGGCCGCATTTACAAAGTGACTTCGAACTCCTGGGAGGGCACGGGCGACGGGGTCGCGATGGGTTTCGACGCCGGTGCGGAGGTCCTCGACCCCGAGATGGTCCAGTTCCACCCCACCGGTATGGTCTGGCCGCCCGGGGTCCGCGGCATCCTGGTGACCGAGGCCGTGCGCGGCGAGGGAGGCTACCTGACCAATCGCGAAGGCAAGCGCTTCATGCTCGAGTACGACCCCAAGAAAAAAGAGCTCTCGTCCCGCGACGTGGTGGCGCGAGCGATCTACAAAGAAGTCGAGGCCGGCCGCGGCACCGAGCACGGCGGGGCGAATCTGGACGTACGGCATCTGGGGGCGGAGAAAATCAAGAAAAAGCTGCCGTCGATGTACGAGCAGTTTCTCAAGCTCGCCGACATCGACATCACGAAGGACCCCATGGAGATCGCGCCGACGATCCATTACGCGATGGGCGGCCTGCGCGTCGAGGCCGAGACCGGCGCCACGACGCTCGCCGGGCTCTATGCGGCCGGCGAGGCGGCGGCCGGACTGCATGGGGCGAATCGGCTGGGTGGCAATTCGCTGTCAGACCTTCTGGTCTTTGGCCGGCGCGCCGGGGCCGCCGCCGGTGCGTACGTGCGCGAGGTCGGGTTGGGCAAGATCGACGAGCGCCAGGTCGCCGGGGAGCAACAGATTCTGCTGCTGCCGCTTAGTGCCGACGGAAGAGAAAATACCTACCTGCTCCAGCAGCAGCTCCAGCAGGCGATGCAGGACGGGGCCGGGCTGGCCCGGGAGGAAAAATCGCTCAAGAGCTGCCTTGACCGCATCCTCGAGCTGCGGCAGCGTTCGGCCCGGGTCCACGTGCCTGGGTCGAGGAAATACAACCCCGGCTGGCATACCGCCCGTGATCTTCGCTTCATGTTGACGATCGCGGAAGCCATCGTGCGCGCGGCCATCGAGCGGCGCGAGAGCCGCGGCGCGCATTGGCGGCTTGATTATCTGGAGAAAGACCCGGCGCTCGGCCGCGTGAACTTCGTCGCCTATAACGAGGGCGGGCACGTCAAACTCAAGACGCGCCCGGTCCCGGAAATGCCACCCGAGCTGGCCAAGCTGTTCGCTGAGACCGGACCGACGTCCACGGCGTCGCCGCCGCCGGCCGCCAGCCCACCAAAGGCCCAGCAGGTCCGTAGATGAGCGCCAAGACGCCGGGAACGATGGCTGCCGCCGGCGGCCCGATCGTCCTCCAGATCTTCCGCGGGGACACCAACTCCGGCGCGGAGCAGCGATTCGAGGTCCCTGCGGTCGAAGGCATGGTGGTGCTCGACGCGGTCCACTACGTGCAGGCGAATTTTGCGAACGATCTCGCCTGCCGCTGGAACTGCAAGGCGGCCAAGTGCGGCTCGTGCAGCGCTGAGATCAATGGCCGGCCGCGCCTCATGTGCAAAACACGCGTCGACGAGTTTGGTGACCAGGAGAACCACGTCCGGCCGATGCGGGCGTTTCCGCTGATCAAGGACCTCGTGACGGACGTCTCGTGGAATTACGAAGTCAACAAACAAATCCCCGGGTTCACGCCGGCGGCCAACGAGCCCGTCCCCTACCGGATGCTGCCGGAAGACACGGAGCGTGTGTACGAGTACCGCAAGTGCATCGAGTGCTTCCTCTGCCAGGACGTCTGCCATGTCCTGCGCAACCACGACGATAAGTCGGCCTACTACGGGCCCCGCTACATGGTCCGGATCGCCGCCCTCGAGATGCATCCGCTGGATACCCGGAAGCGCACGGGTCTGCTGCATGGCAAGGCGGGCATCGGGATGTGCAACATCACCAAATGCTGCCAGGAGGTCTGCCCCGAGCACATCAAGATCACGGACAATGCCATCATTCCGCTGAAGGAGCGCACGGCAACGGATGTCTATGACCCGGTGGCGCGCATCGCCCGCAAGCTGCTACCGGCGCGGGCCGGTCAGCTGTCTGAGTCGCCCGACGGGCTGGCCGGCGGCAGCCCGCCGCAGCGCTTCGCCGTCAAAGACGTCGTCCGCCTGAAGTCGCGCGGTCGTCGCTTCGCACGAGTTGCCAGCGTCCTCCCGGACGGCAAGCTGGAGGTATGGGTCCTGCACATGAACGGTACAGTCCAACACTGGGCCGGCCCCAAGATCGTGCGCACATCCGACGTTACGAACAACTACGGGCCGCTCGATGAGGTCGGGATCGGCGGCAAGCTGGTCGAGCAGTACATCACCGAGGACCACGCCGCCGAGCAGCACGGGTAGCGCCGGCCGCTGACCCCGGCGTTTTTGCCGGGAAATTTTTGTCTTCGGTTGGGTTACGACAGACAGCTGTCGCGATCATGGTGCACGCTTAGACCATGGCCGCGGTCCAGGTCGAGCGAACAGCACGGACCCATCGTTTCGAAGCCGCATTAGAGAAGATGCGGGACGGCGTCCAGGCGATGGCAGCCTGGGTTCACCAGGCCGACGGCGAGGCTCTAGGTGAAGGCCTGATCCAGATCCGCGAAAGCGGCATCGACCCGCTCGAGGCCGCCTTCGCCAATGGGGTGCGGCGCTTCGACGAGTCCGGCGAGTATAAAGCCGACGGTGCGCTGTCGCTCATCGCCTGGCTCAAGTGGAAGTGCAAGCTCTCGGGTGGTGCGGCCGCCGAGCGGGTGGAAATCGCCCGTCAGCTGGAGAAGCTGCCCCAGACCGAGGCGGCCTTCGCCAGCGGCGACCTGGGGTACCAGCACGTGGCGCTGATCGCGCGGACGGCCGAGCACGTCGGGGCCGCGGCGGTGCGAAAGGAAGAGGGCCGACTGTTGCAGGCGGCGCAAACCCGTGACCCCGGTCAGTTCCTCGGGGTGACCAAGAACTTCGAGCACCGGGTCGATGCGGAGGGCGCCTTGACCGAGGCCAACCGCGCGCATGCGCGGCGTTACCTGCACCTGGGCGAGCCGCAGGACGGCATGGTCCGCATCGACGGCCTGCTCGATGCCGAAGGCGGCGCGACGCTGCGCGGCGCGCTCCAGCCCTTCATGCAGCCAACGAAAGATGACACGCGCAGCCATGGGCAGCGGCACCACGACGCGCTGATCGAACTGTGCCGGCAGCGGAGCGCGGGCGGCAAGCGCGATGGCGCCGGGCCACGGCCGCAGCTGATCATCCGCGCCAGCCTCGACACCCTGGCGGGGATGCCGGGCGCGCCGGCGGGCGAGCTCGAGGGCGGCGGCACGGTGCCGGCCGCGACGGTCCAGCGCTATGCCTGCGATACGGCGCTCATCCGGATCACGGGCCGCGGCGAGCTCGAGCACGAACTGAGTCATGCCACCCGGACCATCCCGCCGTCGACCCGGCGCGCCCTCGAGGCCCGCGACCAGCACTGTGTCTTTGACGGCTGCGACCGGCGCCTGAGCTGGTGCGACGGGCACCACCTCGTCTGGTGGATCAAAGGCGGCCCGACGACGCTTTCCAACCTGGCGTTACTCTGCCGGCTGCACCACCGCATGGTCCACGAAGAAGGCTGGACACTCGAGCGCCGCGAGGGACGATTCAAAGCCATCCCGCCACCCCGGCGCGTGAGGCCCAGCTCGCGATCGGCGTAGGCAGCTTCCACCCCGACCCTCCCCCAGAGGGGGAGGGAGAAAGACGGGCTGGTCGGAGAAAGACGGGCTGGTAGCATACGGCGGAATCTTCGATGGATGACGCCGCCTATTTTCACGCGATCCCCAAGGCGGAGCTGCATCTCCATCTCGACGGCGCGCTGCGGCCGCGCACGGTCCTCGAACTGGCCAAGGAGGGCGGCGTGCCGCTTCCGACGAACGACCTGGAGAAGCTCAAGGACTTTCTCGAGGCGACTGACCGAACGGCGTCGCTCGTTGAGTACATCGAGTATTTTCAGTTGCCCATTGCCGTCTTGCAGACCGGGCCCGCACTGGAACGGGCGACCTACGAGCTCTGCGAAGACCTGAGCAAGGACAACGTCCGGTACGCAGAAATTCGCTACGGTCCCTGGTTGCACACCCAGCAGGGCCTCTCATTGACCGACGTGATCCGGGCCGTACTGACCGGCTGGGCTGCCGGACGCAAAGCGTTCGGCGTCGAGGGCGGCGTGATCGTCACCGCGCTGCGCGACATGCCGCCCGCCCAGAACCTCTCGCTGGCCCAGGTCGCCGGCCGCTTTGTCAGCGAGGGCGTGATCGGCTTCGATCTGGCGGGCGATGAGGCCGGCCACCCGCCGATCCTGCACGAAGACGCCTTTCGCATGGCGCGCGCCCTTGGGCTGAATCTCACCATCCATGCCGGAGAAGCGGCCGGACCCGAGAGCGTGCGCCAGGCGATTTCGATGGGCGCGCGACGTCTTGGACATGGCGTGCGCGCCCAGGAAGACGCCGACGTGATGGCGACGATACGGGAGCTGGGCATCCAGCTCGATATGGCGCCCACGAGTAACGCGCAGACCAAGGCCGTCCGACGTCTCGAGGAACACCGATCAGCACGGACTCGCCGACCGTCTCGGCCGTCACCATGACGCAGGAATTCCAGACGGCCGTACAGGTGCTGGGCTGCTCGCGCGAGCAGGTCTGGGCCATGAATCTGCAAGCGCTCGACGGCGGGTTCGCGGACGAGGTCACACGGACCCGGCTCCGGCACGAGTTCGTCGACGGCGAGGCGCGGCACCGCCCGAAGAGCTAAGGCGCCTCTACGCCGGCGATCCCGAAGACGCCAGATGCCTGTGTGTAGCGAAACTCTTTGATCTTTTGGCCTGTCTGCGGATTGATAACGACGAGGTACGACTGGCGCTCGACTCCATAGAGCACGCTGCCGTCCCGGCTGAACGCGATCCCGCCAAGTCCGCCGATCTGATCGATGCGCCGGACAAGGTGGGGCGTGCCCTTGAGGCTGAACAGCCAGGCCCCCTCGGTTTCAGGGTTGTCGGCACCAAGGGCGGCGACCCAACGGCCCTGCGGATCGACGGCGATGCCGTGACCCACCTCGAGGCCTTCCTTGGCGTCGGCATCAATGGGAGCAAGCCAGCCCGGTAAGAGCGAAATCGAACCCGGCTTGCTGTCTTTGAACATCAGCACGGGTCCAGGGCTACCAGTTCGGGCGTCGAACGTTGCGATCGAGTCGCCCTGGTTGACGTAAAGCGTTTTGCCATCGATCGAGAGGGCGATGCCGCCCGGGTTTAAGCCGACCGGTACAAGAGGGATTGCGGTGTGCGCTAGTCGCGCGGGGGAGTCCGAGAAGGCGTCGAGCGTGTACAAGAGGCTTCCATCTGGGGACACGAGGCCACCTGTGAAGCTCGCTGATGGTGGCGCATAGGACTTGACGACACGGGCCATCGACCAGTCGTACATGACCTCGCCAAGGTCCTGGACCTGATTCTGGCTACCGTTCGGATGTTTCCAGTGGGAAAGGAGCACCGACGTACCTGGAAGAAGAATCGGGGTCAGGTAGCAGTCTGGAAGGCTCACTTCGGGTTGCGTATCCTTCTGAGTCAGCCGATCAACGATGCGAATCGTCGAGCTCGAGCAGTCGCTGGTTGAATACACGATGAACGCCCGGTTCCCGGGGAGCACCCAGCGCAGAACCGGAGCCAGGACTTTGCCAGTCTTGAGGTTGAACGGAGTTTCGAGACTCGGATCCTGGGACGGATCGTCCAAGTCGACAATCTCGTTGGGAACCGCGGGCAGCGGGCCGTGCGTTGGTCCAAGGCGGAGCGGTTGACCGCGGAGCTGTGATTTGAG
>VBHO01000206.1 GCA_005882045.1 Chloroflexota bacterium | reverse complement strand
TGTCGATCTGAGCAGCGATCCGCTCAATCGCCTCTTCCCGAAGGTTCCGGCGCCCGCTGTCGTACGGGTGTTCCAAGTAGACGAGACCGCCCTGCTCCTTAATCGCAGCTACGGTCTCTTCCGGCGACAACCGTTTGGGAACCGCCTGCTTCAGGAAGAGGCCGATCAGCTCGCCTTCGGTCGTCAGGATCTCCTGGCCGATGACCGCTCGATGGCCGGCCTCGAGAAGCGATTGGGCCCCGCCAATTCCCTCGTGGTCGGTCAGAAAGATGGGGGACAGCCCCAATTGGCTGCAACGTCGGGCCACCTCAAGCGGCGGCACCCGGCAATCGAAGGAGGCCGAGCTGTGCAGGTGCAGGTCCACTCGGACCCGGGGGGCCCTTGCGCCGTCGGCCACGTCGGCTACTATAGGCGGGAGGCGGGAGGAGCCCCAGGCACGGGCTCAATTGATGAGATGTACCAATTTGGGGTGGGCATTGCGTGGTAAAGATCGCTTAATTTTTCGCAATAAGTGGTCGCCGTGGAACTGATCCGGTATTGGCGCGTGGTTCGCCGGCTGGCGTGGCTGATCGTTCTGTGCCCAGTCGTCGCGGCGCTTGCGGCGGGCATCATCAGCCTCCAGCTCCCGAAAATTTACGAGGCCAAGGCCTCCCTGCTTGTGCGGCCCGCTCAGCCGCTGTCAGTGGACCCCGGGGTAGCGGCGCTGACCACAGATCAGATCTTGCGGACCTATGCCCGGCTCATGACCGAGCGTCCGCTCCTGGAGCAAGTGATTTCCGACCTGAACCTCAAGACTGACCCAGCCACGCTTTCCAAGCAGATCACGGTTACACCGGCGCCGAATACGGCCATCCTCGATGTTGCCATGCGAGATACGGACCCGGTACGCGCAAAAGATACCGCCAACACACTGGTCAACGACTTCATCGCGAAGATCAAAGACATCCAGAGGACGGAGGCGAAGGCGCCCACAGCTAGCTCGGCGGACAACCTTGTTATCTGGACGCCCGCCATCGTGCCTGTTGATCCGGTATCACCGAAGCCGTTGCTGAATATCGGTCTCGGGATTCTTGCGGGCCTGGTCGTCGGCTTGGGGCTGGCCTTCCTCCTTGACTACCTGGATCAATCGGTTCGTAGCGACGAGATCCTGCGCGAACGCGTCGGTCTCGTCCCGCTAGGGCACATCGCATTTGTGCTCGCGAAGCCTGAGCGGCGAGGCGAACTGGTCGCGCTTGGTGGAGACTCTCCGGTCGTTGAGGCGTACAAGGCACTGCGGACCAACCTCCTTTTCTCGAGCGTCGACAAAGAGGTGAAGACGGTTGTCATTACCTCCGCTGTACCGGATGAGGGCAAGTCGCGGACGGCGGCCAACCTCGCCATCGTGCTGGCCCAAGCTGGGCACCCGACGCTCCTCGTCGACGCGGACTTCCGGCGCCCGTCGCAGCACCGAATGTTTGGAAAGGTTCGCAACGTTGGCCTCTCGAACCTGATTGTCCAGGACATGCCGGAATCGGCGCTGTTCGTGCCGGATGAGCAGGTCAAGGATCTCGTCATTCTGGCGTCGGGGGCGACACCGCCAAATCCATCGGAGGTGCTGGGCTCAGCACACATGAAGGCACTGCTGGCGAGGTTCCGAAAGGGTTTCGACTACGTCGTGATCGATACGCCGCCGGTTAACGCCGTGACCGATGCCTCGGTTCTAGCCGCCGGCGTCGATGCGGCCATCCTTGTAATTGACACCAATAAAGCAACGTATCCAGCCGTACAGCATGCTAAGCAGGCGCTGGAACGCGTGGGTGGCAACGTGCTCGGATCCGTGATGAACAAGATGAAGGCTGCCGGCGGCAACTACTACTACTACGCGTACGACTACAACTATGGCCATCCCAATGGAAAGGCCCCCATCGAAACCGCGAAGCCATCGCCAGCTGAAAAGGAGACCCCGGTAGCGGGCAGTAAGGGGTAGGCCGGGGTCCATGGTGAAGCGAGGGTTCGACCTGACGGTTTCCGCCGTTTCACTCGTTGTGCTGGCGCCACTCTTCTTTGTGATTGCCATCCTGATCAAGCGCGACTCCCGGGGGCCCGTCTTTTACCGCGGCGAGCGCGTCGGGAGGAACGGGAGGCGTTTTCGGATCTACAAATTCCGAACGATGGTGTCCGACGCCGATCGTCGCGGGCCGGGCATCACCGCGCAGGATGATCCGCGGATTACCGTTCTGGGTCGCCGCCTCCGCCGATCGAAACTCGACGAGCTGCCCCAGCTGATCAACGTCGCTCGGGGGGATATGAGCCTGGTCGGGCCACGCCCTGAGATCCAGGAGATGGTGGACCGATACCCACCGCTCTTCCGTCGTCTTCTTGCGCTCCGGCCTGGCATGACGAGCCCGGCATCACTCGTATACAGGAACGAGGAGAAGGAGATCGGGTCGAATGCCGCCAGGTACGCCGAGGTCATCCTTCCGGACAAACTCGCAATCGACCTCCGCTATCTGCTCCACCACAGTTTTTGGACGGACCTGAGGATAATCGGGCAGACGGTTGGCGCCGTCTTCGGCCTGGACTCCTTCGCTTTCCGTTGGCTGGCACGGTCCGTGCGCCGCTACGTCCCATGGGTTCTGCTCGATGCGCCGGTGATCGCGTTTGCCTTCTACGCGGCCCTCTTTCTTCGGCTCCTGGATTACCCGACTTCTGAGCTGGGCGGCTACCTGTCATCGATGACAACCTGGATAGTCCCCCTGGTTGCGCTCTACCTCCTCATGACCTCGCTCTGGGGCGTGCACCGCCGCCTCTGGCGCTTTGCCACAGCGGCCGACGTGCGGCCCATTTTCGGCGCCAGCCTGACG
>VBHO01000075.1:13629-15535 GCA_005882045.1 Chloroflexota bacterium | reverse complement strand
GTTGGGGCCTGGTGGTCACGGAAGCGGCCGCCTGCGGGACGCCTTCCATCGTCTACGACGTGCCCGGACTTAGAGACGCGGTCCGTCACGAGGTGACTGGTCTTGTCGTGCCGCCCACGCCGGCTGACCTGGCGGCGGCGATGCGGCGCATCATCCAGGAGCGCGCGCTCGCGCAGCGACTGGGCGCCGCCGCACTCGAGTTGAGCAAGACCTTCAACTACGACCGCTCGGCCGAGGTGCTTCGCCAGGGCGTCCTGGCCCGACTCTCGTGAGCAGCCACACCGCGGTCATCGTCACCACTCGCAACTCGGCGGCGACGCTGGAGGCGTGCCTTAGCAGCGTCCAGCGGCAAACCGTGCCCGTCACGTCAATCGTGGTGGACAACTTCTCGACCGATGACACGCCGGCGATCGCCCGCCGCCACACGACCAACTTCTTGCAGGCGGGTCCGGAGCGGAGCCGCCAGCGCAACCTGGGTGCGGCGATGGCAGGCGCCGCCTGGCTATTGTTCGTCGATAGCGACATGATCCTCGCGCCCAGTACGGTGGCGGAATGTCTCCAGCAGGGACAGGCCGGGTTTCGCGCTGTCATCGTGCCCGAGGTGTCCGAAGGTCAGGGGTTCTGGGCCGCCTGCAAGGCGCTCGAGCGCGCCTGCTACGTGGGCGACGACACCATCGAAGCCGCCCGTTTCATCGAGGCGACGCTCTTTACCGAACTGGGCGGCTTCGACGAGGAACTGACCGGCGAAGAGGACTGGGACCTGACGGCGCGGATCCGGGCTCGCGGTTTGCCGGTGGGCCGCTCGCGCACGCCGCTGATTCATGACGAAGGGCGGCTGCGCTTAGGCGAAACGATGCGGACCAAGTTCTATTATGGGCGCACCATGGCGCGCTACCTGCGCAAACATCCACGGACCGCGCGCGGTCAGGCGCGCTTATTTCGACCCGCGTTCTTCCGTAACCGCCGATTGCTCCGCGCGCAGCCCTTGCGAACGGTGGGCATGTTCGCGATGAAAAGCGGCGAGCTCGGCGCCGCGGCGCTCGGGACCGTCATCGGGATGTGGGCCGACCGCCGGCGTTGAGCCAGCCGGCCGCGACGGCGCTCCCCGGCATGGGTCGCACGTCGGAGGCATCACATCGCGTGGCGCGCTGGCCGGTTGTGTGGTCGGTCACGCTCTTGGCGGCCGTGATCGGATGCGTCACGACCTTTCCCCTCGTGCTGCACCTGGACTCGTCCATCTATGGCACGCCGGGCGACTCAACCGGCGCCATCTCCACCTTCTGGTGGTGGGCCTATGCCCTCCAGCACGGCAAACCCCTGCTCGACAACACGATGTGGGGCGCTCCCTTCGGCGCGGATTGGGCGCGGCAACCGTTCGCCGTCCTGCCCATCCTGGTCTTCACGCCATTGAGCCTGTTGTTCGGGCCAACGGTTGCCTTCAACCTCGGCGTCCTGAGCAGCTTTCCCCTGAGCGCGTTCTTCATGTTCTTGCTGGCACGGCGCCTTTCGGCAGGAACCTGGGGGGCGACCTTTGCCGCACTGGCCTTCGCCTTCCTTCCCTACCACCAGATGAAGGCGACCGGCCACATGCCCCAGGCGCATATGGAAGTCTTTCCCGCGCTGCTCTGGCTGCTGGTGCGCTGGCGGCAGGGCGGCTCGCGCTGGAACCTGGTCGGGGCGGGCGCCGTGCTGGGGCTCACCACCTGGATCGACTACTACTTCGCCTACATCCTGCTGTTCCTCGCCGCGGTCTTCTTCCTCGTCAGTATGGTGCTGGCGCGCCCGTCCGGCGAGTCGTTGCTCCTTCGGATCCGGGAGCACGTCG
This sequence comes from Chloroflexota bacterium, assembly GCA_005882045.1. GTDB lineage: Bacteria > Chloroflexota > Dormibacteria > CF-121 > CF-121 > CF-13. The sequence continues at coordinate 13,710 of VBHO01000075.1, read as the reverse complement.
TCGGCGCCCTGATCATGGTCGCCGGATTGCTGCCCTTCTTGCCGCCCGCGGTGCTACTCGCCGTCCGGCCGGGCGCCTCCG